>NZ_JADFUD010000029.1:0-104680 GCF_054820065.1 Bradyrhizobium sp. UFLA06-06
GCCGCCTCATCGAGGTCCTCGACAGCGAGATCGCCGAGATCGAGGCCGACATCAGCGCATTGATTAAAGCCGAAGCGGAGATCGCGGACGATGCGAAGTTAATGCGTTCGCTGCCCGGCGTGGGCCCCGTGGCCTGCATGCAGCTCATCGCGCAGATGCCGGAACTCGGGCGGGTCGGACCGAAACAACTCGCAGCGCTCGCTGGCCTTGCTCCCTTCAACGTCGACAGCGGCGCCTTCCGCGGCAAGCGCAAGATTGCGGGCGGCCGAAAGCGCGTTCGTGACGCCCTTTATATGGCGGCCCTCAACGCAGTTCGCAGAGCTGATCCGTTCAAGGCCTTCTATGCACGGCTGCGACAGGCCGGAAAACCAGCCAAGCTCGCCCTCATCGCCGTCGCCAGGAAGCTGCTCACGGTCCTCAATGCCATGATGCGAGACCGAAAGCCGTACCTGCAGACCAAACCAACATAACAGTTGCCGGCTTTCGCCGGGACGACGATTGGGATGTAGGTCGCGCCCCATATTCGATGTCGTCCTGGCGAAAGCCAGGACCCATTACCCCAAATGTCAGGTCTTGCGCGACGCTGGGGCCACGATCCCGGTCGCAACCACTTGCGGTGGTTATGGGTCCTGGCTTTCGCCAGGACGACCATGTGGAAGCAGTGAGCTCATCACGACCGCAGTCACCAACATCATCGGCGCTTGGCTGGACGTGGCGTCTCGAACTCCCGGCCGCGGATTCGCACCAGGTCGTCGGCGGAGTTCGTCAGCAGCACGACCGTGGCCGCCCGCGCCGCCTCCGCATCTCCGGCGGCGATCGCGTCCAGTACTGCGCGGTGCTCGCGCAGCGCCCGCGGACGGTGCGAGCCCGGCGCTGCGATCGTAAAGCTCTGGCGCAAGGTGATCTCGAACATCTGCGCGATCGGCCAGAAGAATTCGTTGCGGGTGGCGAAATAGATCGCCTGGTGGAACGCGATGTCGGCAGCGACGAACTCCTCATTGGTCTTTGCCGCGTCCATGCCGTCGCATCCGGCGCGGATGCGGGCGACGTCGACCTCCTCGGCATGGTTCGCCGCGAGCGCCGCCGCGGCCGGCTCGACCGCGGCGCGCAGCTGGAACAGCTTGGCCAGATAACGGTCGATCTCCGCGCTCTCGAGGTGCCAGCGCAGCACGTCGGGATCGAGCTGATTCCACTGCTCTGGCGGCCGGACCCGCGTGCCGCTCTTGGTTCGGGATTCGATTAGGCCCTTGCCGGTCAAGGTGCGGATCGCCTCGCGCACCACGGTGCGGCTGACGTCCATCATCTCGCAGATCCGGATTTCCGGCGGCAGCGTCTCGCCGACGCCGATCTCGCCGCGCACGATGCTGCTGCCGACGCGGTCGGTGACCTGGCTGTGTACGCTCCGACGCAACGCGTTGGATGTCTGGAACATCGTGGGCCTCGCTGCGGTTGCAGCCTGCGCGGCCGCCGAGCCGCGCCCTTGCACAACCGTGTCCGTTTTGTCATACATTATGACAAATCGGCTGCCAAGCTCGCGCCGTCAAGCGGGCGGCCAACACAACAAAAGATCCGTTCCCGGGGAGGAGCACCATCATGACGTCGAACCGCGTGAGCCGCCGCATTGTGCTGCAGTCGTCGGTCGCCGCGACCGCCTGGCTTGCCGCCGCGCCTGCCATCATCGGCCGCGCAGAAGCCGCGGCCATGAAGATGCGATGCTCGTCGTCGCTTCCGAACGATCCCAAATATGCCAATGGCCGCGTCTACTACGACAATCTGGTCAAGAGCCTGAAGGCGAACGGGCTCGGCGAGCAGATCGAGGTCACCTTCTTCCCCGACAACCAGCTCGGCCAGGAGATCGACGTCATCAACTCGGTAAAGCTTGGGGTGATCGACCTGATGGTGTCGGGCTCGTCGATCTCGGCGAATCTCGTGCCGCTGGTCGGCACCTTCGACCTCGGTTACCTCTTCACCAGCTTCCAGCAGCAGACCAAGGCGTTCGACGCCGGCGCGGCGAAGCCGATCGAGGCTGCGCTGCTCAAGGGCGCCAGCATTCACATCATCGGCTGGGCCTATAATTTCGGCGCGCGCAGCGTGCTGGCGAAGAAGCCGGTGAAGACGCCGGAGGATCTCGCCGGCCTGAAAATCCGCACGTTGCCCAATCCGATCATCACCGAGTGCCTGCGGCTGATGGGGGCCGCCGCAACGCCGCTGGCGTTCGGCGAGATCTACACGGCGCTGCAGGCCGGCGTGCTCGACGGCCTCGAACACGATCCGCCGACCATCCTGGCGAGCAAGTTCTACGAGACGGCGAAGCACTATGCGCTGACCCAGCACATCTTCTCGCCGCTCGCGGTGTATTTCAGCGACACCAGCTTCAACCGCATGGCTCCCAAGCTGCGCGAAGGCTTTCTCGACGCGGCGAACAAGGCCGCGACCGACACCCGCGCGCACGGTCTTGCGGTGGAGAAGGAGGCGCTGGCGGCGCTGGTGGAGAAGGGCGTCACCGTCGTCGAATGCGACAAGGAGGCGTTCCGCAAGCGCGTGCTGCCGCAGACCGATAATTTCATCAAGGCGCGGCCCGAGGCCAAGGCCGTCGTCGACCTGATCCGCGCCACGCAGGCCTGAGGTCGGCGCATGTCAGTGGCCGCAGTCGAGGCGAGAAGCAGCGCTGATCGGATCACGGCGCCGCTGCTCGCCGTCAGCGACGCGATCGCCGCGCTCCTGCTTGCCGCCGATCTCGTGGTGGTCTGCGTCTCGGTGCTGGCCCGCTTCCTGTTCAATGCGCCGGTCGAATGGTCCGACGACGTCGCCCGCGGCCTGATGGTCGGGTCGAGCTTCTTCGGCGCCGCGAGCGCGCTCGCGCGCAGCGAGAATCTCGGCGTCGCCTTCTTCGTCAACATGCTGCCGCACGCCCTGCGGCGGATGGTCGACGCGGTCGGTGCGCTGCTCGTCACCATCATCGCCGGCTATGTTGCGTTCAACGCCGTCAAGATGGGCTGGCTGACCACCGGCCAGACCTCCGGCTCCGGCCTGCCGCTGGAATGGACGTTCTATCCGATGGGGATCGGCGCGGCGTTCATGACGATCTTCGCGTTCGAGACGTTCTGTGGCCGGCCGCTGCGCGACATGGCGGCAGCCATCGTCGCGACCGCCGTCATCGTCGGCCTGTATCTCGCCTGGGATGCGCTGGCGCCATCGTCCGTGCTGTCGTCGCAGGCGTTGATGCTGATCGGCTTCTTCCTCACCTTGTTCGGCGGACTGCCGATCGGCTTTGCGCTGGCGCTGGCGGCGCTGATCTTCATCTGGGTCGAGGGCACGCTGCCCGGCGTGATCTTCGCCCAGCAGATGGCGCGCGGCATCGACAATTTCGTGCTGCTCGCGATCCCGTTCTTCATCCTGGTCGGCTACCTGATGGAAGCCAACGGCATGTCGGTCCGGTTGATCGAGCTGCTGCAGCGCGCGGTCGGACGGATGCGCGGCGGGCTCAACGTCGTCATGGTGATGTCGATGGTGCTGTTCTCCGGCATCTCGGGCTCCAAGATGGCCGACGTTGCCGCGGTCGGCTCGGTGCTGATCCCGGCGGCGCGCCGCTCGCGGCAGAATCCGGGCGGAGCCGTCGCGCTGCTCGCGGCCTCCGCTGTCATGGCGGAGACCATTCCGCCCTGCATCAACCTCATCATCCTCGGCTTCGTCGCCAACCTCTCGATCGGCGGACTGTTCGTCGCCGGCATGTTGCCGGCCGCGCTGATGGCGCTGGCGCTGATCGCGGTGTCGATCATCTTCGGCAAGCGTCCCGCCGCGAACGTGGAAGCCGAGCCGCGCGCCGCGGTATCGGGACTCTGGACCGGCGCGATCGCCTCGTTCGGGCTAATCTTCATGATCTTCTTCGGCTTCAAGAGCGGCTTTGCCACCGCGACTGAAATCTCCGCCTTCGCCGCGGTCTATGCCATCGCCGTCGGCAGCCTGCTGTTCCGCGAGCTCGGCGCGAAGAGCCTCGCGCACTGCTTCGTGCAGTCGGCTGTTCGTTCGGGGCTGGTGCTGTTTATCGTCGCCGCGGCGCAGTCGCTGGCCTTCATCCTGACGCTGCAGCAGGTGCCGCATGCCGTCGGCGACCTCATGCTGGCGATCTCGGGCAGCCACGGGGTCTGGCTGTTCATGCTGCTGTCGATCCTGGTGCTGGTGGTGATGGGCTCGGTGCTCGAAGGCGCCGCGGCGCTGATCATTTTCGGCCCGCTGCTGCTGCCGGTTGCCGTCAAGCTCGGCATCGATCCGCTGCATTTCGGCGTCGTGCTTGTGATCGCGATGGGGCTTGGGCTCTTTGCCCCACCACTTGGTCTTGGCCTCTACGGCGCCTGCCTGATCGGCAACGTGCCGATCGAGCAGACCATCAAGCCGATCGCGGGCTATCTCGGCCTGCTGTTGCTGTGCCTGCTGGTGATCGCCTTCGTACCGGCGATCAGCACGGCCTTGCCGCATGCGCTCGGCTACTAGGGGAGTGCGATCGTGAAGGTGCTGCTCGCCCATACCCCCCAGATGCGCCGCGATTATTACGGCGAGCGCAGCCTGAACGGCCTGCGCGCGGTCGCCGACGTCAAGTTGCACGAGGGGGAGGAGGCGCTCGACGCGGCCGCGCTGGTCAGGGCCGCGGCTGATGTCGACATCATCGTCGCCGACCGCATGACCCAGGGGCCGGGAGCAATCTTTCGGCAGCTGCCGAAGCTGCGCGCTTTTGTGCGGTGCGCGGTCGATATCCGCAATATCGACGTGGCCGCGGCCTCCTCCGCCGGCGTGCTGGTGACACAGGCGAGTGCCGGCTTCGTCCAGTCGGTCGCCGAGCTCGCGCTCGGCTTCATGGTCGATCTGTCGCGCGGCGTCTCGCGGGCGACCGCGGACTATCATGCGGGCGCGTCGCCTGAGGTCGTGATGGGCCGCCAGCTTGCGGGAAGCACGATCGGCATCATCGGCTATGGCAGCATCGGGCGCTATCTTGCCGGGATCGCAAAGGTGCTCGGCATGAATGTGCTGGTCGCCGATCCCTACGTAACGATCGATGATGCGGCGATCCGGCATCTGCCGCTCGACGATCTGCTGGCACGCGCCGACTACGTTGTCTGTCTCGCGATCGCCAACGCGCAGACCGAGAACCTGATCGGGCAGGCCGCACTGGCGCGGATGCCGAAGCACGCATTCTTCATCAACCTTTCGCGCGGAAACCTCGTCGACGAGGCGGCGCTGTCGGCCGCGCTGCGCGATGGCCGCATCGCGGGTGCCGCGATGGATGTCGGCCGCGCGCCGGACCAGATGCCGACGCCCGAGCTTGCGAAGATGCACAATGTGATCGCAACGCCGCATGTCGGCGGCCTGACGCCGCAGGCGATCGAGCATCAGTCATCGGAGACGGTACGCCAGGTCGCGAAGATCATTGCCGGCGAGATACCCGTCGGCGCGGTCAATGCCGAGCACTGGACGCGGCGGCCTCGGCCATGAAAGTTTGGCGAAGCCCAATGCCGTCCGCGGGGCTGGACAAGAGCTTCGCATCCGGCCCAGACTTGGCCCGCATAACCGCGGCCCCTGAGCGCGCGGACAATCAATGAACGGACGTCCCGCAACAAACGACGGGCGCCGAGAGGGAAACAGGGAGGCATCACATGGCTATGTCACGCCGTGACGTTTTGTTGGGCAGCGCCGGCGCATTGGGCGCCGCATCATTTTCCTTCCCAGCGCCTGCCATCGCACAGTCGGAACCGATCAAGATCGGCTGTCTCGCGGCGATCACCGGCCCGAGCTCGGCGCCGACCGTCGGCTTCAATCGCGGCGTCAACTTCGCGGTCGACGCCATCAACGGCGCCGGCGGGGTGAAGGGCCGCAAGATCGAGCTCGTGATGCGCGACACCCAGGGCGATCCGACCAAGGCGGTGAACGCCACGCAGGAGCTGATCAGCCAGGCCAAGGTGCATGCGATCTGGGGCCCGCTGAACTCGGGCGAGGCGCTGGCGACAACGCCGATCATGGCGCGCGCCAAGATGCCGGACCTGCATCCCTGCGTCGTCGAGACCCTGATCGACCCGGTCAAGTTCCCCAACGCGTTCCGCATCGCGCCGTCGAACAACCAATGGGACGATGCCGTGCGCAACTACTGTCTCAAGATCCTCAAGGTGAAGAAGGTCGCGGTGATCGGCGACACCACCGGCTATGGCGTCACTGCGGTCGGCGCCTCCGTCGCGGCATTCAAGAAGGACGGCGCCGAGGTGGCCTATCAGGCCAATATCGACGCCACGCAGCCCGACATGACGCCGGATATGCTGCGTGCCAAGAATGCCGGCGCGGAAGCGATCGTGGTGTGGAGCGTCTCGACCGGCATGGAGGCGCGCATGTTCAACACCCGCGCCGCGATGAACTGGGACGTGCCCTTTGTCGGGCATCCCTCGATGGCGTCGGGCGAGCTTGCGAGCCTGGTCGCCAAGCCGGAGAACTGGAAGAAGGTCTATGCGATCGGCTACAAGAGCTGCAGCTATGACGGCGCCGGCAAGCTGCCGCCGAAGAGCGCGGACCTGGTCGCGCGCCTGACCAAGGCCAACATCGCGCTGAACGACACGCTGTTGTGGTGGGTCGCCGGCGGCATCGATTGCATCGAGCTGATCGCCAAGGCAGTCGCCGAAAGCGGCTCGACCGACAGTGCCGGCATCATCAAGTACTGGAACACGCTGTCGACCTATCCCGGCTATTTCGGCAATTACCGCTTCTCGCCGACCGAGCACAACGGCTATCTGACCGAAGAGATCGTGATGTCGGAAGCCTCTACCGCCAAGGACGGCACCTTCGCGCTGGCGCCGGGGTATACATAGAAGGGCGAGGGCGCAGCCGATGCTGGCCTCGATCCTTGCATCCGGTCTCGCAGCGGGCGCGATCTACGCGCTCGTCGGCGTCACCTACAACACGATGTTCTCGACCTCGCGGGTGATGAGCTTCACCGCCGGCCAGCTCGCGATGCTGGGCGGCGTGTTCGGCTCGATGTTCACGCTGAAGCTCGGCCTGCCCATTGCCGTCGGCTTCGTGCTGACGCTGCTCTGCTGCGCGGTGATCGGAATCATCACCGAATTCGTCGCGGTGCGGCCGGTGCTCAAGAGCCTCGACCAGCATCTCTACGTGCTCTCGACCCTCGCGGTCGCGCTGATGATCCAGCAAATCACCGCGATCAAATGGGGCACCGAGCCGCAGCCGTTCCCACGCATCGCAGGATTCGGCCAGGGTGTCCTCGACGAGAAATTCTGGCTGCCGGTTCTCGCCTGCGCCGTCACCATCGTCGGCCTTGAATATCTCTACCGCCGCACCCTGGTCGGCCGCGCGTTCCTCGCCATCGCGGAGGATAATTTTGCGGCGCGGGCGCTCGGCCTGCCGGAGCGCAATCTGCGGGTCGCGAGCTACGCGCTTGCCGGCGTGGTCGGCGGCATCGCCGGGTTTTCCGGCGGGCAGTTGCTGCTCGCCTTCTTCGCCAACGGCGCGTTGCTCAACTTCTACGGCTTCGTGCCGGTGGCGCTGGGCGGGCTCGGCAACAACAGAGGCGCGATCATCGGCGGGCTGGCGCTCGGCCTGTTCCAGCAGGCCGCGAACTTCCTGGTCGGCGGCATCTTCTCCTCGGTCGCGGTGTTCACGCTGTTCATCGTGGTGCTGCTCGCCGCGCCGCAAGGGCTGTTCGGCGCTTCGACAGCGCGGAGGGTGTGATGACGTCGGTCGTGGCCACTCCGTCCCGAACCGACAGCGGCGTGTGGCGCGCCGCGCTGCCGCACGTCCTGCCGTTCTTCGGCATTCTGGCGGCGGCGGTGCTGCTGCCGTTCGTCAGCAATGATTACTGGGTGCTGATCGGCACCCGCATGGCGATCTATTGGGTGCTGGTGTCGGGCCTCAATCTGGTGGTCGGCTTTGCCGGTCACCTTGCGATCGGCTATGTCGCGCTGCTGACGCTCGGCGCCTACACGACGAGCGTGCTGGTTGCCGGCAATGTGATGCCGGCGATTCCGGTGTTCGTCGCCTTGCCGATCGCCGGCTTGATCGGCGCGATCTTCGGCGTGGTCGTCGGCCTGCCGGCCCTGCGCCTGCGCACCTTCTACTTCGCGATGTCGACGCTCGGCTTTGCGACCATCGTGACGCAGATCGCGCTGGCCTGGCAGAGCGTGACCGGCGGCGGCATCGGCATTGCCGGTCCGGAATTCCCGGTACCGTTCAACACGCCGTGGGGCTTCTACGCCCTCTGCATCGCCTTCGCGGTCGTCACCACCTGGATGAGCGCCAATGTCGCGCGCAGCCGCTTCGGCCGCGCGCTGATCGCGGTGCGCGACGCCGAGGTCGCCGCCGAGGCCAGCGGCATCTCCAAGCCGAAAATGCTGATCGCGATCTTCCTGTTCGCCGGCGCGCTGGCGGCGATCGCCGGCGGATTGTTCGCGACCCTGCAGACCTACATCACGCCCGATGCGTTCACCTTCGATCTTTCGGTGCTGTTCTTCATCGCGATCCTGATCGGCGGCCGCGGCTCGATCCTTGGCCCGATGCTCGGCACCATCATCCTGACCATCCTGCCCGAGATCGCGGCGCCGCTCGCGGCATGGTCGACCTTCCTCTACGCGGTGCTGCTGCTCGTGATCGTGCTGGTGATGCCGGGCGGCATCGCGGCGTTGCTCGATTTTCGCAACCGCCGTCCGCTCGCCAGCAACCGCGCCATCGTTCCGCGCCCCGCTGCACTCTCCGAAATCGTGCGCCGCAGGGACGGCGGCAAGACGCTGCAACTGCGCGGCATCGCGCTGAGCTTCGGCAATGTGAAGGCGATCGACGGTCTCGATCTCGATATCGCGCCCGGCGCGATCCACGGGCTGATCGGACCGAACGGCAGCGGCAAGACCACGACGCTCAACGTGATCTCGGGCTATTATGCCGCCAAAGCCGGCACCATGACGCTTGGCGGCGAAGTCCTGGCCGCGGGCCAGCCGGTCAAGCGCGCCGCGTGCGGCATCGCGCGCACCTTCCAGACGCCGCGCGTGGTCGGCGAAGCTTCGGTGCTGGAGAACGTCATGATGGGCGGCTCGATCGAGGGCCAGGCCAATTTCGTCGAGGCGATGCTCGCACTGCCGCGCAACGGTGCCGACGAGCGTCTGCTCGCCGCCAAGGCGCACGCGCTGCTTGGCGTCGTCGGCCTCGAGGCGCTCGCCGACATACGCGCCGATCGCCTGCAGCACAGCGAGCTGCGCTTCATCGAGATCGCGCGGGCGCTGATGCTCGATCCGGACTTCCTGCTGCTCGACGAGCCCGCCGCGGGTCTCTCCAATGACGAGATCGAGCGGCTCGCCGGCCTGATCAAGGCGGTCTGCGGTCGCGGCACCGGTGTGCTGCTGGTCGAGCACCATGCCGATCTGATCTTCGACATCTGCCACCAGGTCACCGTGCTCAATCTGGGCCGGACGCTGGCGGCGGGAACTCCGGCGGAGATTCGTGTCCACAAGGAGGTCGTCAGTGCCTATCTCGGCGGCTGAACCGTTGCTCGCGGTCAATGGGCTGGAGTCCGGCTACGGCAAGATCCGTGTGCTGCACGGCATCGACGTCACGATTGCCGCCGGCGAGGTCGTGGCGCTGCTCGGGCCCAATGGTGCCGGCAAGACCACGCTGCTGCGCGCGATGTCCGGACTGTTGCCGGTCACTGCCGGGCGGGTCCGGTTCGGCGACCGCGACATGACCAACGCGACGCCGCGCGATGCCGCGCGGGCCGGGCTCGTGCATGTGATCGAGGGACATCGCGTGTTCACGCAGATCTCGGTGACCGACAATTTGCTGCTCGCCGGTTATGACCTGCCGCGCGCCGAGCGCGCCGTGCGGATCGAGGAGGCGTTGGCGTTCTTTCCCGAGATCGCCGAGAAGCGGCATGAACGCGGCGGCGCGCTGTCGGGCGGGCAGCAGCAGATGCTGACGGTGGCGCAGGGCCTGGTCCGCCGACCGCGGCTCCTGATGCTCGACGAGCCGTCCGCGGGGTTGTCGCCGGTGCTGGTCGATCGGGTCCTCAACGTCATCGGCCGGCTGCGCGAGCAGGGCACCTCTGTGCTGCTGGTCGAGCAGTTGCTGGAGAAGGCGCTCGCCTGTGCCGATCGCGTCTACGCGCTGGTGCAGGGCGCGATCGCGCTGGAGGCGCCGACCGGGGAGAGCGACCTCGCGCACCGGCTCGAGCGCGCCTATTTCGGCCATGAAAGCCACGCGTTGGGGTAAGCTAGCGGAAGTGCGTCAGAAACTCCGTCGAACCGATCGGCTTCGCGATGGAGGGCTTCTCGGTTCTTTCCGGCTTCTCCTTCTCCTTCACGACATGCATGTCGATGAGCCTCGCGCCGGAGAGATTGCGCTCCACCATCGCTCCGGTATCCGTGTTGATCGCCGACGCGCCGCAGTCGTGGAAAACCACCGTACCGTAGTCTGGAAGCTGCAAGGGGGTTGGATTTCCCGGGGCGGCCGACCTCTCCATCACCCATTCCGCCGTTGCGCCGGGAATCTTGAAGGGCTGCCCAAGATGGGTGAGGGGTGCGGTTTGAAAGAACTGTACGGAGCGACTGGTCGTAAGGTTCGTGATCACGAACGACACACCCGTGCGATCCGGCGCTACCTGCATGAGGCACATGATCAGATCGCCGGCATGAACCTTCGGCGACACAAGCGTTACGGGAAAAGCTTGAGCCGGGTCGCCCCTTACCCACCATTGCCACCACGCGAAGAACGACGTCGTCGGGCTGCCCGCGCCCGTGGCTGGGTCGATGTTCTGCGCGGTGCCAATTTGCGGCAAGGTCGATCTGTAATACCGGCGTTGTCCATCGAAGCCGATCCAGGTCGAGCTGTGATACGTCTCGCTGGCCAGGCCGCCGGCCGGCCGGGTTGGTGTTGGAACCTGAAACTTGCCCCAGATCGACGAGAAGATGGTGCCATCCCTCGGCGTGATGTAGGCCCCGGACCAGTTGAGGCTGCTTTCCCGCCGCGGCGATTGGGCGAAAGATCTGCGGAGGCCCGCAGTGACCGGGGAACGCACCCGGAAATCGAAGGCCTCGAAGGCCACCGTCGGACTAAACATCTTTTGCCAGAATGCATACTCGGCCGGCTGACGCGCCGGGTCCGGTCGTCTTGGAAAACCGAGCGCCTTCAGCTCGTCCTGCGACGCCACCAAAGTGCGAAAGCCGGTGGGGGGAAGAACGCTGGTCGTCGAATCCTTGATGACCTTCGTCGCGCCTTCGACGTCGTATGTGGGGCTCTGCCCATCCTGATTGCTCATTGCCATTCGCCTGCGGCAGCCGTGATTGCGGCGTCAAACATCAGCACGGTGGTTGGCGTCAGAATGACGGTGTCCAGCAGATCGGCGATTCTGGCGCCGGCTTCTGAATCCTTCGGATAGTGCACACCGGCGATCTCGCGGTTTCGGGCAATCGAATCCGCCAGAATCGACAGGTCGGACTTCCATACGCCCTGGTCGGCCCCAGACATTGTCGTTGCGGCGAACACCCGAAGCATGCAGTTCTTCATAAAATGCGCCTGGGTCGAATGCCCGCTGGGCCAGGACGAGTGACCGGGGACCTGGATCGGCGGCAGCAAAGCGGGACAAATCTGCGACGGCCGGGGCAAATCGTACTTATCCTTGAAATACAATGCAGCAAAGGACCCAATCAAACTCGCGATATTCAATAGGCGCCAGGTTTGCGGATGCGAACCAGGCCTGGCGGTCAGCACGGCGAGAAAATCCGAGAAAAATTCAACGTCCTGCGAGAGGATCGCGCCCATGGCATCCGGCCGTTCATCCCGCGCGGCAAGCACGAGGTTGTCGATTTGGGCGGCATAATTGGCGATCAGGTCGCCCCGAATTTGCGTGAAGGTGGCGTCAGCATCGATGGTGGCCGCCCAGGTGGGGACATTGGCGATGAACTGATGCAGGACACGCCACGCATACCAGTTTGCAGACCATTGTCGGCTGCCGAAATACGTCGGCGGCGTCCGTCGCAGGCTGCCAAGCTCGGCTGTGCCCGAGGGGTCGAGCCTCGTGACGAATGGCAAATCAACGCGGTCTGAAATAAACCAGCCACCCCCTCCAATGTTGCCGGTGTTTCCGGTGTTGCCGGTGTTGCCGGTGTTTCCGGTATTGCCCGTGTTACCTGTGTTGCCTGTCATCGACGTCTCTCCCTCTCTCGGCAGTTGCCGTCAGCAATACCAGTCAATCAGGAAGCCCCGCCGATCGCAGGTGGCCGAGCCAGGTTTCCAATGCACCGCCACGAAACGGGCAGTGTGGCGCGTAGGACGAAATGCGAAATCCGGGTTGAATTTCCAGGTAGCGGCGGGCCGCCTCCGCTGCTTCTTCACGGCGGCCCAAGGCACCAAGCGTGACGATGAGCAGACGATGATTGAAGCGAATAAGTCCGTTGCGGTTCAGTGCGCCACGCACCCACTCCAGCGCCTGCTCATAGTCGCCATCCACGTAGTGAGCCTGGCCGAACAGCCCTTCGTGCCAGAACGAGCGCGCGTCGAGCGGCGAGAGCCGGACTCCCTGCTCACCCTGGCGGACGGCGGCTGGGCCATCGCCAAGAAAGCCGGATGTAGCACTCGCCATGGTCCAGGCCATGGCCGAACTTGGGCCGGCGGCAATCGCGCGGTCGAGCGCTTTCCTTGCGCTCTGAAAGTCATGCAGCAAGAACGACTGGACGTGACCATACACCGCCAGCGCGAATGCATCGTCGCCGCCTCGATCGATCGCCTCCTTGGCGTATCTGGCGCCGGCGATGACATCACCCTCGGGATCCGGCGATCCGATTTCCCCTATCCGGAACACATACCACAGCGCGACGTAGGAATAGGCCAACGAAAAATTTGGATCGTGTGAAATGGCTTGCTCGAGCAGGCCGCGTGCCTTGGAAAAGGAATCGTAGTCCATCCGGTACAACAGATCGAGCGCCTGCAATACGAGATCGTAGGCGGTGAGGTTCTGCGGATGTTTCCGCATCGATCGCATAAGCTCACGCTCGCGAACCTGCGGCGCGATCTGTCTTACAACGTTGATGGCTATCCGATCCTGAAGCGCAAAGAGTTCGCGAAGGTCGCCTTCATGCAAGTCCGAGCGAATGACTTCGCCCGACTCGGCGTCGCTGAGTTCGGTCACGATACGGACCGAGGTCATCGTCCTCTGAATCCCCCCGTAGAGGACATAACGAACCCCGAGCCGGAGCCCGATTTCGCGCACGTCGACGTTGCGGCCGCTGAAGCCGAGGCTGGATCCGCGTGATACGACGAAAAGCTCCTTGAGCCCGGCAAGGCCGCGAATGATGTCGTCAACGACACCATCAGCGAAATACCCCTCTTCCGGGGTGGTCAGGTTCATTCGGAACGGCAGAACGGCAATCGAGGGGCGAGGTTCCGAGCCTACCGGGGCTTCGCCAACAAGCTTCGCGGGCTGCATGGATCGGTGGAGCGCATATACGCGGACAGGCCGGCCCATGTTGCGAAGATGCAGATCGCCAAGATCAATCACGCTGACGTCCAGGTCCCGGCCGATCTGCTCCGCAACGGCTCCCGAAATCACGACGCCGCCCGCTTGCGCATAGTTCTGAAGACGCGCCGCGATGTTGACGCCCTCGCCATAGACGTCATTTTCCTCAACGATGATATCCGCGGCATTCAGCCCTATGCGAAAGCTGATGCGCTCGTCAGCGGGCATCCCGGCTGTATTCACGGCAACAGCCTCTTGGAGTGAGAGAGCACACCGCGTTGCGTCGCGCGCGGTATCGAATGTTGCAAGGAAGCCGTCGCCGGTATTCTTGACGATCCTTCCGTTTTGCGCCGTGACACCCGGGTCGAGGATTTCCGAGCGCAATTGCATCAGACGGGTATGCGTGTTTTCCTCGTGCGCCTCCATCAAGCGCGTATACCCGACCACATCTGCCGCTAGGATTGCCGCAAGACGTCGTCGAACTTCCGGCGTCGATGGGGTCATCATATTATTGATACTTCTGCAAATTTTACTGATAAGCGACTAAAATCCGGCACAAAGGAAAAGACCTCAACGCGAAAAGAATATCTTCATCAAGGTCATAAAGGAAGACTTCATCCGGCAGGGATGTGCCAACCGAGTGGACTGGTATAGTATGATGTTTGCAACCTTTGAGGAGGCGGACGCGCAAGCGCGATGCCTCCAACGGGTGGGCCGGGTGCGGACCAAGCGGCATTCGCGCCTTGAGCATGCGATGCAAATGCGTCCCTCGACTTCATGGCTGGATCATCTCGCGGCGAAAACTCGTCACCATTGATCTGCGTCAATGCAGGAAATGGTGTTTTCCCGCTTGCCGCCGATCATGGGCGAGTTTGGCCGGGAGCGCGGCGGTACTGTCGGAGTGATTGCCATCGTTGTATCCGGTGCTGCCAGTCGTCCGACCGAGCCTGGTCGGAATTCCCGCAGATAACAGAAAGTCACTGGCATGGCCGAGGTGGTTGACATCGCGCGCAAGTCTGCCGCGTCAGGCCTGACTGTCTATGAATTGCTTCACACAATTTGCACCGTTCATTGAGCGAGTTGACGCGGGCTGGTGCCACTTTGTCGGTCCATGGGACTTGACCGTCAGCGGGCACGGGCTGAAACAGGTATTCGTCCTCTGACCCTGGCAACGAAAACCCACATGCGACTTCCCTTCTTCTATGGCTGGATCATTGTCGCGGTGACCTTCGTCACCATGGCGATCGGTGTCAACGCGCGTACGGCGTTCTCGCTGTTCTATCCGCCGATCATCTCGGAATTCGGCTGGGAGCGCGGCATCACGGCGGGCGCCTTCTCGTTCGGCTTTGTCGCCTCGGCGATCGCAAGTCCGCTGATCGGCCGATTGATGGACCGCGGCGGTCCGCGCGCGGTGATGGAGCTTGGTGTGCTCTTGATGGGCTCGGGCCTGCTGCTGGCGCCGCTGACGACGCAGCCCTGGCACCTCTATCTCACGATCGGTGTGCTGGTCGGCGCTGGCAGCGTCTGCCTCGGCTATTCCGGACAATCGCTGTTCGTGCCGAACTGGTTCCTCCGCCGCCGCGGACTTGCGATCGGGCTCGCCTTCGCCGGCGTCGGCATCGGTTCGGTGACGCTGCTGCCGTGGGTGCAGCACATGATCGAGCACACCGGCTGGCGCACCGCCTGCACCGCAATGGGGATCGTGGTGCTGGTCGTGCTCGCGCCGATCAATCTCTTGCTGCACAAGCGGCCGGAGGACATCGGCCTGCAGCCGGACGGCGATGCCGCGCCGACGGCGACGTCAGCCAGGCCGGCGTCGAACATCGTCGATCCGGTGTGGGCCGGCACCGACTGGACGCTCTCGCGTGCGCTGCGCACCGCGCGGTTCTGGTGGATCGCGATCGGTTATTTCTGCGGCCTGTACATCTGGTACGCGGTGCAGGTGCATCAGACCAAATTCCTGCTCGATATCGGCTTCAGCTCCAGCGTCAGCGTCTGGGCGCTTGGCGTCGTCAGCCTGCTCGGCATTCCCGGCCAGATCTGGCTCGGGCATCTCTCCGATCGCATCGGCCGGGAATGGGTGTGGGCGATCTCCTGCTTCGGCTTCGTGATCTGCTTCGCCGCGCTCGCCGCCTTGAAATACTGGCCCAACATGGCGCTGATCTATCTCATGGTCTTCACCCAGGGCGCGCTTGGTTATGGCCTGACATCCGTGATGGGACCGGTCGTGCTGGAGATCTTCCAGGGCAAGCATTACGGCAGCATCTTCGGCACCGTGATGCTGGCCGCGCTCGCCGGCGGCGCAGCGGGCCCCTGGATCACCGGCCAGCTCTATGATCTGTCGGGCAGCTATACCAGCGCCTTCCTGCTCGGCATCGCCGTCAGCCTGCTGTCGGCATTCGCGATCTGGCAGGCCTCGCCCCGCAAGGTCCGCGCCGTCGCCGGACAGATGCACAAGGTCGCAAGCGCGGCCTGACGCGTCAGGCCGACGAAACTCCGATCGCGCGCTGCAGGTCGGTGATCGCGCGCAGGCAGCTGTCGGCGGGGGTGGTTTCCGGATCGATCAGGCGGTGCAGTCGGAAACCATCTTCCAGCGCCAGCACGATCGCTCCGGTCCAATCCGGATCGAGTCTACCGTTCCTGCCGCTGTTCTTCTGCGCAGTCGTGACAATGTCGGCGATCAGCTTGCGCCGCGCGCGCAGACGCTTGGCGAGCTCGGGCCGGCGCTTCTCGGCGCGCGCCACGAACAGGATCATCTCCATGTGCAGGAGAGGGGAGCGGCCGAGCGGATCCTGCCGGCTGCGGTCCATGGTGCGCAGCGCCTCGAGGAAGTCGGCCAGGTTGTTGTGCCGGGCGAGCAAATCGAGATTGCGCCGGATCGATTGCTCGACGTGATCCTCAAGCATCGCGAAGATCAGCTCGTCCTTGCTCTTGAAATTCGAATAGAAAGCGCCGCGGGTGAAGCCCGCCGCGGCCGCGATCGCCTCGATGCTGGCGCCGCCGATCCCCTGTTCCTCGAACACCCGCGCCGCCGCCTCGAACAGCTTCTCGCAGGTGTCGTCCCGTGTCGGTCTGGTTCGAACCCTTGACATCGGCGCATTTTAGGGCACAATGCAACTCGATACAAGAGTGTATCGAGTTGCATTCGACAGAACCAGAACAGCCGCATCCGTGATGATGCGGTCTTGAGGATGACACCAGGGCGCGCCAGGTTGCATGCACCGGCGTAGCGAGCGAAGGAGGTCACCATGAACGAGCAAGTTCAGCCGGCGAGCGGCGAGCCGCTTTTCAATCCACTGGCGCCTGAATTCATTCGCAATCCCTATCCGTATTACGAGCGGCTGCGCCGCCTCGATCCGATGCATGTCAATGTGCACGGCGCCTTCGTCGCCAGCCGGCACGCCGAGGCGAGCCTCGTGCTGCGCGACAAGCGGTTCGGCAAGGATTTTGCCGAGCGCTCGATCCGCCGCTACGGTCCGAAGATCATGGAGGAGCCGGTCTTCCGCAGCATGAGCCACTGGATGCTGCAGCAGGATCCGCCCGACCACACCCGCCTGCGCGGCCTTGTCGTCAAGGCCTTCACCGCGCGCCGGGTCGAGGACATGCGGCCGCGCATCCAGCACGTCGTCGACGAGACGCTCGATCGCATCATTCCGCAAGGCAAGATGGACCTGATCGCGGATTTCGCGTTCCGCCTGCCGGTCACGATCATCTGCGACATGCTCGGCATCCCCGAGGAACACCGCGAGGCATTCTACAATGGTTCGCGCGATGGCGGCCGTATCCTCGAGCCGGTGCCGCTGACACCCGAGGAAATCATGCAGGGCAACACCGCAAATGCGATGGCGGCGATGTATTTCCATCAGCTGTTCGAGCTGCGCCGCAAGCAGCCCGGCGACGACCTCACCACCCAACTGGTGCAGGCCGAAGAGGACGGCCAGAAGCTCACCAATGAGGAACTGACCGGCAACATCATCCTGCTGTTCGGCGCCGGCCACGAGACGACCGTGAACCTGATCGGCAACGGCCTGCTGGCGCTGTTCCGTAACCCGGACCAACTCGCGCTGCTGAAGGCCAATCCCGGCCTGATCACCAATGCGATCGAGGAGTTCCTGCGTTACGATTCCTCGGTGCAGCTGACCGGCCGTGTCGCGCTGGAGGACATCGACGACCTCGGTGGCAAGCGCATCCCGAAGGGCGAGAGCGTGCTGTGCCTGTTGGGCTCGGCCAATCACGACGAGGCTGTTTACCCCGATCACCCCGAAAGGCTCGACATCCGGCGGCCGAACGTCAAGCCGCTGTCGTTCGGCGGCGGCATCCATTTCTGCCTCGGCGCCCAGCTGGCGCGGATCGAGGCCGAGATCGCGATCTCGACGTTGCTGCGCCGGATTCCCGACCTGCGGCTCGATGACGCGGAAAATCCGGAGTGGCGGCCGACCTTCGTGCTGCGCGGGCTGAAGCGCCTGCCGGCGAGCTGGTGACGTTCCTGCGGGGCGGCGATCCTCGGCGAGGCCGGCACACGCACGCTTGAACGGGAAATCCACTATCTGTCCGAAGTCCCAGCAGTATACCGGCTGTGACTTCGCCGTACTTGTCTCTATATTTGGGGTGCTCCGGCCAAAGGTTGGCAAAGGGTTCAGCATTAGGAGGCTGCCGCGGAGCTGGCTCAAAGGGAGACACCGTGCAGACGACGCTGCTCGGCCTGGCAATTGCCTTCATTCTTGCACTGGTCGCGGCGCTGGTCGGTCCGTATTTCGTTGACTGGAACCAGTTCCGGCCGCAGTTCGAGGTGGAGGCGTCCAAGATCATCGGCGTGCCGGTCCGGGTCGCCGGTAATCTCGACGCGCGTCTGCTGCCGGCACCCTCGCTGCGGTTGAAGACTGTCACCGTCGGCGGCGCCAACGACCTTGGCAAGGTCCAGGCCGCCAATCTCGATGTCGAGTTCAGCCTGAGCTCGCTGATGCGCGGCGAGTGGCGCGCGAACGAGCTCACCATCAACGGCGCGTCGCTCGATCTCGGGCTCGACCCGAAAGGGCGGATCGACTGGTCGCCGTCGAGCGGGAGCTTCAACCTCGCTTCCCTGGCGATCGACCGGCTCAACCTGACCGGCCGCCTCGCGCTGCATGATGCCGCGAGCCGCAGCACGCTCGAGCTGAACGACATTGCCTTCAGCGGCGACGTCCGCTCACTTGCCGGCGCGATCCGCGGCGACGGCAATTTCATGTTCGACGGCAACCGCTACCCGTTTCGGGTCTCCTCGGGGCAAAGCGCCGATGGTAGCGGCACCCGCCTGCACTTCAGCATCGATCCCGGGCAGCGGCCGGTGTCGGCCGATCTCGACGGCATCCTGACCTTCGAGGCCCGCGCGCCGCGGTTCGAGGGCACACTGACGCTGGCGGGTGCGCCCGGCCAGCGCGGCGGCGATGCGCCGCCGTGGCGGATCGCGGCCAAGGTGAAATCGGATTATTCGGCGGCGCGGCTCGACCAGATCGACGTGAGCTATGGCGCCGAGGATCGTGCGCTGAAGCTCGCCGGCAATGGTGATCTGCGTTTCGGTGCGTCGCCGCTGCTGCGCGCCTCGCTTACGGCGCGGCAGCTCGACGGCGACAAGTTCGCCGCCAAGGATGGCGCCAAGGACAGCAACAACGGCAACGTCGAGCCGGCCCGCGTGCTGCCGGCGATACGCGCGGTGTTGTCGGGTCTTCCGCAAAGCCCGATACCGGCGCAGGTCGAGCTGGCATCCGAGCAGATCATGCTCGGGGGCCGTCCGTTGCAGGACATCTCGGCGGAGCTGCAATCGGATGCGAAATCCTGGACGGTGCGCCGGCTGGAGTTTCGCGCGCCGGGATCCACGCGGGTTTCGATGAGCGGTGCCAGCGCGCAAGCCGGAGCGGCGAACAGCTTCAAGACCGCGCTCAACATCGAATCGTCCGATCCCGATGCGCTGATGACCTGGCTGCAGGGGCGCGGCGACACCACCTATCGCAGCCAACGGCCGCTGCGGTTGCGCGGCGACGTCATGGTATCGCCATCAGGCTTTTCGATCGACGCGATGAAGGCAGAGATCGAAAGCGGCACGCTCGAGGGCCGCGTCGCGGTTACGCATCGCGAGGCGACCAGCGGCTCGAAGGTCGAGGCGCAGTTGAAGGCGGATCGGCTCGATCTCGACGCGACCGCGGCATTGATCCGCTCGCTGGCCGGTCCGCAAGGCGAATGGCCCGACGAGGCGCAGCTGTCGCTCGACGTCGGGCGCGCGGTCTCTTCCGGGCAGGAATTGCGGCCGCTGCTGGCGAAGATCGCCTATAGCCCGAAGAATATCGTGCTCGAACGCGTCAAGATCGGCCAGCCCGACAATGTCACGCTGGACGGCAGCGGCAATTTCGACCGTGCCAATTCGACCGGCAAGCTTGCCGTCGACGCGACCGCCGCGTCGCTTGGCCGGCTGACCGCTGTGGTTCAGCCGTTCGCGCCGGCGCTGGCCGCGCGGCTTGGCGTGCTCCGCGCGGATGCCGGCCCGGTTCGCGCCAGGCTCGCGCTCGACCTCGGCAAGGGCAAGGCCGCCGATCGCGTCAGCGCGCGCGCGACGCTCGATCTCGACACGCCGCAGCTCAAGGGCAATACAGTGATCTCGGCGACGCCGCAGGTGGCCGCGATCCGTGCGCTGGATTTCGATGCACTCCGCAGCAACGAGGTTACAGCGGAGACGAAATTCTCCGCCGGCGATGGCAATGCTTTGCTGGCGCTGCTTGGGCTTGACCATGCGGTCGCAGCCGGTGCCGGTTCGACGCAATTCGAGGGCACGGTGACCGGCGCGTGGCGCGCGCCGTTGCGGCTGAAGGCAAGGCTCTGGGGCGCAGGGCTCGACGCGGATGCCGAAGGGACCGCTGAGCCTTGGACCAAGGATGGGGGCAGCGCGAGCAAATCGAGCATCAGCCTCCGCGTTCGCAGCGCCGACATCAGTCCGCTGCTCAATCTGAAACCAGCCGATCCGGTCGCAAACATCCGCCTGTCGTCGAAGCTGACGCTCGCGGGCGACAGGCTGAACTTCGACGATCTCGACAGCATCATCGCCGGTTCACGGCTGCGCGGCCATCTGGCGCTGACGCTCGCCGATCAGAAAAGCGTCGACGGCGAAGTCGGTCTCGATCAGATCACGCTGGCGCCGATTTTCGCGGCCGCGATCGGCGCGGCCGGTCACGAAGCGACGGAGCCGCTCGGCCAGGGGCTCACGAGCGCCTGGCGCGGCAAGGTCACGTTCGAAGCGCTGCACGGTCTGCTGCCGGGTGGCGCCGAGCTGCAACCGGTCAGCGGCACCATCAGGTCGGACGGGCAGTCGCTGACCTTCGACGGCATCAAGGGCAAGATCGGCGGCGGCGAGGCGACTGCCACCGTCGATGCGCGACAGGGCGCCAACGGACTTGCGCTCAGCGCCAATGTGCAGCTGTCCGGCATCGACAGTTCAGCCTTGCGCTACCGCAGTCTCGCGATGCCCAAGGGACGTACCTCGATGCAGATGACACTGTTGACGCAGGGCCGCAGCGCCTCGGCGTTGACCGGCGCGCTGTCCGGCAGCGGCACCGTGACGCTGGAGGGGCTGAGCCTTCCGGGTCTCGATCCGCGCGCCTTCGAGGTTGCGATCCGCGCCAGCGATTCCGGGCAGGCGACCGACGACACGCGGCTGCGGCAGATCGTCGAACCGGCGCTCGCGGGTGGCGCGCTGTCGATTGCTTCGGCGCAAATCCCCTTCAACATCCGCGACGGCCGCCTCCGGGTCGGCGCCACCACGCTCGCGGCGAACGGCGCCAATGCGATCGTATCCGGCGGCTACGACATTCCGGCCGACCAGGCCGACATCCGCGCCGCCCTGGCATCGACGCAGGTCGGCACGGCCAACAGCCGACCGGAAATCCAGCTGCTTGCCGTGGGCACGCCCGACGGCTTGTCGCGCAGCATCGACATTGCGGCGTTGTCGTCGTGGCTTGCGGTGCGCGCGATCGACCGGGAGACCAAGCGGCTCGACGCCATCGAGCGTGGCGAACCGACGCCGCCGCCGACCCCGACGGCCCTTCCGCATCCGGCCGAGCCGGCGCCGGATGCGTCCAACCCAAATTCGACAGGATTGCCTTCTGCCAACTTGCCGGGGCCCGGCCCTGATCCGCGCCGCGTGCCGGCGAAGCCGAAGATCGTTGCGCCGCGTCCGCCGACTGTCCCACCGGTCGTCACCGCGCCCGCCATTGCGCCGCCCGCGTCGGTTGCGAGCCAGCCGCAGCTGGCGCCGCTGCCGCCGCCGATCGAGGTCAAACCGGTGCCCGGCGCAGCCAAGTCGAGGCCGCTGCGACCGCCACTGTCGTTGACGCCACAGGTCGCCAATCCGCCGCCGCGGCCGGCGATGCAGAACTAAACGCGCTTTCAAGCGAAGTGGGCACCGGTTCGCCTCAAGAAAGCGCATCAAACGAAGCGCCGGCTCATGATCGGTGCTGGAGAATATTGATCAGCTTGCCGAAGGGATCGCGGACGAAGAAGCGCTGCACACCCCATGGCTCGTCCGCCGGTCCGTATTCGATCGCGATGCGGGCTGCCTTCATCCGGCGCAGGGCCTCGTCGAGATCATCGACCTCGATGGAAAGATCAGGCACCGGCGTGCCGGAGCCGCCTTCGGAAGCGAAGCTGATTTGAGCTTGCATTGTTTCGGATGAGCCGTAAGTCGCAACCCAACCGAAATCCATCAGTGGCTCGAGGCCAAGCAGGTCCCGGTAGAACGACTTCGCTGCCGCTGTATCTGGTGCGGCAACGTTCGCGACGATCCGATTGACCTTCATGCTGAAGCCCGCGCGTCGGAACGACCGTCTGCCGATGGCGACGGTCGGAGAGGCCGTCAGGCCTGCTGACGCGTGTCGACCTGTTGCGGCCTGACATCCGTGGGCACCGCCGGTGTGGCGCGCGAGCGGAAGTAGTCGAGCACAAAGAGCCGGATCGCGGAGGACAGATTGCCCTGCTGACGGTTGTTGTCGATCTCGCCGACCAACTCCGACAGCGTCATGTTCCGCAGACCGGAAATCTCCTTCATGCCATTCCAGAAGGCTTCTTCGAGGCTGACGCTGGTCTTATGTCCGGCGACGACGATCGAGCGCTTGACCACGGGAGACTTCATGATGCGTCTCCGTTTTCGATGCGGTGCTGATCGAGCACACGCGCGTTGCGCTCGCCGAGAAATTCGTCACGCGCTCGTTCGGATTTGGTGCGACCGAATAGCGCACGATTGGCTTCGGCCTGCTTCGCTGCTTGTTCGCGCTCACCGCGCTTCTTGAATCGTTTCAAGTTGACCACGTCGCCCATGCTCGTCGTCCTCATCGTCCCCAGAGCGGAATTGGTGATGCATCGTGACGAAAGCAAGAGCGACTGCACTACGCGCCCGGCTCGATATCCATCCCGAATCCCCATTTGATGCTCTGATAGCATCAAAGAATCCGTTTCGCTCTGCGAAAACTAGACGTCTGTACCACGCGCCAGCGCAGAGCTCATAGGTAACGCGCCTTAGTCTTTAGGCGTTATGATCCATAATTATATCACGCGCGCTGACCGTAATTATCCGGACAATGCGCGCTTCGCTTTAGCCCGGGTGTGTCATTTTGTCCGGCTGCACGAGGCGATCGAATTCATCCGCGGAAACAAATCCGAGCCGCAAAGCCTCTTCCTTCAGCGTCGTTCCGCGCGCATGCGCCGACTTGGCGACCTTGGCTGCGTTGTCGTAACCGATCTTCGGCGCGAGCGCGGTGACCAGCATCAGCGAGCGCTGCATCAGTTCGTTGATGCGCTTTTCGTCGGCGCGTATTCCGACAACGCAATGCTCAGTAAATGAGCGGACAACGTCAGACAGCAACTGAATGGAATTTATCATACAATATGCCAACACGGGCTTGTACACGTTCAGCTCGAAATGGCCCTGGCTGCCGGCGACGGTGATCGTGGTCTGATTGCCGAACACCTGGCAGCAGACCATGGTCATGGCTTCGCACTGGGTCGGATTGACCTTGCCCGGCATGATCGACGAGCCCGGCTCGTTCTCGGGCAGGATCAACTCGCCGAGGCCCGAGCGCGGGCCCGAGCCGAGCAAGCGGATGTCGTTGGCGATCTTGAACAGGCCGGTCGCCACCGAGTTGATCGCGCCGTGCACCAGCACATAGGCGTCGTTGGAAGCCAGCGCCTCGAACTTGTTGGCCGCGCTGGTGAACGGCAGCTTGGTGATCTTGGCGACGTGGCGCGCGAAGGTTTTCGCAAATCTCGGCTTCGAGTTGAGGCCGGTGCCGACGGCGGTGCCGCCCTGCGCGAGCGGAAACAGATCCTTCACCGCGACACGCAGCCGCGCGATGCCGCTCTCGACCTGCGCGGCGTAGCCGGAGAATTCCTGGCCGAGCGTCAGCGGCGTCGCATCCTGGGTGTGGGTGCGCCCGATCTTGACGATCTTGGCAAACGCCTTCTCCTTGTTGCGCAGCGCGCGATGCAGTTCGGTGAGTGCCGGAAGCAGATCGGCGACGATGCGGCTCGCCGCGGCGATATGCATCGCGGTCGGAAACGAGTCGTTCGACGACTGACTCATGTTGACGTGATCGTTCGGATGAATCGGCTTCTTGGCGCCAAGCTCGCCGCCGAGCATCTGGTTGGCGCGGTTGGCGATCACCTCGTTCACGTTCATGTTGCTCTGCGTGCCCGAGCCGGTCTGCCAGACCACCAGCGGGAAATTGTCGTCGAGCTTGCCTTCGATCACTTCCTTCGCTGCGCGGATGATGGCGCCGGCGCGGCGCGCATCGAGTTGGCCGAGCTCGCGATTGGTCTCCGCAGCCGCAAGCTTCACGATGCCGAGTGCATGGACGATCGCGATCGGCATCCGGTCGTGGCCGATCTTGAAATTCTGCCGCGAGCGTTCGGTCTGCGCGCCCCAATAGCGGTCGGCGGGAACGTCGATCGGACCGAAGCTGTCGGTCTCGCTGCGGGTCTTTGCCTTGGAGGGGATCGTCGATCGAGCCATCATGCTTCCCGTGGATGCTTGCCGTTGCGTCGTCAAAACGTGCCCACCGCGGCAACGCGACAGCGTGAAGGGCACGTTCATGCAGAAGGTAGGCCGGGATGACGATTTGTCATCCCGATCCCGGCAAGCATCCTACAAGGTCGAGGCGTGATCAGCGCTTAGATTATTTCTTGCGGAAGCGGTCCAGCCGCACGACCTCGGCGCCTTCGCTGGGCTTCGCGGGCTCCTGCTCGGTCTCGGCGCTCTCGATCTCTGCCGCGGCCTGGGCCGCAGGGGCGGGCAGGGGAGAGGCCGGCGCGGTGGCGGGAGGGGCTTCTTCGGACAGTGCGTCCGAGACATCGAAGCGCAAATCGAACGGCGCGGACGGATCGAGGAAGCGCGTCACCGCGGCGAACGGCACGGTCAGCCGCTCGGGAATCCCGCCGAACGACAGACCGACCTCGAAGCGATCCTCGGTCACCACCAGATCCCAGAACTGGTGCTGCAGGATGATGGTCATCTCCTCGGGGTATTGCGCGAGCAGCCGGGGCGACAGCTTCACGCCGTCGCCGTGCGACAGGAAGGTGATGTAGAAATGATGCTCACCCGGCAGGCCATGTTCGGCGGCGTCGGACAACACCCGGCGCAGCACCCCGCGCAGCGCATCGCGCGCCAGCACGTCATATCGGATGTGATCGGTCGCCATGGTGATCCTGTCGCTTCGAAAATGCCCGCCGGGGCGACGCCGGACCGTCCGACTCGCCCTTTTGCCATGCTACCCCGCCGGGAGCCGGAAATCAGCAGGGCTGGCCGCTGAAATGCGCGCGGACGCCCGATTGGGAAACAAGGAATGAAGTGGAGGCTTCTGTTGCCAGGTGCCTCCGAACCCCGCCTAGCGGAGCTTAACCCGCTAGGACTTTAAGATGGTCTTTCAAACTGCGTTACGCAGCCTGAGCAACCGGAGCAAAGTTGTCGTTGGCAACTATTGCATTGGCCCGATGTCGGCGGAACCATACCGAGAAAAAACACGCCCTTTACGCCCTCGTCGATCCTATTTCGCCCCCGCCGAAAGCCACCGCGACGGATGGGTTTTGGTGGAGGCGCCGGGTACCGCCCCCGGGTCCGAATGGTTTATTGCGACGGTCATTTATTTCCATAGCCGGCGAACCGGCACTCCCAATATAGCGGCAAAGTCGTAGAAAAACAGAGCCGATTCAGGCCCTTTCAGCTGTGAAAACACACCAAATTGGGTTGGCCCGGCTCCCGGCACCGTTCTAGATTTTGTCCATGTCCCCGGAATCCCCGCCGGTTGCCGCCCCGGCGCCGGATGCCTCCACACCATCGCCGCCCCACCAGCCCGGCCTGCTCGAGCTGTTCCTGGCCTTTGCCAAGATGTCGCTGGCCGGCTTTGGCGGGGTTCTGGTCTGGGCCCGGCGTGCGATCGTCGAGCAACACCGCTGGATGACCGCGGAGGAGTTCAACGAGACCTTCGCGCTGTGCCATTTCCTGCCAGGTCCGAACATCGTCAACCTGTCGGTCGTGTTCGGCTCGCGCTTTCGCGGCATAGCCGGCGGGCTCGCGGCCTTCGCCGGGCTGGTCGGGCCGCCGATGGTGATCGCGACCATCCTTGCCGCGCTCTATGCCCGTTACGGCGACATCGATGTGCTGCGCCGGACGCTCGCCGGCGTCGCCTGCGCCGCGGTCGGGCTGCTGTTCGCCGTCGTCTTCAAGATGATGATGCCGCTCCTGAAGCGGCGCGATGTCACGGGCCTCGTCATTTTGGCTGCGGTTTTCGTCGCGATCGGACTGATCCGGTGGCCGCTCCAGATCGTGCTGCTGGTGGCGATCCCGCTCAGTATTGCGACGACGGTCCTGGCCCGCCGCATGGTGCGGGCATGAGTTCGGGGTCCAACCCGATCGCAGCGCTGGTCTGGACCTTCGGGCTGATGTCGCTGTTTGCGGTCGGCGGCGCCAATTCGGCGATTCCCGAAATGCACCGTGCCGCCGTCGACGTGCATCACTGGCTGACCGACAAGCAGTTCGCCGACGTATTCGCGATCTCGCAGCTCTCGCCGGGGCCGAATGTGCTGATCGTGACCTTGATAGGCTATTCTGTCGCAGGCGTCGCCGGGGCGTTGGCCGCGACGGTGGCGATGTGCGGACCGACCGCGCTGCTTGCCTATTATGTGAGCCGTTTCCTCGATCGCTCGCGCGACGCGCGCTGGCCGGCGATCATCCAGGCGGCACTGGTTCCGTTGTCGATCGGTCTGATGGCGGCGTCCGGCCTGATCGTGGCGCAGACCTCAGACCAAAGTTGGATCGCGGTCCTGATCACCATTGTCGCGGCCGCGCTTGCTTTTGCGACGCGGATCAACCCTTTGTGGATGTTGCTGGCCGGAGGCCTCTTGGGTTTCGCTGGCGTTATCTGACGAAAATCGCTAGCAAGGCTTTCGGTCAACGGACCGCAAGCCAGCCATTCAATCAAAACGGGCGGGACAGCCCTGACGGGGGAAGCGAAGTCATGAGCGATACGCCGAGCGAGGCGCCGGTCAAATCGATCTTGCCGAAATGGGTGCGCGGTCCGCAGGACTTTGTCGGCGGGCTCGCCATGATGGCGGTTGCGCTGTTTGCCTTGTGGGCCTCGAGCGATTTGCAGGGCATGCACGGATTTTCGTTCGGCGCCGGAACCGCGCCGCGCATGTTCGCCGTGCTGCTGCTGTTGCTCGGCGGTGGTGTCGCGCTGATGGGAGTTCTGCAGGCCGGCCCGCATATCGCGGCCTATTCCTGGCGCGGCCCGTTGTTCGTATCCGCGGCGATCGTGTTCTTCGCATTGGCGATCCGGCCGCTCGGGCTTGTGGTCTCCGCCTTTGCCGCCTTCATGATCGCGGCGATGGGTTCGCAGGAGACGAAATTGGTCGAGGCCGTCATTGTCGGCGCCTGTCTGACCCTCGGCTGCGCGCTGCTGTTCCCCTATGTGCTGGGACTTCCGATGCCGATGTTCCCGCGTTTCCTGATCCAGTGAGGGCGTGATGGAACTGTTCGCCAATCTCGCCCACGGTTTCGCGGTCGCATTCTCGCCGATCAACCTTCTGATGTGCCTGATCGGCGCGCTGGTCGGCACGCTGGTCGGTGTGCTGCCGGGCATCGGCACCATCGCCACCGTGGCCATGCTGCTGCCGATCACCTTCGGCCTGCCGCCGGTCGGTGCGCTGATCATGCTCGCCGGCATCTATTACGGTGCGCAATATGGCGGCTCGACCACCTCGATCCTGGTCAATATTCCAGGCGAGGCGACCTCCGTGGTCACCGCGCTTGACGGCCACCAGATGGCCAAGCAGGGCCGCGCCGGTCCGGCTCTGGCGATCGCCGCGATCGGCTCGTTCTTCGCCGGCTGCGTCGCGACCGTGCTGATCGCCGTGCTCGGCGCGCCGCTGACCAAGCTCGCGCTGGCGTTCGGCCCGGCTGAATATTTCTCGCTGATGGTGCTCGGCCTGATCTTCGCGGTGGTGCTCGCCAAGGGCTCGGTGCTGAAGGCAATCGCGATGATCGTGTTCGGCCTGTTGCTGTCGATGGTCGGCTCCGACATCGAGACCGGCGCCTCGCGCATGGCCTTCAACATCCCCGAGCTCGCCGACGGTCTCGGCTTTGCCACGGTGGCGATGGGCGTGTTCGGCTTCGCGGAGATCATTCGCAACCTCGACCACGGCGCCGAGATGAACCGCAACCTGGTGCAGCAGAAGATCACCGGCCTGATGCCGACCAGGAAGGACCTCGCGGATTCCACGCCGGCGATCCTGCGCGGCACCGTGCTCGGCTCGATCCTCGGTATCCTGCCGGGCGGCGGCGCCGTGATCGCCTCGTTCGCGGCTTATACGCTGGAGAAGAAGCTGGCGAAGGATCCGAAGCGGTTCGGCCGTGGCGCGATCGAGGGCGTGGCGGCGCCGGAAAGCGCCAACAACGCCGCGGCGCAGACCTCGTTCATCCCGCTGCTTACGCTCGGCATCCCGCCGAACGCGGTGATGGCGCTGATGGTCGGCGCGATGACCATTCACGGCATCGTGCCGGGTCCGCAGGTGATGCAGAAGCAGCCGGATCTGGTCTGGGGCATGATCGCCTCGATGTGGATCGGCAATCTGATGCTGATCATCATCAACCTGCCGCTGGTGGGCATCTGGGTCCGTCTGCTGCGCGTGCCGTACCGGCTGATGTTCCCCTCGATCGTTGTGTTCTGCGCGATCGGCATCTACTCGGTGAACAACGCGCCGGTCGACGTCGTGCTCGCAGGCGTGTTCGGCCTCGTCGGTTATTGGCTGATCAAGCATGATTTCGAGCCGGCACCGCTGCTGCTCGGCATGGTGCTGGGCCCGCTGATGGAGGAGAACCTGCGTCGCGCGCTGTTGATCTCGCGCGGCGACTGGAGCGTGTTCGTCTCGCGGCCGCTGTCGGCGGTGCTGCTGGCGATCGCGGCCGGTCTCCTGGTGCTGGCCGTGCTGCCGACCTTGCGTGCCAAGCGCGACGAAGTGTTCGTCGAATCCGAGGGCTGAGCATGATCCGGAAAAGTGTGAAGCGGTTTTCCGGATAGATCATGCTCAAACAGCGAGCCGCCGGCCCTGCGTCGGCGCGCCGCAGGCGGAAGTCGAATCGACACTCGATATCGTCCCGTGAAATGAAAATGCCGGCCGATTTGGCCGGCATTTCTATTGGTCAAACGTTCCGGGAGGAATTGAGATGATGTCCATTCGCTCGCTTGCGGGCGCATGCCTTTCGGCATTTGTAGCGCTCGGCGCATTCGCCATGCCGGCGTCCGCGCAAAATTATCCGACCCGCACCATCACCATGATCGTGCCGTTCGCAGCCGGCGGCCCGACCGACGTTATCTCGCGCATCGTCACCGCGAACATGGCGCAGACGCTGGGACAGAGCATCGTGATCGAGAACGTGGTTGGCGCCGGCGGCACCACCGCGACGACGCGCGCCGCACGCGCCGCCAATGACGGCTATACGTTGATCACAGGGCATATGGGCACGCACGCCGCCTCCGTGCCGCTCTATCCGAAGCTTGCCTATCACCCGGAAAAGGATTTCGAGCCCGTCGCGCTGCTCGCCGGCACGCCGATCCTGATCCTTGCCCGCAAGGACTTTCCGCCGAAGGATCTCAAGGAATTCGTCACCTACGTGAAGGCCAATGCCGAGAAGGTCAACGCCGCGCATGCCGGCATCGGCTCGGTCTCGCACGCCTCCTGCGAACTCCTGAACTCGATCCTCGGCATCAAGCCGGTCGGCGTGCCCTTCAACGGCACCGGCCCGGCCATGAATGCGCTGGTCGCCGGCCAGGTCGACTACATGTGCGACCAGATCGTCAACGCGGTGCCGCAGATCAACGCCGGCACCATCAAGGCCTATGCGGTCGCCACCCCCGAGCGCAACCCGTCGCTGCCCAATGTGCCGACCACGACGGAAGCCGGTTTGCCGGCATTCCAGGCCCAGGCCTGGAATGCGATTTTCGCGCCGAAGGGAACTTCGCCCGCCATCATCGCCACATTGAATGCCGCGGCCATCAAGGCGCTCGACGATGAGAACGTCCGCAAGCGCCTGCTTGAGCTCGGCAGCGTGATCCCGGCGCCGGCCAACCGCACGCCGGAGGCGCTCGCGACCCTCGTCAAGAACGAGATCGCGAAGTGGACGCCGGTGCTCAAGCCGGCAACTTAATCCAGCACGATCAAGTGGATAGGACAGGGGCGGGACGCGAGTTCCGCCCCTTGTCGTTTGGCGCGGAGTGCTCATTTTTCAGGGTATAATCGGCGCGTTCAGCCGAATCAGCGTGCCGACCGGCGGCCTTGGCCGCTACATTGGCCGTTCTCTGGAAAGCCCGAAACAGACGCCATGAACCAGTATCACGACCTGCTCGAACGCATCCTCGCCGACGGTGCCGAGAAGCACGACCGCACCGGCACCGGGACGCTGTCGATCTTCGGTCATCAGATGCGTTTCAACCTCGCGGCCGGTTTCCCGATGCTGACCACCAAGCGGCTGCCGCTGAAGGCGATCGTGCACGAGCTGCTGTGGTTCCTCGCCGGCGACACCAACATCAAATATCTCAACGACAACGGCGTCACGATCTGGGACGAATGGGCCGACGCCAACGGCGACCTCGGTCCGGTGTATGGCTCGCAATGGCGGTCGTGGCCCGCGCCGGATGGCCGCAGCATCGACCAGATCGCTGGCGTGGTCGAGATGATCAAGCGCAATCCGGACTCGCGGCGGCTGATCGTCAGCGCCTGGAATCCGGCCGAGGTCGACAAGATGGCGCTGCCGCCGTGCCATTGCCTGTTCCAGTTCTATGTCGCCAACGGCAAATTGTCCTGTCAGCTCTATCAGCGCTCGGGCGACGTCTTCCTCGGCGTGCCATTCAACATCGCCTCCTATGCGCTGCTCACCATGATGGTCGCGCAGGTGACCGGGCTCAAGCCCGGTGATTTCGTGCACTCGCTCGGCGACGCGCACCTCTACTCGAACCATCTCGAGCAGGCGCGCCTGCAACTGACGCGGCCGACGCGGCCGTTGCCGACGATGGCGATCAATCCGGACGTGAAGGATATTTTCGCGTTCCGCTACGAGGACTTCAAACTCGAAGGTTACGACCCGCATCCGCACATCAAGGCCGAGGTGGCGGTATGAGTTGCGGTCTGAGGGATTGAATGTCGCTGACGATCCGCCGCGCGCGGCCCGATGAGGCCGGACTGGTGTTCTCGCTGGTCCGCGAACTCGCCGAATACGAAAAGCTTCTGCATGAGGTTCACGCCAGCGAGGCCGATATCGCCGACGCGCTGTTCGGCGCCAATCCGCGGCTTTATTGCGACATCGCGGAATGGAACGGCGAGCCTGCCGGCTTCGCGGTCTGGTTCGTCAACTTCTCGACCTTCGCCGGCCGTCACGGCATCTATCTCGAAGACCTCTTCGTGCGTCCGGCGCTGCGCGGCAAGGGCATCGGCAAGGCGCTGCTCATGCATCTAGCGAAGCAATGCCTCGCCAATGGCTGGTCGCGCCTGCAATGGGCGGTGCTCGACTGGAACGCGCCGTCGATTGCATTCTACAAGTCGCTCGGCGCCGAGATGATGGACGAATGGACGATTTGCCGCGTCTCCGGCGAGGCGCTGTCGACGCTCGCGGAAGGGACGCGCTGATGGAGATCGTGCTCGTCGTAGCGGTCGCCGAGAACGGCGTGATCGGGAGCGACAACGCTATTCCGTGGCGGCTGAAATCCGACCAGCAGCGTTTCAAGGCGATTACGCTGAACAAGCCCGTCGTGATGGGGCGCAAGACCTTTGAGTCCCTGCGCAGGCCGCTGCCGGGCCGCACCAACATCGTGGTGACGCGCGATGCCAACTACCGCGCGGGCGGCGCCATCGTCACGACGTCGTTTGAAAACGCCCGCGCTATTGCGCTTGGTGACGCGCTGCGGCGTTTCGCCACTGAGATTGCAATCATCGGTGGCGCGGAAATCTACGCGCAGTGGATCGGCACCGCCGATCGCCTTGAGATCACCGAGGTCCACGCCCGGCCGGACGGCGACACGCGGTTCGACAAAATCGATGCGCAGCAATGGGACGAGGTGGCGCGCGTGCGAAATCCCGCAGGTCCGGACGACAGTGCCGACTTCTCCTATGTGACATATCGTCGGCGCGGCCGGGGTTAACCAATGTTTGCATTGACAATTATGCCCCGGCGCATAGCTCGTCCGGCCAGGAAGCTTGCGTTGTAAGGGCCCTAGCGGTCCCCTATAACCGGGCCGGACATTCGAGGCCGGGCGTCCCGTCCGGACTTGCCGAGGAGATGTTTGATGCCGTGGAAAAATCAAGGCGGGGGGCCCTGGGGCTCGGGCCCGAAAGGGCCATGGGGCACCGGTCCGCAGTCAGCCGGGCCAAGGCCGCCGGATCTTGAGGATCTGCTGCGGCGCGGCCAGGACCGCCTGCAGCAGTGGCTGCCCGGCGGGCATTTCAGCGGCATGGGCGTCGCGCTGGTGCTGGTCGCCGCGCTGGCGATCTGGTTCGCGACCGGCATCTTCCGCGTGCAGTCCGAAGAGCTCGGCGTCGTGCTGCGCTTCGGCAAATATGTCCGCGATGCGCAGCCGGGCCTGCGCTATCACCTGCCATATCCGATTGAGACAGTGCTGCTGCCGAAAGCGCTGCGCGTCAACACGATCTCGATCGGCATGACCCTGATCGACGATCCCGCTCGCCGCGGCCGCACCATGCGCGACGTGCCGGAAGAGAGCCTGATGCTGACCGGCGACGAGAACATCGTCGACGTCGACTTCACGGTGCTGTGGCGCATCAAGCCGGGTGGGGCCGGCGCCTATCTGTTCAACATCCAGAATCCCGAAGGCACCGTGAAGGCGGTTGCCGAAAGCGCGATGCGTGAGGTGATCGGCCGCTCGCAGATCCAGCCGATCCTGACCGGGGCGCGCAACGTCACCGAGCAGAGCGTCCAGGAGCTGATGCAGAGGACGCTCGATACCTACAACGCGGGCATCCAGATCACGCAGGTGCAGATGCAGAAGGTCGATCCGCCGGCGCAGGTGATCGACGCATTCCGCGATGTGCAGGCGGCGCGCGCCGACCTCGAGCGCAAGCAGAACGAGGCACAGACCTACGCCAACCGGATCGTGCCGGAAGCGCGCGGTCGTTCCGCGCAGATCCTGCAGGCAGCCGAAGGCTACAAGGAGCAGGCGGTCGCCGACGCCAAGGGCCAGAGCGCACGCTTCCTGAAAGTCTATGAAGAGTACAAGAAGGCACCCGACGTGACGCGCGAGCGCATCTATCTGGAGACCATGGAAAAAGTGCTCGGCGGCTCCGAGAAGCTGGTTTATGACGGCGGCCCGGGCCAGAACATCGTGCCCTACCTTCCGCTCGGCGAACTGACGCCGCGGCGTCCGGCGGCACCGGCCACGACCGGCCAGCAGCAGGGAGCCACCCGATGAGGTCCCCCGTCACCGGCATTGTGTCCCTGATCATCCTCTTCATTGTGCTCGCCGTCGGCTACAGCTCGGTGTTCACCGTGCAGCAGACCGAGCAGACCATTGTCTTGCGGTTCGGCGAGCCGGTCGACATCGTCACCGAGCCCGGTCTGCACTTCAAGGCGCCATGGAATTCGGTGATCAACGTCGACAAGCGCATCCTCGATCTGGAAAACCCGTCGCAGGAGGTGATCGCCTCCGACCAGAAGCGGCTCGTGGTCGATGCCTTCGCGCGCTATCGCATCAAGAATGCGTTGCGCTACTACACCAGCGTCGGCTCGATCCAGGCAGCCAATCTGCAGCTGACCACGCTGCTGAACGCGGCGCTGCGCCGCGTGCTCGGCGAGGTCAACTTCATCACCGTGGTGCGTGACGATCGCGAGAAGCTGATGCAGCGGATTCGCGAGCAGCTCGACAGGGAAGCGGACGGATACGGCATCGAGGTCGTCGACGTCCGAATCCGCCGCGCCGACCTGCCGGAGCAGAACAGCCAGGCCGTCTACAACCGGATGAAGACCGAACGTGAGCGCGAGGCGGCCGAGTTCCGTGCCCAGGGTGACCAGAAGGCTCAGGAGATCCGCTCCAGGGCCGACCGCGAAGCGACCGTGATCGTCGCCGAGGCGAACTCGGCCGCGGACCAGACCCGCGGTGCGGGCGATGCCGAGCGCAACCGCCTGTTCGCCGAAGCCTATGGCAAGGACAAGGACTTCTTCGCGTTCTATCGCTCGATGACGGCTTATGAGAACGGCCTGCGATCCAGCGACACGCGTTTCCTGTTGCGGCCGGACTCGGAATTCTTCAGATACTTCGGCGGTGCAAATGGCAGGTTGCCTGAGGCGGCCGCCACGCCGAAACAGTAACGTCACGACTTGAACATCGGGACTTGGCGGCGATGCGGATGACGCTTCGCCGCCGACCAAAAACAACAAGTATCGAGCGGGAGGCTGCCATCCGATGAAGTCCATAGCGTTCGGCGACTTCCTCATCGGGTTGGGAATCCTGTTCGTGCTTGAAGGCATCCTGTTCGCGGCAAGCCCCGCCTGGATGCGCCGGGCGATGAAGAGCGCGCTGGCGACTCCCGACAACATCCTGCGCATCGTCGGTATCGGCTCGGCGGTCGCCGGGCTTGTGCTGATCTGGGTGGTGCGGAGATAGTCGCCGTTCCGGAGCATGCGAAGCATGACCGCCAATGCGCGATTGCGCATCGGGGAACCTTGAGATTCCCCAAGGCGCAATTGCGCCTCTGGGGTTCGGCCCTGTCGGGCCGCCCCGGAATGACGAGCAAGACTGAACATAATCGTGAGCCTCTCGCAGCCGGTTTTTCGCCGAAATGCCGGGGTGAGATGCTTGCGCCGTATGCCCGTTCGGGCGCACTCTGTAACCAGCTCATTTGAACCCGTTTGCCTGGAGAAACTCCGACATGACCGCTGCCAGACCAGCCCTGAGCCGCCGCTTCCGCATGATGGGAGCCGCGATCTCGATCGGTGCTGCGAGCATGCTGAGCTCCGTGCCGGCGTTCGCACGCGGTCCTGAAGGCATCGCCGACATCGCCGAGAAGGTGATCGACGCCGTCGTCAACATCTCGACGTCGCAGACCGTCGAGGCCAAGGACAGGACGATGCCGCAGCTGCCGCCGGGCTCGCCGTTCGAGGAATTCTTCGACGACTTCTTCAAGAACCGCCGCGGGCCGCCTGGCAAGGGCGGCGACAAGAGCGGTGAGTTCCAGCCACGCAAGACCAACTCGCTCGGCTCGGGCTTCATCGTCGACACCGCGGGCATCGTCGTCACCAACAACCACGTCATCGCCGACGCCGACGAGATCAACGTCATCCTCAACGACGGCACCAAGATCAAGGCCGAGCTGGTCGGCGTCGACAAGAAGACCGACCTCGCGGTCCTGAAATTCAAGCCGTCGAAGCCGCTCACCGCGGTCAAGTTCGGCGACAGCGACAAGATCCGGCTCGGCGACTGGGTGGTCGCGATCGGCAACCCGTTCAGCCTCGGCGGCACGGTGACCGCGGGCATCGTCTCGGCCAAGAACCGCGACATCAGCCAGGGCCCGTATGACAGCTACATCCAGACCGACGCCGCCATCAACCGCGGCAATTCCGGCGGTCCGCTGTTCAACCTCGATGGTGAGGTGATTGGCGTTAACACGCTGATCATCTCGCCGACCGGCGGTTCGATCGGCCTCGGCTTCGCGGTGCCGTCGAAGACCGTGGCCGGCGTCGTCGACCAGCTGCAGAAATTCGGCGAGCTGCGCCGGGGCTGGCTCGGCGTGCGCATCCAGCAGGTCACCGACGAGATCGCCGACAGCCTCAACATCAAGCCGGCGCGCGGCGCGCTGGTTGCCGGTGTCGACGACAAGGGGCCGGCCAAGCCGGCGGGCATCGAGCCCGGCGACGTCGTCGTCAAGTTCGACGGCAAGGACGTCAAGGATCCCAAGGATCTGTCGCGCATCGTTGCCGACACCGCGGTCGGCAAGGAAGTCGACGTCGTCGTCATCCGCAAGGGCAATGAGGAGACCCGCAAGGTCACGCTCGGCCGGCTCGAGGACAACGAGAAGGTTCAGCAGGTCAACGCCAAGTCGAAGGACGACACCGCCGAGAAGCCGGTGACCCAGAAGGCGCTCGGTCTCGACCTCGCCGCGCTGAGCAAGGACCTGCGCACCAAGTACAAGATCAAGGACAGCGTAAAGGGCGTCGTCGTCACCAGCGTCGACGGCAACTCCGATGCCGCCGAGAAGCGGCTGTCGGCGGGCGATGTCATCGTCGAGGTGGCGCAGGAGGCGGTGTCGAGTGCCGCCGACATCAAGAAGCGCGTCGATCAGCTCAAGAAGGACGGCAAGAAGTCGGTGCTGCTGCTGGTCTCGAACGGCGACGGCGAACTGCGCTTCGTCGCGCTCGGCGTGCAGTAGGCGTGTCGTCCCGGCGAAAGCCGGGACCCACGCCGCGGCCTCTCTTGTTGAGGAAGTGGGCAACGGCTTTTCTAGGTAACCGGCATCGGTGGTTATGGGTCCCGGCTCCGTGCGCAAGCGCGCACTCGGCCGGGACGACGCCGAGGATCAATTCTCGACGAACTCATCCCGCCGATAGCCCTGCGCGTACAGCAACGCGGTGAGATCGCCGTGGTCGATCCGGACCGCGGCCGCGGCCGCGACCGCCGGCTTGGCGTGATAGGCAACGCCGAGGCCCGCAGCCTGGATCATGCCAAGATCGTTGGCGCCGTCGCCCACTACCAGCGTGTCGATCTCGTCGAGATCGAAGGATTCGGTGAGCTCGATCAGGGTGGCAAGCTTGGTGGCGCGGCCGAGGATCGGTTCGACCACCTCGCCGGTCAACTTGCCGCCCGCGACCTGCAGCTGGTTGGCGCGGTTCTCCTGAAAGCCGACCTTCGCCGCGACCACCTTGGTGAACAAGGTGAAGCCGCCCGAGATCAGGCAGGTATAGGCGCCGTGCGCGCGCATGGTCATGACCAGTTCGCGGCCGCCCGGCGTCAGCGTGATGCGCTTGTCGAGCACCTCGTCGACCACGCTGACCGGCAGGCCCTTGAGCAGCGCCACCCGCTCGCGCAGCGCGGATTCGAACTCGATCTCGCCGCGCATCGCGCGCTCGGTGATCGCGGCGACATGGGCCTTGAGCCCGGCGAAGTCGGCGAGCTCGTCGATGCACTCCTGGCCGATCATGGTGGAATCCATGTCGGCCAGAAAAAGCTTCTTGCGCCGGGCGATGCGAGGCTGCACGACAATGTCGATCGGCAGGTCGCCGCGGGCCTGGCGAAGGCGTTCCTCAATCGCCTTGATACCGTCCCTGCTGCTATCTTCGCTTTCGAACGGAATGTCGGCAGCGACTTCGTTGAACAGCCACTGCGCCGGGCCGGGTGAGGGCAGCACGGCCCGCGCACCGTCGACGATGGTGGAGTCGAGCGCGGGGCTTGCAGGATTGCAGATCAGCGTGGCAACGAGGGACATGCAGGCGCATTCGGGATTGTTGAACAAGGCAGTGCTTATCGCAGGGCCGACCGCCAGCGGCAAGTCGGCGCTGGCGCTCGAACTCGCGCAGCGGACCGGCGGGGTCGTGATCAACACCGACTCCATGCAGGTCTATCGTGACCTCCGGATTATCACCGCACGGCCGGCCGCAGGCGAAGAGGCGCTGGTTCCGCACCGGCTCTACGGCCATGTCGACGCCGGCGTGAATTTCTCCGCCGGCGCCTGGGTGACTGACGCGGCGAAGGTGCTCGGCGAGACGCGTGCGCAAGGACGGCTGCCGATCTTCATCGGCGGCTCCGGCCTCTATTTCAAGGCGCTGACGCGCGGCTTGTCGGCGGTGCCGCCGATCCCGGCTGATGTGCGCGACGGCGTGCGCGCACGGCTCGAGCAGCACGGCGTCGAGGCGCTGCATGCCGAGCTTGCCGAGCGCGATCCGGTGTCGGCCGAGCGGCTGAAGCCGCGCGACCGCACCCGCATCGCGCGCGCGCTCGAGGTCGTCGAGGCCACCGGCCGCCCGCTGCCGGACTGGCATCGCGAGGGCCTGCCGCCTCTGCTGCCGCCGGGCGATTTTCATGCGCTGTTTCTCGCGCCGGAGCGCGAGACGCTCTATGCACGGATCGACGCCCGGTTCGGTGTCATGCTCGATACCGGCGCGCTCGACGAGGTCGCGGCGCTGGCGGCCCGTGGGCTCGATCCGTTGCTGCCGGCGATGAAGGCCCATGGGGTGCCGGCGCTGATCCGGCACCTCAAGGGCGAGATCAGCCGCGAGGAGGCGGCTGAGATCGGCCGGGCCGACACCCGCCATTATGCGAAGCGCCAGTTCACCTGGTTTCGCCATCAGCTCCCGGAGTTCGACTGGGTGGTGCCGGAAGCCGGCGGGGAATGGCTGGAGAGCCGGGTCCCGTAGCCCGGATGAAGCGCAGCGCAATCCGGGGACCCCGCCGCGGAGACGCTGGTCCCGGATTTCGCTTCGCTCCATCCGGGCTACGGACCCCGCCGAGCTGCTGGCAGCGCACGCCCGTCAGCCATGCGCGTTCGCCTGCGGAAAAACACTCGCCGAACGAGCGGAACCCCGGTAGAGTACGGAAATCGCGAAAGTGCTTGCCTTGCCTTGACATTCAGGCTTTGGCCGCTATGTTCGCGCAACCTTTGGGAAGACTGGGTCGTCTCGTGCGCAACATTATTACCAAACTGCTTATCGCCGTCGTACCCAGGCACACCGCCGGGGATGGCTAGCTGCCATCCAAATTCGGGCGGTGTGCATGGGGCCTCTAGGGCCCCTTTTTATTGCCCGAAGCCGAAGTGACGAGAACTGACAAAAGCCGCGCAAAAACAAGCGCATCCGGAGCGAACCATGACCGACAAGAGCCACGATCCCAATCAGATGACCGGCGCCGCGATGATCGTGCGCGCGCTCATCGATCACGGCGTGCAGCATGTCTTCGGCTATCCCGGCGGTGCGGTGCTTCCGATCTACGACGAGATCTTCCAGCAGAGTGAGGTCGAGCACATCCTGGTCCGTCACGAGCAGGGCGCCGGCCATGCTGCCGAAGGCTATGCGCGCTCGACCGGCAAGCCCGGCGTGGTGCTGGTAACGTCGGGTCCCGGCGCCACCAACATGGTGACGCCGCTCACCGACGCGCTGATGGATTCGATCCCGCTGGTCTGCATCACCGGCCAGGTGCCGACCCACCTGATCGGCAACGACGCCTTCCAGGAGTGCGACACGGTCGGCATCACGCGGCCCGCCACCAAGCACAATTGGCTGGTCCGCGACGTCAACGACCTCGCCAGGGTGCTGCACGAGGCCTTCTATGTCGCCACCACCGGCCGGCCCGGCCCGGTCGTGGTCGACGTGCCGAAGGACGTGCAGTTCGCGACCGGCACCTATCATCCGCCGCGCAAGTCGGACGTGCACATCTCCTACACGCCGCGCGTCAAGGGCGACGCGACCCAGATCCGCAAGGCGGTGGCGCTGCTCGCCAACGCAAAGCGTCCGGTGATCTATTCCGGCGGCGGCGTGATCAATTCGGGTCCCGAGGCCTCGAAACTGCTGCGCCAGCTGGTGGAGGCGACCGGCTTCCCGATCACCTCGACCCTGATGGGTCTGGGCGCCTATCCCGCCTCGGGCCCGAACTGGCTCGGCATGCTGGGCATGCACGGCACCTACGAAGCCAACATGACGATGCATGATTGCGACGTCATGCTGTGCATCGGCGCGCGCTTCGACGACCGCATCACCGGTCGTACCGACGCGTTCTCGCCGGGCTCGAAGAAGATCCACATCGACATCGACCCGTCCTCGATCAACAAGAACATCCGCGTCGACGTGCCGATCATCGGCGACGCCGGCAACGTGCTTGGCGATTTGCTGCAGGTGTTCAAGGCCGAAGCCAGGAAGCCGGACATCAAGTCGTGGTGGCAGCAGATCGCGCAATGGCGCGCGCGCAACTCGCTGTCCTACCGCAAGAACAACGATATCATCCTGCCGCAATACGCGATCCAGCGCCTGTTCGAGCTGACCCGCGGCAAGGACACCTACATCACGACCGAGGTCGGTCAGCACCAGATGTGGGCCGCGCAGTTCTTCGGCTTCGAGGAGCCGCACCGCTGGATGACCTCGGGCGGTCTCGGCACCATGGGCTACGGCCTGCCGGCCGCGGTCGGCGTGCAGGTGGCGCATCCGGACAGCCTGGTGATCGACATCGCCGGCGACGCCTCGGTGCAGATGACGATTCAGGAGATGTCGACGGCGGTCCAGTTCGAGCTGCCGATCAAGATCTTCATCCTGAACAACCAGTACATGGGCATGGTTCGGCAATGGCAGCAGCTGCTGCACGGCAACCGCCTGTCGCACTCGTACTCCGAGGCGCTGCCGGACTTCGTCAAGCTCGCCGACGCCTATGGCTGCGTCGGCCTGCAGGCGACCAAACCGTCCGATCTCGACGGCGCGATCAAGGAGATGATCTCGATCAAGCGCCCGGTGCTGTTCGACTGCCGTGTCGCCGCGCTGGAGAACTGCTTCCCGATGATCCCGTCGGGCAAGGCGCACAACGAGATGCTGCTGCCGGAAGAGGCGACCGACGAGGCCACCGCAAAGGCCTTCTCCGGTGGCAAGGCGCTGGTGTGATGATGGATCGGCGTGGAGCACTCTCTCGTCACCTCGCCCCGCTTGCGGGGAGAGGTCGGATTGCGCGCGAGCGCAATCCGGGTGAGGGGGAGTCTCCGCGAGTCCGTCTCTCACCGCTTTCTTGGAGGCAGCCCCTCGCCCCAACCCTCTCCCCGCGAAGAGCGGGGCGAGGGAGCCTATCGCGCGCTCGGATGGAGGGCGGCTCCCATGTTTGACCTCAACGAGCTCGAGCGCGCGCACCGGATCGTCGGCACCGCGGTGCCGGCGACGCCGGCGCACGCCTGGCCGCTGCTCGCCGAGCGGCTCGGCACCGAGGTCGTGGTCAAGCATGAGAACCACACGCCGACCGGCGCCTTCAAGGTGCGCGGCGGCCTGGTCTATCTCGAGCGGCTGAAGCGCGAGCGCGCCGACGTGCCCGGCATCATCTCGGCGACGCGCGGCAATCACGGCCAGAGCCTGGCGTTCGCGGCGGGGCGTCACGGCGTGCCGGCGACAATCTACGTGCCGCGCGGCAACTCGGTCGAGAAGAACCGCGCCATGCACGCGTTCGGGGCCGAGCTCGTCGAGCACGGCGACGACTTCCAGGCCGCGCGGGAGGAGGCCGAGCGCCGCGCCCAATTCGCCGGCCTGCACATGGTGCCGTCGTTCCACCCGGACCTCGTGCTGGGTGTCGCGACCTACGCGCTCGAACTGTTCCGTATCGCGCCCGATCTCGACATTCTCTATGTGCCGATCGGGCAGGGCTCCGGCATCTGCGGCTGCATCATGGCGCGCGACCTGCTTGGGCTGAAGACCGAGATCGTCGGCGTGCAGTCGACCGAGGCGCCGTCCTACGCGCTGTCGTTTGCGGCCGGAAAGATCGTTACCACCGAGACCAGCAACACCCTTGCCGACGGCATGGCGACGCGGATTCCGGACGCGGATGCGTTCGCGCTGATCCGCAAGGGTGCGTCCCGCATCGTGCAGGTCAGCGACGACGAGGTCGGGCAGGCGATCCGCGCCTACTGGACCGACACCCATAATCTCGCCGAGGGCGCGGGCGCTGCGGCGCTTGCGGCCGCGCTGCAGGAAAAGAGCAGGCTCGCCGGCAAGCGGGTCGGCCTGATCCTGAGCGGCGGCAATATCGATTTCGATCTGTTCCGGACCTGGATCGGAACGGATGCTGCGCCGGCCGCCGAGCGGGCGGTGGCGTGAACAGAATGTAAGGGGACGACCATGAACCAGCCCGCATCCGCCTACTTCCTCGAAGAGCGTCACGATCCCAACGAGACGCATACTTTGTCCGTGCTCGTGCAGAACGAGCCCGGCGTGCTCGCGCGCGTGATCGGCCTGTTCTCCGGCCGCGGCTACAACATCGAGAGTCTCACCGTCTCGGAGACCGAGAGCCAGAAACATCTCTCGCGGATCACGATCGTCACCACCGGCACGCCGATGGTGATCCAGCAGATCAAGCATCAGCTCGACCGCATGATCCCGGTCTACCGCGTCGTCGACATGACGCTGACCGGCAGCTCGATCGAGCGCGAGCTCGCGATGGTCAAGGTGCGGGGCGGTGGCGATCACCGCGTCGAGGCGCTGCGGCTGGCGGACGCGTTCCGCGCCCGGGTGATCGACGCCACGACCGAGAGCTTTGTGTTCGAGATCACGGGCAATTCGTCCAAGATCAGTCAGTTCATCGACCTGATGCGTCCGTTGGGCCTGGTCGAGGTGTCACGAACCGGGGTGGCCGCGATCACGCGTGGGCCGGAAGGGATGTGAGTCATGTTGGCGCGCGACTGGTACTACACGCAACGGCGGCAGGTCGGTCTCGATACCGCGGTGGCCTCGATCTATGACGTCAGCGAGGACAGTGATGTCCGTGCCCGCCAGGCGCTGACCATGCTCGGCGTCAAGCCGGGCTGGCGGATCGCCGATATCGGCTGCGGCAACGGCGTGCTGGCCACCGAGGCGGCGCTGATGGGCGCCGAGGTCGATGCCATCGACATCTCGCCGGCGATGATCGGGCTTGCCGAAATCTATGCGCGCGACCGCAAGGCGAAGATCCGGACCCAGCCGGCCGGCCTGTTGTCGTTCGCCTACCAACCGAATTCCTACGACCTCATCGTCAGCGAGTTCACGCTGCACCATCTTCCGGACTTCTGGAAGGCAGTGGCGCTGTCGCGAATCTTCAACGCGTTGAAGCCGGGCGCGAATTTCTACCTGCGCGACATGGTGTTCGTCGGCATGCCCGACGGTGTCGATCGCGATGTCGAAGGATGGGCCGACTTCTCGATCAAGAATCACGGTTTCGAGCGCGAAAGCGTGATCACCCACATGCGCGACGAATACTCGACCTTCGGCTGGGTGATGGAGCGCATGCTGACCGAGACCGGTTTCACGCTGGTCTCCGTTGATTACCACGCGCCGCTGCACGGCACCTATCTGCTGCGCAAACCGAAGCCCGACGAACAGATCTAGATCCCGACCGAAACGGAAGCAAAAGAAGAACAACAATGAAGCCGGCCGATGTTGGCATCGCCGTCATGGTCGCGGTGATCTGGGGGCTTGCGTTCGTCGCAAGCCGGATCGCGCTCGATGAGTTCTCGCCGGAGTTGATGACGACGCTGCGCTTCGCCATCGCCGCGCTGCCGTGCCTGTTCCTGCGCAAGCCCGGCGTTTCCTGGCCGCTTCTGATCGCGATTAGCGCCACGCTGTTCCTCGGCCAGTTCCTCGCACAGGCCTTTGCGATCGCGCATGGCGTTCCGGTCGGGCTTTCCAGCGTGATCGTGCAGAGCCAGGCGCTGTTCACCATCGCCTTTGCTGCTTTGGCTTTCGGTGAAATCCCGACGCGGACCCAGGCGATCGGCATCGCGATCGCCGCGCTCGGCCTGCTGATGATCTGCGGGACGGTCGGCTACGACTTCAGCGTCGCCGCGTTTGCGATCATCATGATCTGTCCGATCAGCTTCGCGATCGGCAATCTTCTTCTGAGGCAGGCGAACGGCGCGCCGATGTTCGATCTGTTCGCCTGGCTGTGCCTGTCCGCCGCGGTGCCGCTTGCGGTGCTGACCTTGATCACCAACGGCCCGCAGCCGACCTGGCATGCGCTGATCCATATGTCGCTGACCGGGCTCGTCTGCATGCTCTGCCTCGGCGGCATCTCGACCAGCATCGCCTACTGGCTGTGGGGCCGCCTGCTGCGGGATTATCCGGCGGCGCAGGTGGTGCCGTTCGCGCTGCTGGTGCCGTTCGTCGGCTCCGCCGCCTCCAGCATCGTGTTCGGCGAGACATTCGGGCCGCTGCGGCTGGCCGGCATGGTCACCGTGATCGCCGGCATCGCCGTGATGCTGCTGTCGAAGCGGCCAAAAGCTCTGCCGAAAGTCGCGTGAGGGCACCATGTCGAGTTCGCTGCTGTTCGCCTTTGTCGTGTTCGCCGTCGTGATGTTCTTCACGCCGGGCCCCAACAACATCATGCTGCTGTCGTCGGGGCTGACCTACGGCTTCCGCCGCACGGTGCCCCACATCGCCGGCATCACGGTCGGCTTCGCCTTCATGGTCGGCGCGGTCGGCGTCGGGTTAGGGGCCGTCTTCATCGCCTATCCGGTGCTGCAGACAATCCTGAAATATGGTGGCGTCGCCTACCTGATCTATCTCGCCGCCGTCATCGCCATGGCCGAGCCGCCCTCGGCGGACAAGGACGACAGGGGCGGCCGCGGCCCGATGACGTTCTGGGGCGCCGCCATGTTCCAGTGGATCAATGCCAAGGGCTGGGTGATGGTGATCGGTACCATCACGGCCTATGCGGCGATTGCCGCCTTTCCCTGGAACATCGCGATCCAGGTCGGCCTGAGCCTGATCCTGGGCACGGTGTCTTGCATCGTCTGGGCGCTGTTCGGGACCGCCTTGCGGCCGATCCTGACCTCGCCCCGGGCGATCCGCGCCTTCAATGTGGTGATGGCCATCCTGCTGCTGGCCTCGCTCTACCCGGTCTTCATGGACGCATGATGCCGCACCGCGCCATGCGAGATGAGGGTTTCCCCTGAGGGGGAAAATGCTCTAGACAACGCCGGAAATTCGCGGGCGCCCGGCGGTTCTGACCTTCCGAAAGCCTGATTCATCGGCCGATTTTGGCCCCTTCAAACGAGGAAACCACGATGCGAGTTTACTACGATCGCGATGCCGACCTGAACCTGATCAAGGGCAAGAAGGTCGCCATCGTCGGCTACGGCAGCCAGGGCCACGCCCATGCGCTGAACCTGAAGGATTCAGGCGTCAAGGAAGTGGCGATTGCGCTGCGCAAGGGTTCGGCCTCGGCCAAGAAGGCCGAGAACGCCGGCTTCAAGGTGATGGAAGTCGCCGATGCCGCCAAGTGGGCCGACCTCGTCATGATGCTGACCCCGGACGAGCTGCAGGGCGACATCTATCGCGAGCACCTGCACGACAACATGAAGAAGGGCGCGGCGCTCGTGTTCGCCCACGGCCTCAACGTGCACTTCAACCTGCTCGATCCGCGCGCCGACCTCGACGTGCTGATGATCGCGCCGAAGGGCCCCGGCCACACCGTGCGCTCGGAATACCAGCGCGGCGGCGGCGTGCCCTGCCTGATCGCGATCGCCAAGGACTCGTCGGGCAACGCCCATGACCTCGGCCTCAGCTATGCCTCGGCGATCGGCGGCGGCCGCGCCGGCATCATCGAGACCACCTTCAAGGAAGAGTGCGAGACCGACCTGTTCGGCGAGCAGGTGGTGCTCTGCGGCGGCCTGGTCGAGCTGATCAAGGGCGGCTACGAGACGCTGGTCGAGGCCGGCTACGCGCCCGAGATGGCCTATTTCGAGTGCCTGCACGAAGTGAAGCTGATCGTCGACCTGATCTATGAAGGCGGCATCGCCAACATGAACTACTCGATCTCCAACACCGCCGAATACGGCGAGTACGTCACCGGTCCGCGCATCGTCACGGCCGAGACCAAGGCCGAGATGAAGCGCGTGCTCGCCGACATCCAGGGCGGCAAGTTCGCCCGCGACTGGATGCTGGAGAACAAGGTCAACCAGACCTCGTTCAAGGCGACCCGTGCCAAGCTCGCCGCGCACCCGATCGAGGAAGTCGGCGCCAAGCTGCGCGACATGATGCCCTGGATCAAGAAGGGCGCGCTGGTCGACAAGAGCAAGAACTAAGGCGGAAATTGCAGGGCGAGCGCGGTTCGCTTGCCCTGCACGCCAAAAGCAAAAGGGTGGGCGCGTTGCCCACCCTTTTTCTTTGTCGTAGAGGCGCGGCGGCCTAGCCGGCCGCCATCGGCTGCTTCTCGATCCTGTTGTGCAGCTGCCAGAACCGCACCGTGCGCTGCGCGGTTTCCAGCGAGAGCCGGCGGTAATCGCGCTGCGCGATTTCGAGCGTCGCATTGTCGAGCGGCAGCGGCAGCGGCCGCTTGCGCAGGATGGTTTCGACCGTCGGCCAGTTGAGCCGCGCCGAGCGGCACGGGATCAGGATCAGGTCGGAGCGCAGGCCGAGCATCAGGCGTTCGATCATCGCGATCGGCATGTCGTTGAGCACGGCAAGCGCGACCGTGACCTCGTCGAGCTTGCCCTCTTCGGCGAACTTGTAGACGGCCGCATCGTCGAGCTCGTTCAGCTGCTTCATCAGCTTGACCAGCTCTTCGGCGATGCCGTAGTTGCGGCGCGGCGCCGCGGCCTCTTCCTGGGCGATGTCGTTCAGCACCTGGCTGATCTCTTCGCGCGCCCTGGGCGACGCGATCGAGAGCAGGCGGGCGCGCACCGTATCCTTGGCGCGCTGCAGCAGGTCGCGCAGCAGCTTGGCCGGAATGTCGATGCGCAGCCCGAGGATCTCGACCAGCTCGTCGTCGCCTTCGGCGCGGGCGACGATGCTGGAATAGCCGTTGTCGGAGAACTGCGCTCCGGCGTTCTTGGCGAGACGCCGGATCACCTTGTCCTCGCCGCGGTCGATGATCACGTCGGTGACGGAAGGCGGCAGGTTTTCCCGCGCGGAGATCGCGAACAGGTGGTCCTGGCCCTTGCTGCTCGCGATCTCGCGCAGGGCGTCGTTCGAGAGGCGGCTGGAGTGGGTCAACACGTCGCCGGCGACGCTGATGTCGTCGTCCCAGGCGAGGTGCTGAATCACCTCGAACGGCGCATAGTCGAGCGGCGCGAGCCGCTTGCTGAGCTCGGCCCGCGCACGCGTCTCGACGCGCGCGACCAAGAGGCAGAGCACGTCGTCGAACACCTTGACCTGTTCATCGTTGAGGCGGTCGCCATCGTTCAGGAACAGATCGGTGACCTGCCGCAGCGTCTGCACACGCTTGGCCGATGTCCCGTCCCGGACCGCATCCTCGAGTTCGGCAATAATCGATTGTGACGCCTGTTGCGCCATCGATGGGCAACCTTGTTTTTGTTGAATGACACCTGTCTGCGCACCATGCGGGGCGCGGTCTTACACCTGCGTTAAGGTGGAACCCGGTGCAAATACGGTGTGCGTCGCATCCTTAACAGGCTGCGACCGGACTCGATTCAATGCGCGCTTTCGGCTCGGCGGAAGCTGATGCCGGTGCATTTTAAGAGATCGTTTAGGACGATAGGCGCCGCGCGACGGAAAAGATGTCGATCGACGCTGCACGTCCGCGCAATTGCGTCGAGCCGAGCGGCTCGACGACTAAATCCCGGTCCGGCGGCAGCAGGCGGAGCAGGTCGCGCGATACCAGCAGCGGACGGCCGGCCTCCTTGCAATGCGCCTGCAGCCGCGCCGTGACGTTCACGGTGTCGCCGAAATAGGCGATCTGTCGCCGCGAGTCCCCGCATTCCGCGATCACGACCGGACCGGCATGCATCCCGGCCCTAAACGAGGGCACCACGCCGAACTCCTTGCGATATTGATCGGCCCGCTTGGCGAGGCGATCCTCGATCGCGAACACGCAATCGAGATACCGCCGCGATTGCCCGTCGGCATTGGCCGGCCAGGTCACGATCACTTCGTCGCCGACATAGGCGTGGACTTCGCCGCCGTGCGACACGATCGGCTGGTCAATGTCGAAGAAGAAGCGCGTCAGCAATTCCTGCACGCGCAGCTCGCCCATCGACTCCGCCAGCGTCGTCGAGCCGACCAGGTCGAGAAACAGCAGCACGCGCTCCTCGCGCACCGGCTGCCGATAGCGTCCGAGCACGATGCCGAGCAGCGTATGCCCGCCGATCATCCGGACCAGCTCGTAGATCGTCGTGATCGGGATCGACAACAGCAGGCCGACGCCAATGATCTTCAGGAAGGTTTCGCGCATCCACTTGGCTTCGAGCCCATGCCCGTAGAGCACGATTTCCAGTACGATCGCGGCGGCCGCAACGGTGACGGCGAGGATCACAGAGCGGCCGATCAGCTCGACGATGAGTGATTGCCGTCGCAGCCAGCCACCACGTGCGGCCAGATAGAGATGCGTCGCCCAGACGATCACCGTGAGGGCTGCGCCGTCGAGGGCGCTGCGCACATAATTCGAGACGGAGGCCTCGTCGGACTCATCGAAGGCATAGCGAAACAGCCCACCGACGAGCAGGCCGAACGCCGCCAAGACGATCACAGGCGTCACGGCGCGCCGCATGGTCCCTCCATGCATATGAAATATCCTGCGCGGACCGGGAAGGCCAGCCGCGGCGCGGCCGGCGGTGACGGGATGCACCGCGGCGGCACACATGTATGCTGCGACGACAGGATCGATCGAACCGGGAAAGTGGCATGACATCGGCTGTCACGACAGGCGCGTGCAGGCTCATGGCCGTTCTGGCGGCCGTCTCCATCGCCTTCACCGCGCCGGTTGTTCGCGCCGGCGATCAGAGCGTTGGCGAGCCATCCTGCGACGGCGGCACCTACCAGATGGTCGAATGCCTCAAGGCCAAGACCGCGCAGTGGGACAAGCGGATGAACGTCGCCTATCAGAAGGCGTTGAAGGATGCCGCCGACGACAAGCAGCGCGAACAGCTGCGCACCGCGCAGCGGCTATGGATCCAGTATCGTGACGCCAACTGCCTGTATTACGACCTCGGCGAGGGCACCATCGCCCGGCTCGATGCCGGCGAATGCATGCGCAGCATGACTGAAGCCCGCGCTAGGGAACTGGAGAATCTTGGCCATCAGTGAGCCATCTTCCGGAGTCAGGACCGAGGTCATGACTGATGGAAAGAGCCAGGACGAATTGACCCAGCTTGCCGAGGAGGCGCTGCGCGCCCAGCCCGGCTGCGAAACCGCGCGTGTGCCGGCGGTCGCAGCGCTGCCCGATGCGCAGATCGGGCGCAACTGGGAGATTCCGAACGTCGTGCTCGGTGACAGCCTGATCAGCGACGTCGACCGCGCGGTGCTGTCGGTTCATCGCCAGCTCGGCCGCAAGTTTCACCTGGTGTAAGGCGGCCCGATCTCAGCTCGCCTGCGCCGGACGCGGCGCAGGCCGCGCGGCCATGCTGATCATCCGGAGCGCGAACACGGCGGCGAGCGGCACAAGGAACAGCGCGTAGAGCGGCATCTCGGGAATTCGCTTGCCGAACGAGACCATGAACTGCAGCAGCAGATAGTAGCCGCCGATGAGATGCAGCCGGCGCCAGGCGCGCGGGCCCAGCATCGCAGCCGTGCGATCGAATGATGTCGCGGTCAGCGCGATGATGAAGGCATAGCCGATGCCGCCGAAGATATACGAGACCGCCGAGGTTGCGGCGGCGAAGCCGGGCGGATCGAGGATCGCGAAGGCTGTGATCGCGACCGCATGGATGGCGTGCGAGGTCGCGAAGGTGACGCCCAGGTAACGGCGGTTGCGGCGCTGCCACTGCGTCCAGGCGTTCGGCCACAGCCGCGCCAGCGCCGCCGCCGAGAAGGCGAGGCAGAAGAACAACAGCGAGGTCCGCGCCGTGAAGCGGATCACCATCCGCACGCCCTCGACCTCGAACTGCCGCATCGCGGCGATCCAGATCGAAAGCCCGATCAGGGTGAGCGTGAGCAGGCCAAACAGCCGCCAGCCCTCGAACCAGTTGCGATGCGTCGCCATATCCCGTCTCCCGTTCATGTAATCACCAGTTACATTTCGCGCCCGCGCGCGGTCAATCCGTGTAATCATCGCTTACATTCACAAGCGGGTGATGCTAGTGGTGCGCCATGCGCCGCCCCGCCAAAAGCCCGTCCACCGGCCGCCGGCCCGCCAAGCCGCGTCCGGTCGCGACGCGGGCGCCGGCGGCGAGGCCGTATCACCACGGCGACCTCCGCCGCGTCCTGATCGATGCCGCCATGCAACTGGTCGGCGAGGGCGGGCCGGAGGCGGTCAGCGTGCGCGAGGCCGCGCGCCGGGCCGGGGTCTCGCCGGGCGCGCCGTTCCGGCATTTCCCGAGCCGGGACGCCCTGATGAATGCGGTGGCGGAGGAGGCGCAACGCCGCTTTCGCGCCGAGATCGAGGCGGCGTTGGCCGAGGCGCCGTCAGGCAATCCGCTCGGCCGCTTCCGCCATCTCGGGATCGCCTATCTGCGCTGGGCGATGAAGAACCCGACCCATTTCGAGATCATATCCAGCCGCCGCTTCTTCGACCACGACCGCTCGGCCGCCGTCTCCAGCGACAATGCCGACTTGATCGGCCTGACCGAGCGCACGCTGGCGGAGGCATTTTCAGCTGGCCAACTCGGGACGCGCGACCTCAGGCAGGTCCAGATCGCCGGCCGCGCGCTGGTCTATGGCTTCGCGCGGATGCACATCGACGGCCATTTGCCGCGCTGGGGTGTCGGCGATGCGGAGGTCGAGCAGATGGCTGCCGACATCGTCGATCTCTTCATCGCGGGCATCGCGAGCCACGCCGCGCCGGCCGCCAAAGTTTAAGGCACGCGCGCTGCCTGCCGCGGCCAGGCTGGGCGCGGCAAATTCATTGCGCGTTCATGACGATTCAATTACGGTTTTGTGACGCGGCCCAGACACCGGCTGTGCCGCATGCCTCCTGGCCGTTGCCAGTCAAGGCGGTGGCATTGCGCCGGGTTGTATTGCGTCCCGCCCATGGCGCCCGCGCCTCAGCAAAACTCCTCCGTTGCCGCACTGGCCGGCGGTCTTGCCGCGCTTGGCATCTGGCGGTTGATGGCGGTCGCGGCACCGCATTTCGGCGCGCTGATCCTGATGCTGCGCACCGAGACCGATTTCGGCTCGCGGCTTTGCTTCCTGCTCACCTGGGGAATCCTGAACTTCCTGTTCATCGCGCTGCTGCGTCGGCCGGCGCTGTCGGGCGCGCTGTCGCTGACACTGGTCGTCGTGTTGGTGCTGCTGTCGCGCTTCAAGCACGACGTGGTGCAGATGACCGCGAATTTCGTCGACCTGATGGTGATCGACCGCGACACCGCGGCGTTCCTGCTGACGATCTTCCCGAGCCTGCGCTGGTCGATCATCGGCGCCGGCCTCGTCACGCTGCCCTTGATGTACGCGCTGTGGTGGCTCGATCCGTTCCGCATCCGCCGCCTGCCGGCTGCGGCGGCCTGCCTCGCCTGCACCGCGGCGCTCTCGGGTTATGCCTTCGCCTGGCCGGACGAAGCCTGGCGCGGCTATTACGACGACGGCTATCTCTCGAAGTTCGCGCGCTCCGGCGTCACGGCCGTGTCCGATTTCGTCGCCTACGGCTTCATGGAGTCGGATCCGACCGCGAGCGACCAGCTTAGGATGCCCTTGGTCGATGCCTGCCATCCCGCCGGGCGGCGGCCGAACATCATCGTGATCCATGATGAATCGAGTTTCGACATCCGCGCAGCCTCCGGCGTCAAGGTGCCGCCGGGCTACGGCAGCCAGTTCAAGTCCTATGACGGCGTCGAGCGCAAATTCCTCGCCGAGAGCAATGGCGGGCCGAGCTGGTTCACCGAGTACAACGTGCTTGCGGGATTGTCCTCGCGCTCGTTCGGCCGGTTCTCCTATTTCGTCACCCGCATCGCGTCGGGACGCGTGGAGCGCGGCCTGCCGTTGGCGCTGCGTCGCTGCGGCTACGACACGCTCTCGCTCTATCCCGCGTTCGGCGCCTTCATGAGCGCGCGCAACTTCCAGACCACGACCGGCATCCAGCGCTTCTACGACGCGCATGACCTGCATGCGAAGGACGTCGAGCCCGACAGCTTCTTCTACGACAAGGCGCTGAAGCTGATGGCCGAGCAGAAGACGTCAGGTACGCCGCTGTTCGCCTTCGTCTATCTCGCCGCCAATCATTTCCCCTGGGAAACCAAATTCCACCCCGAGTTGCTGCCGTCGTGGAAGCGGCCGGGCAATAGGCCCGCGGTCGACGAATATCTGCGCCGGCAGGCGATGAGCGCTGGCGACTATGCCGGCTTCGTCGCGGCGCTGAAAAAGAAGTTTCCGGCGCAGCCTTTCCTGATCGTGCGTTACGGCGATCATCAGCCGGAATTCTCGCCGCAGCTGCTAGATCCCGATCTCGACGAGGCCGGCATCGGCAAGAAGCTGATGGATTACGATCCGCGTTACTACGCGACCTACTATGCGATCGACGCCATCAACTTCGAGCCGGTGAAGAGCCCGGCGGTGATGGACACGATCGACGCCGCCTATCTGCCGCTGGTGATTCAGGAAGCTGCCGGCATTCCGCTCGATCCGTCGTTCGAGGAGCAGAAGGCGATCATGCTTCGTTGCAACGGCGCATTCTATTCCTGCAAGGACGGCGCAGAAGCACGCCGCTTCAATCGCCTGTTGATCGACGCGGGGATCATCAAGGGATTGTGAGACGTCGTCATTGCGAGGAGCGTAGCGACGAAGCAATCCATCTTTCGTCGCATGCGGAGAGGTGGATTGCTTCGCTTCGCTCGCAATGACGGCGAGAGGCTATTTTCCGCCGACCTTCTCCCACAGCCAGCGCGCCACGGCGTCGGGCGACGATGATGCGTCATTGCCCGACGCGCGCAAGTTCGCCTCGCGCATCTCGGCGATATCGATCCTGCCGAGCAGCGGCCGCAGCGCCGCCTTGAGCGTCTCGTCGTCGCGTCGCTTTGGCGACAGCAGCACGATGGCGTCATAGGGCGGGATGGCGTGCCTGTTGTCCTCGAGCGTGACAAGATCGTATTTCGCGATCAGCCCGTCGCTGGTGTAGCCCGCGATCACGTCGACCTCGCCGGAGGCGACCGCCGCATACATGAAATCCGGCTGCATCTGACGCTGGGCGCGGAACGTCAGCCCATAAGCCTTCTGGATGCCGGCCCATTCCGGCCGCGAGAAGAATTCATAGTCGCCGGCGATCGACATCGTCGCGGCGCGTGACGCGAGGTCGGCGATCGAATGGATGCCGAGCTCTTCGGCGCGCTTCCTCGGCATCACCAGCGCATAGGCATTCTCGAAGCCGAGCTCGCCGAGCAGCGTGATGTTCTGCTTCGCCAGCGTCGTCTGCAATTCGCCCAACAGCTCGGCGCGGGGTTTGATGTCGGTGTGGTGGAACTGGTTGGCCCACAGCGTGCCGGAATAGTCGACATAGACATCGATATCGCCGGCCGTGAGCGCGTCGAAGATCACGTTGGAGCCGAGGCCGGCGCGGGTCGTGGCCGGAAAGCCGGCCGCTTGCAGCCGCTGCGCGATCAACGCCGACAGCACATATTGCTCGGTGAACGTCTTGGCGCCGACGACGATGCCCGCATGCGGGCGCGCGATCGTGGGCACCAGCGTCGCCGCGATCAGGGCGGCAATACCAAGCCCGCCGAGCGCCGTCCGGACGCGGCTGCGATTACGCAGGCCGTTCTCGATCAGCGCCAGCAATTGGTCGACCACAAGCGCGAGCACGGCCGCAGCGAAGCAGCCGAACAGCACGAACACCCAGTTCTGGGTCTGCAATCCCGCGAAGATATAGTTGCCGAGGCTGGTCTGGCCGATCGGCGTCGACAAGGTGGCGGTGCCGATCACCCATACCGCCGCGGTGCGGATTCCAGCCATCATCACCGGCAGCGCCAGCGGAAGCTCGACCATGGTGAGCGATTGCCGCGGCGTCATGCCGACGCCCTGGGCGGCTTCCAGCACCGCCGGATCGACGCCCGACAGGCCGGTGATGGTGTTGCGCAACACCGGCAGCATCGAATAGAGCGCGAGCGCCAGCACCGCCGGCAGGAAACCGAACGCAGAGAAGCTGAAGCCGAGCCACGCCGCGGTCAACGCGGCGAGCGCCAGCAGCAGGGGATAGAACAACGCGAGCAGCGCGAGACCGGGCACGGTCTGCACGATGCTGGCAAGCCCGAGCAACGTCGTGCGCAGCACCGGCCGGTTGCGGGCGATGATCGCAAGCGGCAGGCTGATCAGAAGCCCGAGCGCCAGCGCGGCGACGCTGACCCGTACATGATTGCCGAGATAGTCGGGCAGATGCGCGAGCGCCTCGCTCCAGCGCGGATCGGCTGATAGGTTCATGCGGTGTCGCCCCGCGGCAGCAAAGCGCCCAGGCGTTCCGCCTGCCGCCGCGGCGTGCGCATCAGTTCGCCGACATAGCCATCGGCGCTGGCCGAGAGCTCCGCCGGCGTGCCCTGGGCCAGAAGCCTGCCGCCACGCATCACCGCGACACGGTCGGCCAGCAGCAACGCCTCGGTCATGTCGTGGGTGATCATGACCGTGGTCAGGCCGAGCTCGCGGTGCAGCGTTCGATAATCGTCGCCGAGCGCGTCGCGGGTGAGGGGATCGAGCGCGCCGAACGGCTCGTCCATCAGCACGATGCGCGGCCTCGCAGCCAGCGCACGCGCGACGCCGACGCGTTGACGCTGGCCGCCGGAGAGTTCGTGCGGCATGCGCTCGCGATATTGTGAGGGGTCGAGCCGCACAAGGTCGAGCAGTTCGTCGACCCGCGCCGAAATCTCCGCTTGCGTCCAGCCGAGAAGCTTCGACGTGATGCCGATGTTGCCGGCGACGGACAGATGCGGAAACAGCCCACCGCTCTGGAAGACATAGCCGATGCGGCGCCGCAGCAGGATGGGATCGACGCGGCTGATATCTTCACCTTCGACGGCGATCCGGCCGTGGTCGGCTTCGATCAGGCGATTGGCGAGCCTCAGCAGCGTCGTCTTGCCGGAGCCCGAGCCGCCGACGATCGCGAGGAATTCACCCTCGGCCACGTCAAGCGAGACGTCGTCGACCGCCACCACGCGACCACTGTCAAAACTCTTGCCGACATGCGCATAGGCAATCAGCGGCGTTACGGGCATTCCAGGGCGACCTCATGTCTCACCGTCGTGAACGACAGTGATAGCCCATAAAATGGACTTTGACTTGAGGCGCGCGCCTGCGTCGTGTGGTTTCGCAGGCTGTTCTGGTCGAAGCGGATCAGCCCCGTCCGGGGCTGTGAGCACACATCACACTTCGTTCTTGGGTACGTACTTGCCCATGATGCATTTATAGCTCTGCAGGTGCCATTCGTGATACGGCCCCTTGGCGAGCCAATCGGCGATGCCGATCTGCGCATTCACTGCGCAGGCGCCCATGGTGATGCCGGATTGGTCACTCGTGGTGACGACCTTTTCCATGCAGAGTTGAGCATTGCAGAGGATGGCGACGAGCGTAACGAGCATGACGGCCTTTATCAGTGGGGTTAACCCGGTCTGACCCGAATCATGCAGGGTTCATGCCACTATCAGCAGCTTTGGCGCCGCAGCGGGCAAGACCGGGAAAGTACGGCCGGAGCGAATCGTCACGCCCGTCAGCGCGTAGCCGCACGCCTGTAGATACGCTATAGTCGCTGCCCAACTACGACGTGAGATCGGGGCGAGCGAGGAACGTTGCGCGGTCGGGGGCTGCATCGATGATGACGTTACCTGAGTTGGCGGCAGGTGCTTTGGAGAAGTTTCTCGCCACGCATGTCAGCCGCACTTTCGGCGCTTCGCAGGCGCGCTTCGGCGAACTGCTGCCTGCCGCCGCGCGCATCGCGCTGGAATGCATCGGCAACAGCGACGCGCTCTACCACAATGTCGAGCACACGATGCTGGTCACGCTCGCCGGGCATGACATCATCCGCGGCCGCGCGCTGCACACCCATGTCACCGCCGAGGATTACACCCACACGATCATTGCCTGCCTGACCCACGACATCGGCTATGTGCGCGGTCTTTTGAAAGGCGATGGACCCGATGGCTACGTCATCGATGCCTCCGGCAAGAAGGTGGTGCTGCCGCGTGGCTCGTCGGATGCCGGCTTGATGCCGTATCATGTCGACCGCTCGAAGCTGTATGTGCTCGACAGGCTCGAAGCCGTCCTTCCGCTCGATCGCGAGCGCGTCGCGCGCAACATCGAGGGCACGCGGTTTCCGGCGCCCGAGGGCCAGCAATATGACGATGAGGCGTCGATCGTCCGGGCGGCCGATTTCATCGGTCAGCTCGGCGATCCCAACTACATCAGGAAGGCCAACGCGCTCTATCACGAGTTCGAGGAGGTCGGCATCAACCGCCAGCTCGGCTATGAGTCGCCGGCCGATATCGTCGACCGCTATCCGCAATTCTACTGGAACATGGTTGCGCCGCACATTCAGGGCGCCATCAACTGCCTGAACATGACGGCAAGCGGCCGCCAGTGGATCGCGAACCTCTATAGCAACGTGTTCCGCGCCGAGCGCGAGGTGACGTTGTCCGGCCCGCAAATCTGACGCCGCGGCCTTTCAGCACGGATTGCGCTGCGTTCCCGAGCCGTTCGCGGAGTGTCCACATTTAGGCCTGCTTCGTCGTTGCACAGTCCGTGGAAATCAGCGACCTTGCGCCATGGATCCCTCCAGCGACCGTGTTTTCGACCGTTTCAGCATGATCTCCCGTTTCGCTCAATTGATTGCGGCTGCCGTCCTCTGCTGGCCGGCGCTCGCCGTTGCCGCCGGTCCGGTCTACGACGTCGACCTGTACGCGTTGATGTCCGGCACTTGCCGCAATGTTACCGTTGCGGGCCGCAGTTACACCTGCAAGGCAGTCGCCTATTTCCACACTCTGCGCGGCCGTTCCGAATTCACCGTGGTGCTCGACGATCCCGCCGACAAGAGCCACATCGTCTCGTTCTCGGGCGAGAGCACCGAGCGCACCCAGGACAATCTGTTCGAGCTCGCGGTCGACCGCATGCTGCTGAAGTCGAGCGACCGCCCGCGCGTCGACGGTCTGCCGGTGCCGCTGGTCGAGATGTCGACGGGTTCCTGCCGTCAGGTCGGAAGCTTTATCACGCGGCAGGTGTCCACAATCTCCTGCGCCGCGACCGATCAGAACGGCAAGAAGTACGAGCTGAGCTTCGAATCTGACGGCTCGCCGATGACGCTGCGCCGGTTGCGGCAATCGACGCTGCCGTCCGAACGGCAGCGGGCGCGCCAGATCGCGCAGCTCGAATGTCGTCTCAAGGCGCGCGCCGCGCAGGTGCTGCCGCGGGACACGACGGCCTTCATGATCCGCTGCCTCGGCGAGGGCGACGGCAAGCCGGCCGACGAACAGCGATAGCCACGCGCCCGGCGATCCGTACCAGGCTTGAGGAGAGTTCGATGCGCTTGAAATTCACCATCATCATCGCCGCCCTCGGCGCTGGTCTCGCCGGGCCCGCCAACGCGCAAATGTACGATCCGAATTATCCGGTCTGCATGGAAGTCTATGAAGGCAGGCTGACACCCGAGTACGTCGATTGCGGCTTCACGTCGCTTCCGCAATGCCAGGCGACGGCCTCGGGGCGGTCCGCATCGTGCTCGGTCAATCCATTCTACAAGGGTGCAAAAAAGCCGACCAAGGAGCGGGGTCAACGATACCGCCAACCCGGTAACTAGCGCTTGGGCTGACCGTCAATCATGCCCGCATGGCCGTCGCGCCGCTGGTGTGGTTGACTGACTCCGGCAGTTGTGGGGAAACCGTCCGAGCAACAAGGAGGGACCGATGCGCCTGAAGCTGTTCGCGATCGCCGCATTCGCGGTCGCCCTGGCCGGGCCTGCCGCCGGGCAGGCTTACGATCCGAACTATCCGGTGTGCATGCATGTCTATGGCGGCCGGGTTGGCGGCGGAAACTATATCGATTGCAGCTTCACCTCGATCCCGCAGTGCCAGGCGAGCGCGTCAGGCCGTGGCGCGATGTGCTCGGTGAATCCGTTTTTTGCTCCGCCACAGCCTCCGAAGCGCCGGACGCATCGCCGCCATCATGCTTACTGAAGCAGGAGTACCTGGTCGTCGAACGCCGGCCGTCAGACGGGCACGTTCAACGCATCGTAAGTGAATAGCCAGTCATAGCGCTCGCGCACCCGGTCCGGCTGCCATTCGCGCGAGACATAGGCGTCGGCACCTTCGGCGTCGGCAAGCGCGGGATTATGGAAGCGCCTGGCGTTCTCGGCCGACTTCACCACGATCGCATTGGTCCGCATCAGCCGCGCGGCCTGGTAGCGCCGCAGCGCTTCCTCGGGCGGGAAGTTTTCAAGACAGCGCGCCAGCACCATGCCGTCCTCGATCGCCATATTGGCGCCCTGGGCCAGGAACGGCAGCGTCGGATGCGCGGCGTCGCCGAGCAGGCAGGCGCGCCCGACGACGAAGCGATCGAGCGGGTCGCGGCCGAGCAGCGCCCATTTGTAGGGAATATCGAGGCTCGCGATGATGGTGTGAATCTCTGGATTCCATCCGGCAAAGGCACCGCTGCAGGCCTCGCGCGTGCCGCGTTCGGTCCACGACTCGACCGACCAGCTCTCACCCTCGAAGATGCCGACGAAGTTCAACAGCGCGCCGCGGCGCACCGGATAGGTGATGACGTGGCCGCCCGGGCCGATCCAGTTGGTGCCGACGTCGCGTTGCAGGCTCGCCGGTAGCCGTTCCATCGGCACCAGGCCGCGCCAGGCGGCCACGCCCGAAAAGAACGGTTTGGTGTCGCCGCCGATCTGCCGGCGAATTTCGGAGTGCACGCCGTCGGCGCCGACCACGACGTCGCCGCGTCGCCGCTCGCCATCGGCAAGGTGCAGCCAGATGCCGTCGCCGTCCTGCTCAAATCCGGCGCAGCGGCTGCCGAGATTCAGCCGCCCTGGTGCCCGAGCCTTGAATGCGTCGACCAGCACGCGGTGGAAGTCGCCGCGATGCACCATCCAGTAAGGCGCGCCGTAGATCGCGCGCGAGGAGGCGCCGAGGTCGAACAATTTCCAGGTCCGCCCGGTGCTGAACAGCCTGATCTCCTTGCCCGAGGGCTCGCAGGCGATCGCCTGCATCTCTTGCTCGAGCCCGAGCGCGATCAGGACGCGTGTGCCGTTGGCGCTGAGCTGGACACCGGCGCCGAGCTCGCGCAGCTCGGACGCCTGCTCGAAGATCTCGACCTCGATGCCACGCTGCAGCATCGACAGCCCGGCGACGAGGCCGCCGATCCCGGCGCCGGCAATCAGCACTTTTGGCTTGCGGTGTGTATTCACGCGAACACCGCTATCTGCGCGTGATCAGGAAGTCGTCGGTGAATTCGCCGCGCGACAGCTTCACCGGGATCTCGCCGTCGCTGCCGATCTCGACGATCTCCGAGCCGGACTTGTTATCCTCAGGGGTTAACAGCTCGATGCGCTCTGCGATCCGCTCCGCCTGCCAATCGGTCAGCTTCCAGGCAAAACAGCCGCCGAGATCGCGCATGCCGAATTCGTCGTCGGCGGGCGCCAGCACCAGCGCGTCGCGCGAGACGGCGCCGGGAATTCGCTCCGCCACGGCAATGGTCTGCGGGTTCTCGGCAAAGCGCCGCAGCAGCTTTGCCAGCGCGGCGAGATCGGCGGCTTCGCCCAGGAACAGGAACAGCGGATGAAAATCGCTCGGCATGTATTCAAATCGCAGCATGATCGTCGGTCCGTTGACTGGGACTACTCGCTGAGCACCTTGATGACGTCCTGGGCGTGGCACAGCTCCACCGTGCCGACGTCGGCGGGCCGGGCGGGGCACTCCAGATAGCGCACCTGCAGCCACTGGCCGTCGTCCATGTTCTCTACCACTTCGGCGAGGACGCCGGCCTCCAGTTTCAGCCGCGTCCCCACCTTGATCGCCGTCACGTCAATCATCGCTACCCTTGACCTCGCCCGGAGTTGGCCTCGCTCAGAAAAACGTGGTGAGATTCTTGGCCAACAGGATGTTCTGTTCAAGCAATATCTCGCGCCGCGCGATCTTCCAGCCATTGTCGGTCAGGCGCAGCGTGTCGTTGCGACGGCCGACGAAGATGTAGGTCTCGTACTCGACGCGGTTCTGGTAGACGAGGAAGCGGCTGGTGACGTCGAGCTCGCGCGCCGCGTCGACATCCGGCCGCGCGCCCTTGATCTGTACATTGCTGACCATATGCGTGATGCGCGACAGCGGCTCCTCGGCATAGTGCACGCCGGTCAGGATCTGCTCGACCCGCTTGGTCAATGTCCATTTGTCCTCGTCGAACCAGCTGATGCCTTCGCCCCGTTTGGTGTTCTCGCGCGCGGCCTGCTGGCCGAACTTCACGTTGCGGCGGATCGGCATGAAATAGCTGATGTCGTCGGTGAGTAGCTCGAGCCAGTCGCGGAAGCGCCGGTCGTCGAGCAAATCGGCCTCGTGATAGTAGAAATCCTCGACATCGGCCTTCAGCCGATAGTAGGCCGCCGATCGCTCGACCGCCGCGTTGCCGGCGTGTTGTTGCTTGTCCTGATCCTGAACGGTCGTCGTCATCGCTATCTCCTCATCAGGCATCGCAGGGTTGTCAGAGCGCCGGCTTGGGCGGGATCGGTCCACCCTGCTGGGCGAAGCAGCCGACATCGATCACGGTGCCGGACAGCGTTTGCGCTTCCGGCGAAAGCAGGAAGGCGACCACATTGGCGATGTCGTCACCGGCGGCGACGCGGCCCGCGGCGGTGCCCGGCGCGCCCTTGCCGAAACGTGTCGCGTCGCCGCCAGCACGGCCGAGGCTCATGCCGCTGACGATGCCGCCACCGCCGGGGATCACGGTGTTGACGCGGATGCGCTGGTGGAAGAAGTCGTAGGCCATCGCCGCGCTCAGCGCGACAACGCCGCCCTTGCTCGCGCTGTAGACCGCCATGTTCGGCTTGCCCCAGCCGGCGCCGGATCCGATGTTGACGATCGAGCCGCCGCCTTGCGCGATCATGTGCGGGATCGCGGCGCGGCTGGTCAAATACGGTCCCTTCAGATTGACGGCGATGATCCGGTCGAACAGCGCCTCGTCGGTGTCGAGCACGGTGCCGAGCGGGCCGATCGCGGCGTTGTTGACGACGCCGTCGATGCGACCGAACCGCGCCATCGAGTGCGCGACCACCCTGGCGACGTCGCTCGCTTGCGACACATCGGCTTCCATCAGTTCGGCGGAGAGCCCGTCGCGATCAAGCTGTTCGCGCAGGGCCGGAATGGCGTTCTGCGCAGTACTCGAGACCTGCGGCGCTTCGAGGCCGAAGGCGACCACCGCGTGGCCGCGCCGCGCGAGGCCGAGCGTGATCGCGCGGCCGATCCCGAAGGTGCCTCCGCTGACGAGGACGGTTTTTGCGGGCGCGGTCATTCTGCGGCCTGCCGGTTGCCTGCGGGCGATCCGAGCAACTCGTGCCAGTCGCCGCCCTGCATGTAGGTGGTCCAGCGGCGGTAGAAGCCGCGCGCGATCTGCTCGGTGACTTGGGTCGAGACATCGCCGCCGAGCGGATGATCGGTCACGTAGGCGCCCATCGACTGCTGATAGTTGAAGGGATAGCGCCGCGCCACCGTGCCGGTGCTCGCCGCGGTCGCATAGAGCCAGTTCTCCATGTCGTCCTGCTCGGTCATGCCGGCCGGGCCGGAGTAGCGCATGTAGTAGCGGCGCAGATATTCCTTGGCTTCCTTCGGCGCGTCCTTGTCGACAAGGAAGAAGCGCCAGCCTTCGGTCGAGGTCGGGCTGTGCGGATGCCAGGCGCACAGTCCGCGCGGCTGGCGGCCGTGATAGGAGGTGTTGGGGAAGATCGTGCCGACGAACGGCAGCAGCCGCGCCCCTTCGCCGAGCCGCCGCTTGCGCTCCTCGAAACAGTGCCGGAAGTATTTTTCGAGGATCGGGTTGTCGAGGAAGGACTCGATGTATTCATTGGCCTCCGGCTGGATCGCGCTGTGCACGCCATGGCCTTCCGGAAAGCTGATCCAGACGTGCTGCGCCTTCTCCAGCTCGTCGTCGCGGCGACCCTTCTTGCCGGCGGCAGCGCTCGGCCCGATGCCGATCAGGTCGACCGAGCGATGGCTTGGGTTGTGATAGGTGTCGCCGAGGAAATTCTCGGCCGCGAATTTCCAGTTGGCGGGGAACACCCATTTGTGGACGCCGATCACCTCGGAGCCGCCCTCGCGGCCGTCGCGGCAGTCGAGCGCCTGGTCGAGATGGACCTTGGCATCGCCGAGATAGGTGATGAAGTCGGGCGCGTCCTTGTCCCAGGTCGCCCAGATCGAGCCTTTGTAGTTGCAGAGCTTCGCCACCGAGACCAGCGAGTTGGCCTCGCGGTCGAGCACCCCATCGTACAGCGTCCGGTGCAGCGGAACGCCCTGCAGCTTGCCGTCGGTGGTGTAGGTCCAGCTGTGATAGGGGCAGGTGAACAACGACGTGTTGCCCTGCTCGTAGCGGCACACCTTCATGCCGCGGTGCCGGCACGAATTGAGGAAGACGTGAATCTCGCCCTTCTTGTCGCGGCACAGGATGACGGATTCCTCGCCCATCCGCGACGTGTAGAAATCGCCGGGATTGGGCACCAGGCTTTCGTGGCCGACCAGCAGCCAGGCGCGGGTGAAGACCTTGTCGAGCTCCTGCCGGTAAATATCGGCGTCCACGAAGATCTCGCGGCTGATGAAGCCACCCTTGACGTTAACAAGCTGATCGAAATCGTTGCGAAGCGGCATCGGCTCCTCCTTGATCTAGCATGCGCGACCGTGCGTCGCGGCGATAATGGTGCGTCCTACTTGTCGAGCTTGCAGCCGCCGGTTCCCTCGGGGCGGAACGCCTTGTCGCCGGGGATGGCCGCGATCTTCTGGTAGTAGTCCCAGGGATATTTGCTCTCATCCGGCTTCTTCACGCGGTAGAGCGAGAGGTCGTAGACGACGCGGCCGTCTTTCCGGATGTGCGCGGGGCGGCCGAAGAAATCGACCGGCAGCTTGCGCATCTCGGCATTGACCACCTTGGCCTCGTCGCTGCCGCCGGCCTCGATCGCCTTCAGGTAATGGCGCACGGCGGCGTAGGTCGCGGCCTGCAATTTGGTCGGCTCGCGCTTCTCGATCTCGATGAAGCGCTTGGCGAAGGCGCGGGTGCCGTCGTCGTCATCCCAGTAATATTGGGACGCGATGTACATGCCCTGCGCGTCGCGCAGGCCGATCGAATGGACATCGGAGATGAAGGTCAGCATGCCGACGATGGTCTGCCCGCCCTGTTGCAGGCCGAATTCGTGGGTCTGCTTGACCGCGTTGACGGTGTCGGCGCCGGTGCCGGCCAGCGCCACCACCTTGGCGCCGGAGCTCTGCGCGGCCAGCAAAAAGGATGAGAAGTCGGTGGTGTTGAAGGGATAGCGCACCGCGCCGATCACCTTGCCGCCGGCATCGGTGACGGCGCGTGAGGCATCCTTCACCATCGCGCTGCCGAACGAATAGTCGACCGCGACAAAGAACCATTCCTTGCCGACGCGGCGGCTCAGCTCGCCGACCAGGCCGGCCGACAGCGCGTAGGTGTCGTCGGCCCAATGCGTGACGACGGGCGAGCATTTGTCGCCGGTGAGGTCCGATGTCGCTGCGCCCGAGACCAGCGCGGTGCGGTTGCTCTGCGTCGCAAGGCCGGCGACGGCGAGGCCGACCGAGCTCACCGCGAGATCGGTCACCGCGTCGACATGCTCGACGTCGAACCATTGCCGGGCGATCCCGACCGCGACGTCGGGCTTGTTCTGGTGATCCGCCGAGATGATCTCGATCGGCTTGCCCAGCACCTTGTTGTGAAAATCCTCAGCGGCAAGCTTGGCGGCGGTCACCGAGCCCGGCCCGCCGAGATCGCGGCCGCTGCCGTAATCACCCAGCACTGCAATCCGCACCACGCCGTCCGAAATGCCCGAGCCGTCGGATGCGGCGTGCGCCAGCGGCGTCGAGAGCATCAGCGTGGCGATCGCGGCGGCGGCCCATCTGCGCGAGGCGTCTGTCTGCAGCAATTCCAATCCTCCCGTCGATTTTCATATGTCCATCTAGTGGACATTATTCTCATAATTTGCGATAGTATCCGCGCGGGCCGATTGGTCAAGCGCGCTGGATGCAGCGCGCCCCTGCCGAATTTGCGAATGTGGACGGATGGCAAAGAAACCGAAGGCGGAAGTTCACGACGCGGAGCAGGGGGCGTCAGGCGTGCGGGCGGTCGACCGCGCCATCGCGATCCTGCAATGCTTCACGCCGGATCAGCCGGCGATGAGCGTGATCGAGATCCAGAAGCGGGTCGGGCTGAGCCGGCCGACGCTTTATCGCCTGCTGCAGACGCTGGCGCAGCGCGACCTGATCCAGGCCGAAGGCGACCCGCAGCGCTTCCGGCTGTCGCACGGCGTGATGAAGCTGGCCCATGTCTGGCTGAACGGTCTCGAGGTGGTCGCGATCGCGCGCCCGGTCGTCGAGGGCCTGCGCGAGGCGACCGGCGAGACCGCCGCGCTGTTCCGTGAACAGGATGATCGCGGCATCTGCATCCTCGAATGCGAGAGCCGTCACGTGCTCTCGATCAGCCGCGGCGTCGGCCACAGTCTGAGCCTGATCCAGGGATCGACCGGCAAGGCGATGCTGGCCTTCATGGACCCGAAGCGGCAGGCCGCGCTTCTTGCCAGCATTGCAAAGAGCGCGGATCGCGCGCGGCTCGAGGACGCGCTGACCTTTGCGCGGCGCAACGGCTATGCGACCAGCCATGGCGAGATCTTCGCCGGAGCGGTCGCCGTCTCCGCGCCGTGTTTCGATCATCGCGGCGAGGTCGTCGGTTCGGTCGGCCTCTACGGACCGAGCGCGCGCATCGACGAGCGGAAGCTATTGGAATATTCAAAGCTGGTGCGCGAGGCGGGCCGGCAGATTTCGGTTCTGCTGGGCTATCAGGACGGCGCGCCCATCGCGTAGGGCTTCAACACCGCATAGAGCATGTCGTGCGTCGGCGTCGCGACGCCGAGCTTGCGGCCGAGTTCGACCACCTTGCCGTTCAGCCACGGCAGTTCGAGCCGGTTGCCACGCTCGAGATCGAGCGCCATCGAGGCCTTCATCGCCGGTGGCGCGTGTCCGATGAAGTCGAGCACTTTCGTCAGTGCATCCGGCGGCAGCTTGATGCCGTTGGCGTGCGCGATGGCGATGATCTCCTCGCAGGCCGACACGAAGAGCGGGCGCAAGTCGGGATCGTCGCGCAGCTTGCCGATCGGCAGCCTGGTGACCGCGGTCATGCCGGCATTGGTGGCGAGGCCGACGAACTTCATCCAGAGCTCGGTATTGATCTGCTCGCTCAAGGTCGCGTCGAAGCCGGCCTTCAGGCAGAGATTGAGCAGCGCCTTGCCGCGCGGCGTGATGCGGCCGTCGAGCTCACCGAAGATCATGCGCATGAAGGTGCCGACCTGGTTGATGACGCCAGGCTTGATGATCGAGGCCGAGATCTGCGCCACGCCGCCCATCACGGCGTCGCGTCCGAGGATCGGGACCAGCCTGTCAGGCGCGTCGATGCCGTTCTGCAGCGGGATCACCGCCGTGTCGGGGCCGACCATCGGCCTGATGTGCTGGCCGGCGCTTTCGACGTCCCACAGCTTGACACAGAACAGCACGATATCGACCGGGCCGACGCTTGCCGGATCGTCGGTCGCCTGGGTCGGGACCAGATGGGTTTCGCCGCGGCCGCCCTGAACCTTCAGCCCCTCGCTGCGCATGGCGGCCAAATGAGCGCCGCGCGCGATAAAGGTGACGTCGGCGCCGGCATGCGCGAGCGCCGCACCAAAGCCGCCCCCGACGCCTCCGGCGCCCACCACTGCGATCCGCATGATTGTCTCCTTGTCCGTCGCTTTGGCCCGCAGCCTCGACGATGTCGGCGCAATGCGCAACCCGGTTGCGCAATTGAGCAACCCTGGCCTGTCTGAAAATCACGTGACCGCAGCCTTGTTTGCTACGCCATCTTCCTGCGTTGACTTGCCCGTCCGAACCGCTAAGCCATTTCGGAAAGTTCGGGAGGAATGCGTGGCGATGACGGAGCCGACGGCGGTCGCGCTTGACAGTGCGACGGTGGCGTTTCGGTTGGCGGATGGACGCGTCTATACCGCGGTCGAGCAGGCCAATCTTTCGGTTGATCATGGCGAGTTCGTCGCCATTGTCGGTCCGACCGGATGCGGGAAGTCGACGCTGCTTAACGTCACGGCCGGGCTGCTCAAGCCCGCGGCCGGAACGGCAAGGATCTTCGACAAGCCGCTGAGCGGCCTCAACCGTGATGCCGGCTACCTGTTCCAGGCCGATGCGCTGTTCCCCTGGAAGACCGCGATCGACAATGTCGCGATCGGGCTCGAGATATCAGGCACGGCGCGCGCCGAGGCGCTCGCGCGCGCGCAGAAATGGCTGACATCGATCGGGCTCGGCGCCTTCGCCAATCGCTATCCGCACATGCTGTCGGGCGGCCAGCGCAAGCGCGTCGCGCTGGCGCAGGTCCTGATCCGCGATCCGAAGATCCTCCTGATGGATGAGCCGTTCGGTCCGCTCGACGCCCAGACCCGGCAGATCATGGGCAATCTGCTGCTGGAATTGTGGAGCGCCGACCGCAAGGCGGTGCTGTTCGTCACCCACGATCTCGAGGAAGCGATCGCGCTGGCCGATCGTGTCGTGATCATGTCGGCCGGCCCCAGCGCGCGCATCATCGGCGACTGGCGCATCACGCTGCCGCGACCGCGCGACATCGCCGAGATCCGGATGGAGAAGGATTTCCATGCCCTGCACCGCGAGATCTGGGGCGTGCTGAAGGACGAGGTGATGAAGGGCTATGTCCAGTCGACGCAGGCGGGAGCCGCCTGATGTCGCGCGTCGCGTTGCTGTCCCTGCAGGTTCTGGTCGCCGTCGTCACACTGGTACTGTGGCAGCTCTTCTCGACCGTGCCGGTGTTCGGCAAGGTGCTGCTGCCGCCGTTCTTCTTCTCCAATCCGGTCGACGTCTTCAGCCAAATTGTAAAGTGGTTCTCGACCGGGGTGATCTGGAAGCATCTCGCGATCACGCTGTGGGAATCCATCCTCGCCTTCGTGATCGGCTCGGCCAGCGGCATCCTGGTCGGCTTCTGGTTCGCGCGGCAACCGCGCGTCGCCGCGGTGTTCGATCCCTATGTGAAGATGGTCAACGCGCTGCCGCGCGTGGTGCTGGCGCCGATCTTCGCGCTGTGGTTCGGGCTTGGCGTCTGGTCCAAGGTCGCGCTCGGCGTGACCCTGGTGTTCTTCATCGTGTTCTTCAACGTCTATCAGGGCGTCAAGGAAGTGCCGACCACGGTGCTCGACAATGGCCGCATGCTCGGCATGAACGAGCGGCAGCTGATGCGCCACGTCTACTGGCCCTCGGCGCTGTCATGGATGTTCTCCTCGCTGCACACCTCGGTCGGCTTTGCGGTGGTCGGCGCGGTGGTCGGCGAATATCTCGGCTCCGCCGCCGGCCTCGGCTACCTGATCCAGCAGGCCGAGGGCGTGTTCGACGTCGCCGGCGTGTTCGCGGGCATGTTCGTGCTGTCGGCCTTCGTCATCCTGATCGACATGGGCGTGACTGCGGTTGAGAAGCGGCTGCTGGTGTGGCGGCCGACGGCGGTGACGCGGGACTAGGGCACTTCCGGCGCGGCCTCGATCAAGCCGCGGATCTTCTCCGTCACCTCGGGGTCGATCGGATTGTAGACGATCATGCTGAGGTCGGGCCGGCCGTCGACCGCGAACGCCGAATATTCGAACTTGACCGGGCCCAGGATCGGATGCCGGAGCTGCTTGACGCCTTCGCCGTGCGTTCGCACGTCGTTGTCGCGCCACAGCGCGGCGAATTCCGGACTGAGCCGGGAGAGCTCGTCGACGAACGGCTGCACCTCGGCTGCGGCACCGGCGCGTGCCGCGTCCACCCTGAAGGCGCCGACCACGAAGCGCGCCACGCTGGCCCAGTCATGTTGTGCGGCGCGGACGCGCGGATCGAGGAACATGAAGCGCAGCACGTTGCGCTCGCGCGGCGGCAGCGATCCGTAGTCCGTCAGCATCACGGTCGCGGCCCGGTTCCAGGCGACGATGTCCCAGGTCGCGGTGCGTATCACGGCGGGGCGCGGCTCCAGCGCGTCGAGCACGCGCTGCAGCCGGGGCGTGACGCCTTCGCTCTTCTGGTAGCGCACCTCGGGCGTGCGGCCGAGACCGAGCAGGAACAGATGCTCGCGCTCGACATCGGTCAGCATCAGCGCACGCGCGATGCGGTCGAGCACATCGGCCGAGGGCGCGCCGCCGCGGCCCTGTTCGAGCCAGGTGTACCAGGTCGCGCTGATGTTGGCGCGCTGCGCCACCTCTTCGCGGCGCAGGCCCGGCGTGCGCCGCCGATTCGGCGGAAAGCCGAACACGGCCGGATCGAGCTTGCTGCGGCGGTCCTTCAGGTAGGCGCCGAGCGGGTTCTCTTGCGCGAGCGGTTCGCTCATCCTGTTAGGTATTATACCATGATAAGGTCACTACTTTAACAGGATAGCGCGCAGGGCCAGATTTGTCTCCAACGAAACCTGGAGACTTCCTCATGCGTGCGTTCGTCACTGGTGCCACCGGATTCATCGGCACTCCCGTCGTCAAGGACCTGATCGCCGCCGGACATCAGGTTCTTGGCATGGCCCGTTCGGAAGAGGGGGCCAACGCGATTTCTGCCATTGGTGCGGAGGCTCTTCGCGGCTCGCTCGAGGACCTTGATAGCCTGCGCAAGGGCGCAAGCGCTTCGGATGCTGTCATTCACCTGGGCTTCGTTCACGACTGGTCCAATTTCGCGAAGAGTTGCGAGATCGACCGCCGCGCCATCGAAGCCCTGGGCTCTGTTCTGGCTGGATCGGACAGGCCACTGATCGTAACCGGGGGCTTGGCGGGATTGGCCAAGCCCGGCGAGATCGCGACTGAGAACCAAACGATATCGCCGGATTTCCCATTTCCCCGCGTGTCGGAACAGACGGCCCTGTCGCTGAAGGGCGTCCGCGCGTCGGCCATGCGTCTTCCCCAGGTCCACGATCCTGTCAGGCAGGGTCTCATCACCCCATTGATCGCGCTGTACCGCGAAAAGGGCGTGTGCGCGTATCTCGGCGACGGGCAAAATCGCTGGCCGGCGGCGCATGTTCTCGACGTGGCGCGCCTCTACCGGCTGGCCATCGAAAAGGCTGAACCGAACGCAAGGTATCACGCCGTCGCCGAAGAGGGGGTCTCGATGCGCGATATTGCCGAAACGATCGGACGGCGGCTGAAGCTGCCTGTCAAATCCATCGCCCCGCAAGAGGCGCAAGCCTTCTTTGGCTGGCTCGGCACGTTCGCGGCCTACGACATGGCGGCTTCCAGCGAGCAGACGCGCAGGAAGCTTGGATGGCAACCGACCGGGCCGGGGTTGATTGCCGATCTCGAACAGTTGGTCTATTCCGCCCAGTAAGAAGCAGCGCAGTAGGATGCGTAGAATGGGTTAGCCGAAGGCGTAACCCACCATTTCTCCGCGGGTGAGCAGAGTTGGCGGGTTACGCTTCGCTAACCCGCCCTACGCAGCCGATCACAGCGGGAAGCATCGCATGTAGGCCGCAAACAGCTTCTCATCGCTGTAGCTCACCAGCTTTGCGTCGATCGCGTCCGCAAGTTCGAGGTCACGATTCTGAATGCGCAGCCATGCCTGCGAGTCAGCGGTGATGGTCAGAGCCGCCTCTCCGACATGCCGTCCCGGCACGACCTGGAGATCCTTGCCCTTGATCGCAACGGTCATATCGAGCGCACTCGCACCGGTGAAGCGCAGATGCGACGCGAAATCCAGGCCTCGGGCCCGGCCGCGCTGGAATCCGAGCGAGAGCGAAAAGATATAGGCCTGCAGGCTGCCGGTATGGCGGCCGGACGTGACATGCTGAAGCTTCTTGTGCGGAAAGCGCCGCGTCACCGTGTCCTCGGCGTCGGTATCCGGGATCACGTAGACGAACTCGTCCTTGTCGATCAGCGGCTGCACCACATCGGAGAAATGGCCGTCGCGATCGCGCAGGAAGGGGCCGATCACGTCTTCGCCGGCCGGGCAGGCCGAGATGCAATAGGCCGCCTTGTAGCCCGGCTTGAACGACAGCGATTGCCAGATGTTCAATGTCTCGGTGCGGGGAACGCGGGCGCGATAATCCCTGGCGTCCTTTGCATCCGCGACCTTTTCCACCCACTGCGAGAAGTTGCCGAGAAAGTCGTGATAATTGTGGGTGTGGCAGGACAGGAAGTCGAAGCCGCCGTCCGGCTTGATGGCGCCGACCGGGCAGGCGGCGACGCACAATTTGCACTCCAGGCACGGATTGTAGTCGATCGGATGGTCATGGGCGTCGACCTCGCATCCGAGCAGGATGGTGCCGAGCAGGACGAAGCTGCCGAATTTCGGATGGATCACGCTGCGATGGATTCCCATGCGGCCAAGACCGGCTTCCACCGCGATCGGCTTGTGCTGGACCATCATGATCCTGGGAAGGTCCATCTCCATCGGGAACGCGGCAACCGAGTTGCAAGCCGGGATGCCGTGCTCGTCGAGCGCGCGAACGATGGCGCGCGCGGTTTCGTTGACGTGATCGTAGGTGCTGTGGAATTCCTCGTTGGCGACCGAGCGCGAGGGCGAGCGCACCGGCTCGCGGTTCATGTGGCAGACGATCGCGAGCAGGGAGCGCGTCCGGCCATAGACCTTGCGAATGAAGTCCCGCTGCGGCGCGATGGCGGCCCGTTCGAACTCGATGATGCCGACATCATCGGCTCCGCATCGTCGCGCGATGTCCTTGATCAGTTCCGATGAAACCGGGACGTCGCGGACCGGTTCGCTGCTGCGCGCGCGCACCGCCCTGACCGTGGGGTGATCGTCCAGGCTCATGGGTCCTGCTCTCTATAAATGACGATCGTCATATTATGGAGTGAGCGAACGCGGGGCAAGTGAATTATCTGTCAAGCGTCGTGTCATGGAACCCGGCAGTTGTGCGCCTGACAAATGTGCTATGCGTCGATTGAGCCCTGCAAGCTCCGTCATCCTGAGGTGCGAGCGGAGCGAGCCTCGAAGGATGAATCGGCCCGGCTGGTGGCCGTCGACCCTTCGAGGGCCGCTGAAGAAGCAGCCACCTCAGGGTGACGGTGCTTGTATGACCCTTCTCGCGAAGACGGCGAACGGGCCGTAATCAATCCAGCAGCTTGGTATCATCCGGCGCCTGCGGCGGCGTCTTGATCGCAATCGCCTTGATGGCGCGGCCGTTCGGCTTGGTGCCGCCATGCGGCGTGCCCTTGGGGATCACGATCAGGTCGCCCGGCTTTACCGTCACTTCCTTGTCGCCCAGCCAAACCGTGCCGGTGCCTTCGAGGACGAACTGCATCTCGTTGGTGTTGGGATGCATGTGCTTCGGCACATTGCCGTCCTGGATCGAGACGGTGGCGCCGTCGGCGGAGACGAACATCTTGGAACGGAAGCCGACCTTGTTGGCGTCGCCGAGCTTGTCGCCCTCCATCTCGCCGGTGTGGATGACCTGCGCCGTGATGTTCTCGGCGGCGAGCGCCGGCCGCAGCAAATGGGTGACGCCACAGCCCGCGGCAAAGGCGGCAGCGATCGACAGCGCGGTTGCAATACGATTCATGAAGACCTCCCTTGATGTTTCCCCTGAAGTATTCTTGGTGCTTCTAGCTTTGGCGCTTCTTCGGCGTTTTCTTGTGTCCGCGATGCTATGGCACCGCCGCAGGCTTGACCAGCTGTCGGAAAGTCGCCTTCTCAAGGCCTCCCGGCTCCTCTATCTTGCCGGCCAGTCGAACGGAGGACGTCATGAACAAACTGCTTGGCAAGCTTGCCGGAATGCTGCTGGCGCTGACCCTGTCCACGGGCCTTGCCGCGGCGCAAAGCAAGATCACCATCGCGGTCGGGGGCGGCGCCTGCCTGTGCTATCTGCCCACTGTGCTGGCCAAGCAGCTTGGCGAATATGACAAGGCCGGGCTTGCGGTCGAACTGGTCGACCTCAAGGGCGGCTCCGACGCGCTCAAGGCCGTGCTCGGCGGCAGCGCCGACGTCGTCTCCGGCTATTTCGACCACTGCGTCAATCTCGCGGCCAAGAAGCAGGAGCTGCAGGCCTTCGTGGTCTATGATCGCTATCCCGGCCTCGTGCTGGTGGTGTCACCGAAGCACACTGGCGAGATCAACTCGATCAAGGATCTTGCCGGCAAGAAGGTCGGCGTCAGCGCGCCGGGTTCGTCGACCGACTTCTTCCTGAAATATCTCTTGAAGAAGAACGGCCTCGATCCTGCGGGCACCGCCGTGATCGGGGTCGGCCTCGGCGCCACTGCGGTCGCGGCGATGGAGCAGGGCCAGATCGACGCCGCCGTGATGCTCGATCCTGCCGTCACCGTGCTGCAGGGCAGCTACAAGGATCTCAAGATCCTCAGCGACACCCGCACCCAGCACGACACGCTTGCGGTGTTCGGCGGCGAATATCCCGGCGGCGCGCTGTATTCGACCGCGGCCTGGGTCAACGGCCACGAGAAGGAGGTGCAGGCGCTGACCAACGCAATCATGGCAACGCTGGCCTGGATCCATTCGCATTCGCCCGAAGACATCATGGCCAAGATGCCGGACGAGATCGTCGGCAAGGACAGGGCGCAGTATCTCGCGGCGCTGAAGAACACGATCCCGATGTATTCCGAGACCGGCAAGATGGACCCTAAGGGCGCGGAAGCCGTGCTCGCGGTGTTCAGCGAAGGGTCACCCGATGTGGCGAAGGCCGGCATCGACGTCACCAAGACCTACACCAACAAGTTCGTCGATCAGGCCAAGAAGACCACCGGAAGCGGAAAGTAAACGCGTACGGACATGCAGTCTCCGCTCATTTGTCGTGTCACCGCGCTCGACCTTGCCTTGCAGCGGCGTCCTTGGCCGTTCGCGGACGAGCGGCGTGCCGAGATTGACGCGCATTTCGCCGAGCAGCAGCGGCTGAACCCGAACCTGTGGAACGGCCGCGTGCTGCTCGGACGCGATCCGGTCTTCGCCGGCGAACGGCTCAGCGCGAGCTATTTCGAGACCGATTTCGCCAGCTTCCTCGCCTGGCGCGACTGGGGCTTTCCGGACAGCGAGGTGTTCAACGGTTTCGGCATGGGGGCGCTGCTCGCCAGCGACGGCGCCTTCGTGTGCGGGGTGATGGGCGAGCAGACCGCGAATGCCGGACGTATCTATTTCCCGTCAGGGACGCCCGATCTCGACGATATCAGGGGCGAGACGGTGGATATCGCCGGCAGCGTGATGCGCGAACTCGAGGAGGAGACGGGACTGTTGCCGTCGGATTGCCGCGGCGACGCCGACTGGCACTGCATCTACACCGGGCCTGCGCTTGCGATGATGCAGATCCTGCGCGTCGATATGCCCGGTGACGCGCTGCGTGCGCGGATCGAGGCCAATCTCGCATGCCAGGCAAATCCCGAGCTTGCCGGCATCTATCTGGTGCGCGGCCGCGCCGATCTCACTCCCGCAATGCCGCGTTTCGTCACCGCGTTCATCGAGACGCAGCTGCCGGCCTAGGCAAAGGAATGCGCAATGATCGAGCAAGCCACCGCTGCCGCTGCATTGACACCGGCAATCGCCGATGGCCCCAAAACGATCAAGGTCATCATTTCGGGTGGATTCGCCGCGGTCTACCGCGACGTGCTGCCTGAATTCGAGCGAAGCACGGGCATCAGGGTGGAGACTGGATCTGGCGCGTCGGAGGGCACCGGTCCGAAGACGATCAGGCACCAGCTTGCGCACGGCACCAAAGCGGACGTGGTTATCCTTTCGCGCGAGGGACTTCGAAGTCTGACCGAAGACGGCCGAATTCGTGCGGGGTCGGAAGCAGGACTGGCGACGGCACCTTTGGCCGCGGCGGTTCGAGCAGGCTCTCGCAAGCCGGACATCGGCAATGATGTCGCGCTCAGGAAAGCCTTGATCGAGGCCGGCCAGGTGGTGGCGCCGAGCAGCACGAGCGGACAGTACGTCCGCGACAAGGTTTTCCCCAGGCTGAACTTGCCGGACACGGTCAGGCTCACCCTCGAGGCGCGCGGAACCGAGGCGGCCGAAGCGCTGAGAGCAGGCAAGGCAAATCTCTCGATCGGTCCGACCAGCGAACTGGTTCAGGAGAGCGGCATCGAAGTTGTCGGTCTGCTGCCGTCGGATCTCCAGCTGGTCCAGACCTTCACGGCCGCGATCGTCAGCGACGCGCAGGCGCCGGAAGCAGCCAAGCGCCTGATCGATTTTCTTTCCCTGGACAGCGATATCTTGCTCACGGCCATCAAACGGGCCGGCATGGAACGGCCCCGCGGATAAATTGCCGCCGCCAACCGCACGCCCAGCACCGCGCGTCGGCACCGTTCCGCCGAAACTTTGCGCAAGCCTGCGCGGTGCGGACGCAGCCATCGCGCTTGACATCATCGGCCGCTCCCCCTGTGATAGGGCCGCACGACAACAAAAAATGCAGTGCACAATCTCTGGGGAGGGATTCATGCCGGTCAGGAGGGCTGCCCGCTGGCTTGCGGGTCTATCTGTCGCGCTTGCGGCGCTTGCTGTGGCCAATGCAGCGCATGCGCAGGACAAGAAGATCAAGATCGGCGTGATCTTCGATTTGACCGGTCCACTGGCCGGCGGCGGCTCCGAGCTGCAATACACCGGCGTCAAGATCATGCTCGACCATTACGCCAAGACCGGCGTCGAGGGTTACAAGGTCGAGGCCGTCTATGCCGACGCGCAGAGCAAGCCCGACATCGCGATCAACGAGGCCGTCCGCCTGCTCGAGCAGGAAAAGGTCGACATGGTGATGGGCTTCTTCTCCTCGGCGCAATGCGTGCCGGTGTCGGCGCGGGTCGAGCAGATGAAGAAGTTCATGTGGATCACGACCTGCATTTCCTCCGGCGTGTTCGACGGCAAGAACTACAAATACGTGTTCCGTCCGCAGGCCGCCGGCAACCAGTACGGCATGATGACGACCGACTTCATCGCGCAATACTCCATGTCCAAGTTCGGCAAGGAGCCGAAGGACCTCCGCGTCGCCATCATCCATGAGGACGGCGCCTATGGCGTCGATGTCTCCAAGGGCAATGAGGCCGGCGCCAAGAAGGCCGGCTTCAACATCGTGCTCAAGGAGGGCTATTCGGCGACCGCGCCCGATCTGTCGGCGCTGGTCACGAAGCTGAAGCGCGCCAAGCCCGACGTGATCTTCCACACCGGCTACAATCCGGACATTACCCTGTTGTTCCGCCAGGCCCGCGAGCAGGGGCTGAAGTTCGGCGCCATCGTCGGCCACGGCGCGGGCTACGGCGTCTACGAGAAGCTGAAGGAAGGCCTCGGCGCCGACGCCAACTATCTCTTCAACACCGACCCGATCTCGATCTGGCTTGCCAACCAGAAGAACATGGATCCCAAGCTGCCGCCGGTCATCAAGATGGTCGGCGAGGAGTTTGACCGGCTGAAGCCCGGCGTGCCGATCCGTTCCGCCCATGTCGGCATCGGCGCGGCCAACGCCTATGTCTTCCTCGACGACGTCTTGCCGCGCGCGATCAAGAAGTATGGCGGCGTCGATCCGGATGCGCTGCGCAAGGCCGCGCTCGACACCGACATACCCGAGGGCGGCACCATGCTCGGCTACGGCGTGAAGTTCTACGGCGAGGGAGACCAGTATGCCGGGCAGAACGCGCGCTCGTTCCCGGTGGTGCTGCAATATATCGACGACAAATCCTATGTAGTGTGGCCGAAGAGCCAGATGCAGCGCGAGACCGAGCTGCCGCTGCCGGCCGGCACCACCTACAGCTACAAATAGCTCGCTCGCGAAGGGAACTGCCGTGCTCGCCGTCGAAGGCCTGGTCAAGCGGTTTGGCGGCTTTCGTGCCGTCAACAACGTATCGTTCCGCGTCGAGCAGGGCGAGATCCTCGGCCTGATCGGCCCGAACGGCTCGGGCAAGAGTACGATCTTCAACATGCTCTCGGGCACCTTGCCGCCGACCTCCGGCTCGATCCTGTTCGACGGCCACGAGATCGCGGGGCTCGCCCCGCACCGGATCATCAACCGTGGCATCGGCCGTACCTTCCAGATCCCGCGGCCGTTCCATCGCCTCAGCATCTTCGAGAACGTCGTGCTCGCCGGGTTCTACGGCCAGGGCCGCCACAGCCGCGGCAAGGCCGAGGAGGCCGCCGAGCGGGCGCTTGCGATGGTCGGCCTGCCGACCGATCGCAACGCCAGCGTCGAGGGCCTCGGCGCCGCCGGGTTGAAGAAGCTCGAGCTCGCCAAGGCGCTCGCCACCGGCCCGAAGCTGTTGCTCGCGGACGAGAGCCTTGGCGGTCTCGACGAGGCCGAGATGGACCAGGCCGCCGACATGCTGCGCCGGATCCGCGACGAGCTCGGCATCACCATCATCTGGGTCGAGCACATCATGGGCGTATTGATGCGCGTGGTCGATCGCGTGATGGTGCTCGATCACGGCGAGAAGATCGCCGAGGGCCTGCCGGCCGATGTCGCCGGCGACGCAAAAGTGATCGAGGTCTATCTCGGCACCGATGCGGATGCGAGCCTCGCGGCCGCGGCGGCAGCCCAGGCGCGGCGCCGGATCGGGGCGTGAGCGCATGCTGGAATTGAAATCGATTGACGCGGGCTATGGCAGCTTCCAGGCGCTGTTCGACGTCAGCCTCGACGTCAAGGCGGGCGAGGCTGTCGGCGTGATCGGCCCGAACGGCGCCGGCAAGACCACCTTGATGCGGGTGATCTCCGGGTTGATCCGACCGATCAGGGGCACGATCGCGATGAAAGACGCCGACGTCGTCGCGACGCCCCCACATCGCATCGTCAGCCTCGGGATCGCGCATGTGCCGGAAAATCGCCGGCTGTTTCCGCGGCTCACCGTCGCCGATAACCTGAAGATGGGCGCCTTCATGCCCGGCGCCCGCGCGCATTACGCCGAGCGGCTCGAGTTCGTGTTCGAGCTGTTTCCGCGCATGAAGGAGCGCCAGCACCAGATGGCCGGGACGATGTCGGGCGGCGAGCAGCAGATGTGCGCGATCGGCCGTGCGCTGATGTCGAACCCGAAACTGCTGCTGCTCGACGAGCCGTCGGCCGGGCTCGCGCCGGTCGTGGTGCAGCAGGTGTTCGAGCTGGTCAAGCGCATCCGCGCCAGCGGCCTGACGGTCCTGATCGTCGAGCAGAACGTGCAGCAGGTGCTGCGCGTGGTCGACCGCGCCTATCTGCTGGAAGCCGGCAGCATCCGCGCCGCCGGGTCAGCGGCGGAGCTCGCGGCGAGCGACACCATCAAGCAGGCGTATCTCGGGGTGTGAGGATGATGATCGTGGACCGGGCTAGCACCCTTGCACATTCTGCCGTCATCCTGAGGTGCGCGCTCTTGCGCGCCTCGAAGGATGGACGCAGCCCGTGGCCCATCCTTCGAGGCTCGCTGCGCTCGCACCTCAGGATGACGGCGGTGCTAGGTCAGCTAGCTGTCACAGTCTAGGGCGCAATGGCCATGCAGTCCTTCTTCGACATCTTCGACATCTACCTGCTGGAGGCCGTCATCAACGGCATCCTGCTCGGCGGCGTGCTGGCGCTGCTCGCGCTCGGGCTCAACTTGATCTTCGGCGTCATCGACGTCACCTGGATCTGCTACGCCGAGCTCGTGATGATCGGGATGTACGGCATGTACTATCTCGTGCAGGTTTTTCACTTGCCATACTGGGCCGCCGCGCCGCTCGTGATCCTGCTGGTGGCGCTGCTCGGAGCCGCACTGCATTTCTTCGTGATCGCGCCGCTCCTGACTGCGCCGCCGATCAACCAGCTGCTCGCCACCGGCGGTGTGCTGTTCATCCTGCAGAGCTTTGCCACCGTCGCCTTCGGCATCGACTTCCGCAATCTCGGCATCCGCCTGCCGGTGCTCGCGCTCGGCGAGATGAATTTCAGCTACGCGCGATTGCTGTCGTTCGGCGCCGCGCTGCTCGGCATGATCGGCGTCTATCTGTTCCTGACCCGCACCTTCACCGGCACAGCGATCCGCGCCATCGCGCAGGACCGCCAGATCATGCCGCTGATGGGCGTCGATCCCAAGCGCATCTATCTCGTCACCTCGGCGATCGGCGGCGGGCTCGCCGGGCTCGCCGCCTGCCTGCTGGTGCTGCAATATGACGTGCATCCGTTCGTCGGCCTGTCGTTCGGGCCGATCACCTTCCTGATCTGCGTGCTCGGCGGGCTCGGCAATTTCATCGGCGGCTTCATCGCCGCCTTCGTGTTCGCCGAGATCATCTCGCTCGGCGGCCTGTTCTCCGATCTCGAATGGGGTTACGTGCTGGCCTTTGCCTTCTTCATCGTCATGATGTTCATCCGGCCGGCGGGCCTCCTGGCGAGGCGCTCGTGAACAGGCAAGCCGCCGGCTGGATCATCGCGCTGATCGCGCTCGTCGCGGTGCCTTTCGTGCATCGCGATCCCTATCATCTGCACGTGCTGGTGCTGATCCTGATCTGGTCGTTCGCCTACACCTCGTGGTCGATCATGGGGCGCTTCGGCCTGGTTTCGCTCGGCCATGGCGGCTTCATGGGCATCGGCGCCTATGTCACCGCGCTGCTGTGGAACCACCTTGGCGTGTCGCCCTGGATCGGCATTCCCCTCAGCATGGCGACCGCGGGCGTGCTCGCGCTCGTCGTCGCCTATCCCTGCTTCCGCTTCCGCATCACCGGGCATTATTTCGTGCTGGTGACCCTGGCGCTGTCGGGCATCGTGCTGCAGGTCATCACCGCGACCCGCGACTATACCGGCGGCTCGCTCGGCTACACGCCGCAGCGCGCGCCGAGCGGCAAGGGGCTGCTCGCGCTGCAATTCGACGACAAGACCACCTGGTATCTGATCGCGCTCGCGGTCTGGGTCTTGGGCCTCGTGATCTGGCGCGCGATCGATCGCAGCATGATCCGCCATGCCATGGAGGCGATCTCGGAGGACGAGGATGCCGCCGCCGCGGCCGGCGTCAACGTCACCGCCGAGAAGCTCAAGATCACCCTGATCAGCGCACTGATGACCGCGCTGTCGGGCGCGCTCTACTGCCAGTACCAGATGTTCATCTCGCCCGACACGGTGAGCGGCATCGCGGTCTCCTTGCAGATGGTGTTCGCGGCGATCGTCGGCGGCGTCTATGTCGCGCTGGGACCGACGGTCGGCGCCGTCATCACCATCGTGCTGGCCGAGGTGCTGCGCATCTCTTTCGGCACCAAGGCGGTCGGCTGGGACAATCTGGTCTATGGCGTGCTGCTGGTGCTGTTCATCATCTTCCTGCCCAAGGGCATTCTTGGTAGCGTGATCGACCGGATCAAGTCGTCACGCAAGCCGTCGAGAAGCCATGAGCAACAAACCGTCCCCATCGCTCGCCGATGAACTGAAGCCCTTCGTCGCGCCGTTCCGCTTCGACGGGTCGGGCGAATTTCACCTCAAATCGTATCCGACCGCCGAGAAGGGCGGCATCGACAAGGACGCCGGCGGCAAGATCATCGAGGCCAACCGCAAGCGGCTCAACGATTTCCAGGAGAAGCTCTACGCCCAGGACCGCTGGTCGCTGCTGCTGATCTTCCAGGGCATGGATGCCGCCGGCAAGGATTCTGCGATCAAGAGCGTGTTCGAGGGCGTCAATCCGCAGGGCTGCGAGGTTTCCTCCTTCAAGCAGCCGTCGACCAGGGAGCTCGACCACGACTTCATGTGGCGCGCGATGATCGCGCTGCCGGAGCGCGGCCGCATCGGCATTTTCAACCGTTCCTATTACGAGGAGTGCCTGGTGGTGCGGGTGCATCCCGAGGTGCTCGACAAGCAGAAGATTCCGAAGCGCCTCGTCAGCAAGGACATCTGGCGCGAGCGCTTCGAGGACATTGCGGCGATCGAGCGCTATCTGTCGCGCAACGGCACCGTAATCCTGAAATTCTTCCTCAACGTCTCCAAGGAGGAGCAGCGCCAGCGCTTCCTCGACCGGCTCGAGGAGCCGGCCAAGAACTGGAAGTTCTCGATGGCCGACGTCGCCGAGCGCAAGCTGTGGGCCAAATATCAGGCCGCCTATCAGGACATGATCCATCACACCGCGACCGGGCAGGCGCCCTGGCACATCGTGCCGGCCGACCACAAATGGTTCGCCCGCGTCGTGATCGGCTCGACCATCGTCAACGCGCTCGACAAGCTCGACCTGAAATTCCCCGAGGTGGACAAGGCCGACTTAAGCGAATTCAAGCGCGTCCGCGCGGCGCTGGAGACGGAAGGCAAGGGGGCGGAGAAGAAGGCCGCGACGGCGAGGAAATAGGGCGCGGAGAAGCTGGATGACATCCCGCGGTCCCGCGACGTGAGCAGACCGCGGGCTCTCGCTCCCTTTGCGGCGTGGGAGGCGTCCCACCCGCCGGAGCCGTCCTTATGTGCGCGTCTGGCGTCCGCAGTCTCGCGGGCAATCTATCGCAAGGTGACGCGTTGTCGGCCGCATGCGGATATTCCCCGCTCAAACCGGCCGCATGCAAGGTAATATTAATGAATTGACGCAACATGAGGGCATGGCAACCGCAGATTTAGCGACAGGCAATCACAACGTGAATGATGACGCGCTGAGGGGCGTGCTCTGGGCGCCCGTCCTGCTATTCTTGGCCGGTTGTTTTGCCGCCTTCCATTGGTCCGGCTTCAGGCACGTCGACGTCGATTGGGATGGGTATGGCAAGGTAGCCGCGATCGTTCTCAGCATCTACCTCGTGGCAAAGGGACTGCGCATCCAATTCGTTCAATTGTTCATAAATACCTGGTCGCAGAATATCATCGTGGCGATCGCTGCAACGATGTTGACCTATGCGGCAGCGACGGTCGGCCGTCCCCTGGTTGATGCTCAGCTTCTGCGTGCCGATCAATTGATGGGCTACGACTGGAGGACCTATGCGGGCCTGTTCGCTGGTTCGGACATGATGGCCCGCATCGTGACCGAGGCCTATAACTCCATTTTCCTTCTTCCCCATCTCGTAATCCTGGTGCTGGCCGTGACGGGGAGAATCCAAACGCTCGAAAAATTCATCCTGGCGGCGATCATATCGCTAACCATCACCATTGCAGTTTTCGCCTTGTTGCCCGCCACCACGGCATGGACCCATCTGCACGTCAGCGATACGGAAGTGTCTTCGTTCCGGAATTTGCCTCTGACCTCCGAGGGCTGGATCGACGATCTGATCCGGATCCGCGACGGGAGCCTCAGGAGCCTGCGCAATTTTCATGGCCAGGGACTGATCGCGTTTCCAAGCTTTCACTGTACCGCGGCCTTGATCCTGATCTGGGCATGCTGGAACGTTCGATGGCTTCGCATTCCGATGACGCTGGCAAATCTGGCCATGATACTGGCGACGCCCATCGTCGGCGGTCACTACGTGGTGGACTTGATCGGCGGTCTGGTGGTCACGATCGTGTCTGTGATCCTCGCCGGTTGGCTTCATGCCTGGATGTTGCGCCATGTGACCATGTTCCGGCGCGGGGCGTGGGCGATGATTCCAGCGGCTCATCGAGGTGAGCCCCGCGCGGAAGTGCGGTGAGCGGGCCGCTCAGGCTCCCTCTCTCGCAAGGAGAAGGGAGCGCCGGCGTCTCCGTGACATGAACGCGGACCTCATGCCGCGGCTTCTCCGAACACCATCTGCCAGCTCTTGCGCGTGTCCATGTATTCCCGCACCTGCTTGATACGGCCGGCCTCGACCACGAACACGAAGCAGTAGTCATTGTCGTAGGGCCGGCCGCCCGGCAGCGTCGCGCGCATGCGCTCCTCGACGATGACGCTGTCACCGTCGGCATGAACGGCACGGAACGCGATGTCGATCTCGGAGAACAGGCGGTGCATCTCGGTTGAGATGAAGCGGGCGATCGCGTCAGCGCCGATCATGTGGTCGGCGTGATCGAGCGCGACCGCGGTGGCGTTGCGGGCGGGCGCGATCCATTCGGCATCCGGTGCGAACAGCGCGGCGATCAGCTTGGCGTCGCGGGTCCTGAAAGTCTGCCAGGCGTTGAGGACAATTTGCTTACTGGTTTCCCTGGCTGTCGGGTTGGTCATGGCGATGTCTCCGGTTTGATCGATCGGATCGATCTAGTTCAGCGCTGCGGGTCGCGCTGGCCGGAATCGGACCTCATCACCTCGGGCCACTTTCCTTGACCGCGCGATGCGCTAGACTCCGCCTCATGCTCAGCTTCGATGCCTGCAACGCTGCGCGACTGCGGCGCGACGCGCGCTACGACGGCCGCTTCTTCACGGCGGTGAAGACCACGCGGATCTATTGCCGGCCGGTCTGTCCGGTGAAGCATCCGCTGCCGCGCAACGTCACTTATTACCCGACCGCCGCTGCGGCCGAGGCGGCCGGCTATCGGCCGTGCCTGCGCTGCCGTCCCGAGACCGCGCCGTTCTGTCCGGCCTGGAACGGCACGCGCTCCACGGTTGCGCGTGCGCTGAAGCTGATCGACGGCGGCGCGCTGGAGCGCGGCTCGGTCGCAGCACTGGCCGACCGGCTCGGCATCACCGCGCGCCACCTCGCCCGGCTGTTCGAGCGCCATGTCGGCGCCAGCCCGCAACAAGTCGCGACCACGCGCCGCGTGCAGCGCGCCAAGCGCCTGATCGACACCACCAACGACGCGATGACCGCGATCGCCTTCCGCGCCGGCTTCGGCAGCGTCCGCCGTTTCAACGCCGCCTTCGCTGACCTCTACGGCCGCTCCCCGTCGAGCCTGCGCGCGTCTTCGCGCGGCCGGAGGTGAGGGGACGAGAAAGGGGTGCGCCTAGCCATGCGGGAACGTTAGGTCAACCCACCTGACCATCTTTACCCATTGCGGCGGCTTGCCATAATCGTCTAGAACGACGGCGCACAGCGCGTCCCGGCAACCAACCGTCAATGGTTTTGTCCGAGGATTTTGGCGCTCAACAGGGTCTGGCAATGCTGATTCGCGGCCAAATTGATGGGATCTTTGGGGAGGTGGCCGAGGCTACCGCCACGATCCCTGCCGCAGCGCCCACCCTGCTTATTGGCGGCCTTCTTCTTACCTGCCCCTGAGGGCCGGCTGGGCGTTTGCGCCTGGGCACTCAGGGGTTTGTACGAGATCACCGAACCCTGATATCGCCCAAGTAATTGCTCAAGGAGCAACATGACGGGCGCAAAGCTTAAAGGAATTTCTAACATGGCCACCGCGAACAAGTCCGAGAAGGACCGCGTCATCATTTTCGACACCACCTTGCGCGACGGCGAGCAGTGCCCCGGCGCCACCATGACCTTCGAGGAGAAGCTCGAGGTCGCCGAGCTGCTGGACGACATGGGCGTCGACGTCATCGAGGCCGGCTTCCCGATCACCTCGGAAGGCGATTTCCAGGCGGTCAGCGAGATCGCCCGCCGCTCCAAGAACGCGGTGATCGCGGGCCTGTCCCGTGCCCATCCGGCCGACATCGACCGCTGCGCCGAAGCCGTGAAGTTCGCCCGCCGCGGCCGCGTCCACACCGTGATCGCGACCTCGCCGCTGCATATGCGGGTGAAGTTGAACAAGACCCCCGAGGAGGTCATCGAGACCTCGGTCGCGATGGTCGCCCGCGCCCGCAACCAGATCGACGACGTCGAATGGTCGGCCGAGGACGGCACCCGCAGCGAGATGGACTATCTGTGCCGGATCGTCGAAGCGGTGATCAAGGCCGGCGCCACTACGGTGAACATTCCCGACACCGTCGGCTACACGGTGCCGGATGAATACACCCACTTCATGCGCACGCTGATCGAGCGTGTGCCGAATTCCGACAAGGCGATCTTCTCGGTGCATTGCCACAACGACCTCGGCATGGCGGTCGCGAACTCGCTGGCCGGCGTTGTCGGTGGTGCGCGGCAGGTCGAGTGCACCGTCAACGGCATCGGCGAGCGCGCCGGCAATGCCGCGCTGGAAGAGATCGTGATGGCGATCAATGTGCGGAACGACAAATTTCCGTTCTGGAACAAGATCGACACCACGCAACTCACCCGCGCCTCGAAGGTGGTGTCCGCGGCCACCTCGTTTCCGGTGCAGTACAACAAGGCAATCGTCGGCCGTAACGCGTTCGCGCATGAGAGCGGCATCCATCAGGACGGCGTGCTGAAGGACGCCTCGACCTACGAGATCATGCGGCCCGAGATGGTCGGCCTGAAGCAGTCCTCGCTGGTGCTCGGCAAGCATTCCGGCCGCCACGCCTTCATCCACAAGCTGGAGGAGATGGGCTACAAGCTCGGCGCCAACCAGCTGGAGGATGCTTTTACGCGGATGAAGGCGCTGGCCGACCGCAAGAAGGACATCTACGACGAGGACATCGAGGCGCTGGTTGACCAGGAGATGGCGGCCGCCCACGACCGCATCAAGCTGACCTCGCTGACCGTGATCGCCGGCACCCATGGCCCGCAGCGCGCGACCATGAAGCTCGACGTCGACGGCCAGATCAAGATCGAGGAAGCCGAGGGCAACGGCCCGGTCGACGCCGTCTTCAACTGCATCAAGCGCCTGGTGCCGCACGAGGCCAAGCTGGAACTCTATCAGGTGCATGCGGTGACCGAAGGCACCGACGCGCAGGCCGAAGTCTCGGTGCGTCTGGCCCATGAAGGTCGCTCGATGACCGCCCGCGCCGCCGATCCGGACACGCTGGTCGCCTCCGCAAAGGCCTATCTCGGCGCGCTGAACAAGATCGTGATGAAGCGCCAGCGCGACGTGCCGGCCAAGGCCGCGGGCTGATAGGCGTGAGCAAAGGATTCGGAAACGCGGCGCTTCGGCGCCGCGTTTTTGTTAGGGGTCCATCCAACCCGTCATCCCCGCGCAAAGGCGAAGCCTTTGCGCGGGGATGACGGTGAGGAACTGCGCTCGTAATGACAGCTGCAGTCGGCTGGTTGGGATAAAAACCGCCCAACTCGACCATTGTTGGAATCCTATCCCAACAATCCCCTCCATCCCGCACTGCTTTGGAATCTTCCGCGCCATCTCCAGCGCTACGCTGCGTTCTTTCCCGGGGAACGCCGTCCATGCCGATCTCCTCCATCGTGACAGGCCTTCCGCGCGCCGCCACGCCGGCGGAGACCGCGCTGACGCGCCGGGTCGACCTGACAACGCTTCGCCTGTTCGTCGCGGTCTGCGACGAGCAGAACCTCACCCGCGCCGCGCAGCGCGAGGGGATCGCGGCGTCGGCGGTGTCGAAACGGATGAACGATTTCGAGCTGGCATTCGGCGTCACGCTGTTCAAGCGGCTCGCCAAGGGCATGGCGCTGACGCCGGCCGGCGAGGCGCTGCTGCACCACGCCCGGGTGACGCTGCTCAATGTCGAGAAGATCGCGGTCGAGCTGTCGGAATATTCGCAAGGCGTGCGCGGCCATGTCCGCATGCTCGCCAATCTCTCTGCGATCGTGCAATACCTGCCTGAGGATCTCTCCGCCTTCTTCGCCGCGCATGAATTGCTCCGCGTCGATCTGCAGGAGCGGCCGAGCGGGCAGGTGGTGCGCGGCATCGAGGAGGGCGCAGCCGAGATCGGCATCTGCTCGGCCGAGGCCGACAGCCGCGCGCTCGAGGCCTTCCATTATCGCTACGACAATCTGGTGGTGGTGATGCGCGCCGACCATCGGCTGGCCGGCCGCGAGACATTGCTGTTCACCGAGACCCTCGATTTCGACCATATCGGCTTGCACACCGCGAGCTCGATCTATCTGCGCTCGCAATATGCGGCGACGCAAGCCGGCAAGGCGATGCGGCTGCGCATCAATGTGCCCGGCTTTGATGCGGTCTGCCGCATGGTGCAGGCGAATATGGGACTCGGGCTGATCCCCGACCGCGCCTTCGAGGTGGTCGGCGCCGGGATGGGCCTTCGCGCCATCCCGCTGCGCGACGATTGGGGGCGGCGCGAACTGAAGATCGTGACCCGCGACACCGCGCATCTGTCGGCAACCAGCCGCCTGATGCTGGACTATCTGCGGGCGATCGAAACGGATCGGGTCGGCCGGGTTGGCGGACGGGCCAGCTAAGCGATCAACGCTAAACGTTTGCGCGGCGATCATGCTCGAACCATGAGCCAAGGCCCGATGACGATCCGATCCGATCTCATCGCCCTTTAGCGTCCGCATCGGCGGGCACGCGAGCTACGCGATTTCCGGAATGTGAACATGAGCTGCGGCGATCTGTCACACGAGTGTTGCGATCGGCCCCGTATGAGGAACCCATTCCAATTTTCAAAGAATGGGGGGTCTTCGCATGTTCAAATCAATCGCCAAATCGCAAACAACTCCGGAAACATTTCGCCGCGCCATTGTCCGGCGCCTGATCGCGGGCACGGCGCTCTCACCGGTGCTGTTTGCGGTCCATCCGGCACTGTCGCAGACCGCGGGCAATCCGCACGAATTGCTGGTCAGCACCGCGGTCTACGCGGGCAACCCATCGACCGTCACCATAGGCCAGACGCTGCCGACCGGCGCGACGGCTGTGGCCGACGGCAGCTATCCGGGGGTCTTCAACAACGTGGCCGTCGATTCGAACTTCGGCGTGACCGCGCCGGTGGTGATCAAGAAATTTCATCTGGAAGGCCGTCGGCTGCGCGAAATCGGCGCGCTGACCGTCCCGGCGGACGTGGCGGTGACGAGCTTCAGCTCCAAGTCTGAACTGTCGCTGCATTTGTCGCCCGACGGCAAGGCCGTGACGTTTATGGGCTACGATGCGGCAGTCAACCAGCTGGACGTCTCCAACTCCAACTCGCCGAACCACGTCGACCCCACCAATCCGGACACCGGCGTGCATGCGCGCGTGGTCGCGGAGCTGGATTTCGACGGCTCGCTGCACCGGACCAAGGTCAACGTCTATAGCGGCGACAATGGCCGCGGCGCGATCCGCGCCAACAAAATCAATGGCACCCAGGCCGACCAGTATTTCACGGTCGGCAATGCCGGCAACGGCAGCGGCACCCAGCCGGTGCTTGTCGTCAATGACACCGGTGTGCAACTCGCAACGCCCGGTGTCGATGGTTCCGATGCCGTGGTTGGCGTGCAGCAGGGCACGCCCGGCAGCAAGAATGGCTTCCAGTTCGGCTTCTCGGTTGCCCAGCTTGGCTTTGCCGCTGACAAGTCCGGCAAGGACGATAATTTCCGCGGTCTCGCGATCTCCGACAACACGCTCTACGTCACCAAAGGCAGCGGCAGCAACGGCATCAACACGGTCTATCAGGTCGGCCAGCCGGGCGTGCTGCCGACCCGCGAGACCGCCGCCTCGACGGCGTTCAGCATTCTTCCGGGCTTCCCGAGCAATCCCTCGGCAAATTCGGGCGCGAACGGCTTCTATCCCTTTGGCATCTGGTTCGCCAACGCGACGACGCTCTATGTCGCCCAGGAAGGTGACGGCCAACTGGCCGACGCCGCCACGTCACCGACCGCAGGCCTTCAGAAGTGGGTTTATGCCAACGGCAGCTGGAGCCTTGCCTACACGCTGCAGAAGGGCCTGAACCTCGGCGCGCTCTATCATGTCAACGGCTATCCCACCGATCCGGCAACCGGCGGGCTGCGCAACATCACCGGCCGCGTCAACCGCGACGGCACCGCGACGATTTTTGCGGTGACGTCGACCGTGGGCAACTCGGTCGAGCCCGGCGCCGATCCGAATCAGGTCGTCGCCATCACGGACAGGGTCGCGGCGACGACGCTTCCGGCGAACGAAGCCTTTGACGTCGTTGTGCCGCCGGCGTTCGGCACGGTCTATCGCGGCGTGTCGTTCGCTCCCGTCAATTGCGATGGCGATCACGGCCGGATGAAGGACAACGGCCGCGGCCACGACAAGGACTCGCAGGACGACGTCTGCGGTCCGACCCGGATCGCAGCGGGGCATTGATCGCCGGCAGCCGGCGGAGCCTGTGCCGGCTGCTTCCGGTCAGGCTTCGCCTGGATCAGGCCAGGCGCGATCGGCTGAGCTCGATCGCGCCTTCCGTATTGCACCAGCCTCACGATCTCCCTGCAGAATCTTCATGGCGCGGGGGCCTTCCGGTTGCCGCTTTGCGGGTTAGGTAGTGGATACGATTCACTGCAGCGAGTGCCGGCGCGCATGAATCGCGACGCCGTTGGCCGTCCAGCGCATGCATCCGGCAGGCTACACAGGGCAGGAGTGCGATGATGGCGGACACGATTTCCGGCATTCGAATCCCGGACAGCAAGATCGCGCGGGAGGCCGCCGAGCTGGTGCGGCAATACGAAACCGAAATGTTGTTCAATCACTCGGTCCGGGTGTTCGTGTTCGGCGCGCTCAAGGGCGTCAGGCAAAATCTGAAGTGCGACCCTGAACTGCTCTATGTTGCTGCGCTGTTTCATGATCTCGGCCTTGTCGATCACTTCCATACCGAGACCAAACGGTTTGAGCTCGACGGCGCCGATGCGGCGCGCAAGTTTCTCAGGAGCCACGGCATCGCCGAGCCGAAGGCGGACCTGGTGTGGGAAGCGATCGCCCTGCACACCACGCCCGGCATTCCGCAATATATGCGGCCGGAAATCGCGCTCACCAATGCGGGCGTATTGGTCGATGCCGTCGGCGTTGGATACGATGACTATACGGCCGAACAACGGGACGGCGTCCTTGCCGCGTTTCCCCGCGGCGATTTCAAGAACGAGTTCATCGAGGTTCAGACCTGCTCGGCCCTGAAGAAGCCGCAGACCACGTTCGGCACGGTCAATTTCGACTTCGTCGCGGAGCGCGATCCCGGCTTTCATCGGCCGAATGCCTGCACCCGGATCCGCAATACGCCGTGGCCGAGCTGATCCGGGCGGCGGACATTGGAGCGTTTTCGAGCAAAGTGGACACCGGTTCGTGTGAAGAAAACGCGTCAAAACAAGAATCTAGAGCTTCGGTTCTGATTCAATCAGAACCGAAAATGCTCTAGCCGCCGTCGAGCGCGGCGAGGCGGTCGGCTTCCGCGATGTCCTCGACGGTATTGGCATTGAAGAACGGATCCAGCGGCTCGGTCGGCCACTCGACCGTTGCGAGCGGATAGCGCGCGGTCCAGCGGTCGATCTTGCGCACGTCCTCGACGACCAGCGCCTGGCGCAATTCATTCCGCAGGCGGACGCTCCAGAGGCCGATGACGGGATGCGTCTGCCCGCCGGATGAAGCGACCGCGAGCTCGGCATTGTCAGCCGCGCGTGCCTGCGCCAGGCGCGTGACGAGATCGCGCGGCAGAAACGGACAGTCGCCTGCGGCGCTGAGCACCCATTGCACATCCGGCCGGTTGGCGGCGGTCCAGTCGAGCGCGGCCAGGATGCCGGCGAGGGGACCGGGATAGTCGGCAACGTCGTCGGCGACGACCGGGAGGCCGAACGCGGCGAAGCGCGTGGGATCGCCATTGGCGTTGATGATCAGCCCACTGCATTGCGGGGCGAGACGGTCGATCACCCGTTGCAGAATGGTGCGGCCCGCGATCTTGCGCATCGGCTTGTCGCCGCCGCCCATCCGCCGCGCGAGGCCGCCGGCGAGCAGCACGCCCGGGACGGCAGTCCCCGGAATATCAGTCATTGTCGGTCTCGCCTTTGCGCTTGTGACGCATCGATTCCTCTTCGACATAGTCGAGATTCTGGTCGTAGACGATCCGCTCCTGGCCCGACAGCGCGATGAAGCGCTTGCCGCGGGCGCGACCGACCAGCGTCAATCCGACCTGCCGCGCCAGATCGACACCCCATGCGGTGAAGCCGGAGCGCGAGACCAGGATTGGAATCCCCATCCGCACCGTCTTGATCACCATCTCAGAGGTCAGCCGCCCGGTGGTGTAGAGAATCTTGTCGGCCGGATCGACATTGTGGCGATAGATCCAGCCCGCGATCTTGTCGACGGCGTTGTGCCGGCCGACGTCCTCGGTGTAGCACACCGGCGTCGCCTCCTTGCACAGCACGCAGCCGTGAATGGCGCCGGCTTCCAGATAAAGCGACGGCATCGTGTTGATGGTGTGCGTCATCCGGTAGAGCCAGGAGGTCCGCAGTTCGGCCTTCGGCAGCGCGACCTTCTCGACGGCTTCGAGCAGGTCGCCGAACGCCGTGCCCTGGGCGCAGCCCGAGGTCTGCGTGCGCTTCTTCAGCTTCGCCTCGAAATTGGTGTGGTGCGCGGTGCGCACCACGACGACCTCGAGATCGTCGTCATATTCGACCTCGGTGACGACATCGTCGTATTTGAGCATGTTCTGGTTCAAGAGGTAGCCGAGCGCGAGGTATTCGGGATAGTCGTTGATCGTCATCATCGTGACGATCTCCTGCGCGTTGAGGTACAGCGTCAGCGGCCGCTCGACCGGCACCTTGATCTCGGTCCGTGCGCCGGTCTGGTCGACGCCGACCACGCGCTCCGTCAGGCGCGGATCGTCCGGATCAGGAACAATGATGGGAGCTGTGGTTTTCTCGGGCACTGCTGGACGTCCAGATGGGTTCACATGGCAACGCAGCTGGGGATATAAGCACGTTCGGAGACTGGCTGGCGACTCTCCGCCGCGTCGCGGGAACTGCCATCGATCGGTCCGGCTTTAAGGATAACGCGCAGTTCGCGATCCGGGTCGAACAAATCTTGTCGATGGCCGAGGACTGAGGGACACATGGCGCAGCTTTCGGACGACTGCTTCGCGTTCGGCGGACCGATGATGTCGGTCGACGAAGCCGTCGCGATCATCGCCGCGCGGGTCAAGCCCGTCGGCGAGACCGAAACGGTTGCCTTGGTGGATGCAGACGGACGCATCCTGGCCGGCGACATTGTCGCGCCGCTTGCGCTGCCGCCGTTCAAAAATTCCGCCGTCGACGGCTACGCAGTATCCGGCGCGGACCTGCCGGCGAGCGGTGAGCGCGCATTCCCCGTTGTTGGGCGGGTGCAGGCGGGAGCGTCGGCGCAGCCGGCGCAGGCGGGCCAGGCGGTGCGGATCTTCACCGGTGCGCCGATGCCCGATGGCACCGACACCGTGTTCATGCAGGAAGACGTGCGGATCGACGATGCGGGAAACGTGATTCTGCCGTCCGGCCTGAAGGTCGGCGCCAATGTGCGTCCGGCCGGCGAGGACATTCCGCGCGGCCATGTCGCGCTGGCATCGGGACGGCGCCTGCGCCCGCAGGATATCGCGGTCGCCGCGGCCTTCGGGCTCACCACGCTCGACGTGGTGCGGCGGCTTCGCGTCGGGGTGTTCTCGACCGGCGACGAACTGGCTGCGCCCGGCAGCGCGCGCACCGAAGCGCAACTGTTCGATTCCAACCGCTTCATGCTGATGGCGATGTTGCGGCGGCTTGGTTGCGAGGTCGGCGATCTCGGCATCCTGCGCGACGAGCGGGCCGAGCTCGCCGCTGCGCTCAAGCAGGTCGCGCGGCGCTACGACCTGATCCTGACCACGGGCGGGGTCTCGACCGGCGAAGAGGACCACGTCAGGGCCGGCATCGAGCAGGCGGGCTCGCTGGTGCTGTGGCGGATGGCGATCAAGCCCGGCCGCCCGGTGGCGATGGGAATCATCGACGGTACGCCGCTGATCGGCCTGCCCGGCAATCCGGTGGCGAGTTTCGTCACCTTCGTCCATGTCGTGCGGCCGACCGTGCTGGCGCTGTCGGGTGCTGCGCCGTCCCCCTTGCTGCCGATGCCGGTGCGGGCCGCCTTCAGCTACAAGAAGAAGAGCGGGCGGCGCGAATATGTCCGCGTCTCGCTGCGACGGGCGGCGGACGGTGCGCTGGAAGCGAACAAGTTTCCTCGCGAGGGAGCCGGTCTGCTGTCGTCGCTGATCGAGACCGATGGACTGGTCGAACTCGGCGAGTCGGTGGTGCGGGTTGAACCTGGCGAGGCCGTCGGCTTTCTCGGCTACGCCGACCTGCTGTGAGAGCTGAAACGCGGTCGAGACCGCGCAGCGCGACGGGCGCTCGATAGCGAAATCAGATCGCCCGATAGGCAAACATAAACAACGGCCTACGCGGCAACCCGACGCTGCTAGAGGCATTCTAAAACTGCTTGCCTCTGGCATACCAGAGAATACAGTTCGTCGAAGCAGTGCAATTCGCGCAAAGCGTGGTTCCCGAGGCGAGGCTTCATGAGTCGAGACGACGTTCACAAGGTTCGTGCGTTCGAGCATCCCGGACAGGGCAGGAAGCGAGCGAAGGCCACGCCCAAGGGACGCCAGGTCGACCCCGTGGCCGCGCACGAGATCGAGGCGCTGCTCGCCGATCGTCCGAGGCGGCGCGACCTCCTCATCGAGTATCTGCATCTGATCCAGGACAAATACCATCAGATCTCGGCGGCGCATCTTGCCGCGCTCGCCGACGAGATGAAGCTGTCATTCGCCGAAGTGTTCGAGACCGCCACCTTCTACGCGCATTTCGACATCGTGAAGGAAGGCGAGCCTGACATCGCGCCGCTCACCGTACGCGTCTGCGATTCGCTGACCTGCGCGATGCTCGGCGGCGAACAGCTGTTGAAGGATCTGCAGAACCGCGCCGGCCCCGGCATCCGCGTCGTGCGGGCGCCGTGCGTCGGCCGCTGTGACACCGCGCCCGCCGCCGAGGTCGGCCACAACTTCGTCGATCATGCGACCGTCACCAATGTGCTGGCGGCGGCGAAGAACAGCGACACCCATGTGCACCTTCCTCCATATGTCGACTACGACGGCTACGTGGCGGGCGGCGGATACCAGCTGCTGGCGCGCCTGCGCTCGGGCGAGTTGCCGCGCGAAGACCTGCTGAAGGCGCTCGACGATGCGTCGCTGCGTGGCCTCGGCGGCGCCGGATTTCCGACCGGCCGCAAGTGGCGCGCGGTGCTCGGCGAACCCGGTCCGCGATTGATGGCGGTGAACGGCGACGAGGGCGAGCCCGGCACGTTCAAGGACCGCTATTATCTCGAGACCGATCCGCATCGCTTCCTCGAGGGCATGCTGATCGGCGCCCACGTGGTCGAGGCGCCCGAAGTCTACATCTATATCCGCGACGAGTACCCGGCCTGCCGCGAGATCCTCGCGCGCGAGATCGCAAAGCTCCCGCCGGGTGGTCCGACGCTGCATCTGCGGCGCGGCGCCGGCGCATATATCTGCGGCGAGGAATCCTCGCTGCTGGAATCGATCGAGGGCAAGCGCGGCCTGCCGCGGCACAAGCCGCCATATCCGTTCCAGGTCGGGTTGTTCGGCCTGCCGACGCTGATCAACAACATCGAGACGTTGTGGTGGGTGCGCGATGTCGTCGAGAAGGGCGCCGACTGGTGGAAGAGCCACGGCCGCAACGAACGCCACGGCCTGCGCAGCTTCTCGGTGTCGGGACGCGTCAAGGATCCGGGCGTCAAGCTCGCTCCCGCCGGCATCACGCTGCGCGAGTTGATCGACGAGTTCTGCGGCGGCATGGCCGACGGCCATACCTTGCAGGCCTATCTGCCGGGCGGTGCATCCGGCGGCATCCTGCCGGCGTCGATGGACGACATCCCGCTCGATTTCGGCACGCTGGAGAAATATGGCTGCTTCATCGGCTCCGCCGCCGTGGTCGTGCTCTCGCAGGTCGATGACGTCAGGGACGCCGCGCTGAACCTGATGAAGTTCTTCGAGGACGAGAGCTGCGGGCAGTGCACGCCGTGCCGCGCCGGAACCGAGAAGGCGGCGCTGTTGATGCAGCAGCCGGTCTGGAACAAGGAACTGCTCGACCAATTGAGCCAGGCGATGCGCGATGCGTCGATCTGTGGCCTCGGTCAGGCGGCCTCCAATCCGCTGACCTCAGTGATCAAATATTTTCCGGACGGCTTTCGTCCGCAGCAAGCCGCCGAGTAGGCGAGGCCGAGCAGACGAATTTCGACGAGGATTTGAATGAGCAACAATCAGAACTCAGGCCTGACGATTCAGTTCGAGCTCGACGGCGAGCAGGTCGAAGCGCGGGCCGGCGAGACGATCTGGCAGGTCGCCAAGCGCCAGGGCACCGAGATCCCGCATCTGTGCTATTCGCCCGCGCCGGACTACCGGCCGGACGGCAACTGCCGCGCCTGCATGGTCGAGATCGAGGGCGAGCGCGTGCTGGCGGCGTCCTGCAAGCGGACGCCGACGGTCGGCATGAAGGTGAAGTCGGCCAGCCAGCGCGCCGTCGCGGCGCAGACGATGGTGATGGAGCTGCTGGTGGCGGACCAGCCGGCGCGCGAGACTTCGCACGATCCGGACTCGAAATTCTGGCACTGGGCCGAGAAGACCGGCGTGACCGAAAGCCGCTTTCCCGCCACTGAACGCTGGCACGCCGACACCAGCCATCCGGCGATGAGCGTCAATCTCGACGCCTGCATCCAGTGCGGCCTCTGCGTGCGGGCCTGCCGCGAGGTGCAGGTCAACGACGTGATCGGCATGGCCTACCGCAACCACGACGCCAAGATCGTATTCGACTTCGACGATCCGATGGGCGAATCGACCTGCGTCGCCTGCGGCGAGTGCGTGCAGGCCTGCCCGACCGGCGCCCTGATGCCGGCGGTCATGCTCGACGACAAGCAGACCCGCGTCACCTATCCCGACAAGAAGGTGGATTCGCTCTGCCCGTATTGCGGCGTCGGCTGTCAGGTCACCTACCAGGTCAAGGATGAGAAGGTGATCTACGCGGAAGGCCGTGACGGTCCCGCCAATCACAACCGGCTCTGCGTCAAGGGCCGCTTCGGCTTCGACTACATCCATCACCCCAATCGCCTGACCAAGCCGCTGGTGCGGCTGCCCGGCGTCAAGAAGGATGCCAACGACCAGGTCGATCCGGCCAATCCCTACACCCATTTCCGCGAAGCATCCTGGGAAGAAGCGCTCAATCTCGCCGCGGCGGGCCTGCGCAAGATCCGCGACGAGAAGGGCGCCAAGGCGCTGGCCGGCTTCGGCTCGGCCAAGGGCTCGAACGAGGAAGCCTATCTGTTCCAGAAGCTGGTGCGCACCGGCTTCGGCTCCAACAATGTCGACCACTGCACGCGGCTGTGCCACGCCTCGTCGGTGGCGGCGCTGTTCGAGGGATTGAGCTCCGGCGCCGTGTCGGCGCCGTTCGCGGCCGCGGCCGATGCCGAGGTGATCTGGGTGATCGGCGCCAATCCGACCGTGAACCATCCGGTCGCCGCCACCTACATCAAGAACGCCGCCAAGCGCGGCGCCAAGCTCTATGTGATGGACCCGCGCCGGCAGACGCTGTCGCGCCACGCCACCGAGCACCTGCAATTCAAACCGGGCAGCGACGTCGCGATGCTGAACGCGATGATCCACACGATCATCACCGAAGGCCTGACCGACGAGCAGTACATCGCCGGCTATACCGAGGGCTATGACGAGCTGAAGGCGAAGATCCAGGAGTTCACGCCGGAGCGCATGTCCCAGATCTGCGGCATTCCGGCGGAGACGCTGCGCGAGGTTGCACGCGCCTACGCCCGCGCCAAATCGTCCATCATCTTCTGGGGCATGGGCATCAGCCAGCACGTTCACGGCACCGACAATGCGCGCTGCCTGATCGCGCTGGCCCTGATCACCGGCCAGGTCGGCCGCCCCGGCACCGGGCTGCATCCGCTGCGCGGGCAGAACAACGTGCAGGGCGCCTCCGACGCCGGCCTGATCCCGATGTTCCTTCCGGACTATCAGCCGGTCGGCCGCGACGACATGCGCGGCGCCTTCGAGAAGCTGTGGGGGCAGGAGCTCGATCCGGTGCGCGGGCTGACCGTCGTCGAGATCATGAACGCGATCCACGCCGGCGAAATCCACGGCATGTATGTCGAGGGCGAGAATCCCGCGATGTCCGATCCCGACCTGCAGCACGCGCGCGAAGCGCTGGCCAAGCTCGATCATCTCGTCGTGCAGGATCTTTTCGTCACCGAGACCGCGTTCCACGCCGACGTCATCCTGCCTGCTTCGGCGTTCGCCGAAAAGTCCGGCTCCTTCACCAACACCGACCGCCGCGTGCAGCTGGCGCGCGAGGTGATCAAGCCGCCGGGCGATGCAAGGCAGGATCTCTGGATCATCCAGGAGATCGGCAAGCGGATGGGGCTGCCCTGGAATTATGCGGGGCCGGGCGAGGTCTTCACCGAGATGGCCGAACTGATGCCGTCGCTGAAGAACATCACCTGGGAGCGCCTGCTGCGCGAGGGCGCGGTGACCTATCCGGTCGACGATCCCGACAAGCCGGGCAACGAGATCATCTTCACCACCGGCTTCCCGACCGAGAGCGGCCGCGGCAAGATCGTGCCGGCCAAGGTGATCCCGCCGGACGAGTTGCCCGACGACGAGTACCCGATGGTGCTGTCGACCGGCCGCGTGCTCGAACATTGGCACACCGGCTCGATGACGCGCCGTGCCCAGGTGCTGGACCAGATCGAGCCCGAGGCGGTCGCGTTCATGACTCCGAAGGACATGCGCAAGAAGGGACTCGCGCCCGGCGACTTCATCCGTCTCGAGACGCGCCGCGGCGCGGTCGAGGTCAAGGTGCGCGCCGACCGCGACGTGCCCGAGAACATGGTCTTCATGCCGTTCTGCTATGCGGAGGCGGCGGCGAACCTGTTGACCAACCCGGCGCTCGATCCGTTCGGCAAGATTCCGGAGTTCAAGTTCTGCGCGGTCCGCGCCGAGAAGATCGATATCCGGACCGCGGCCGAGTAGCGGTCCCGGGACGAAGCGTGGAGGGCGAGCCGGCCGGCCCGGCTACTTGCTCGCCCGACACGGCACCGCAAGCACCGCCGATCGGCATCCGGTCAGAGCATAAGAGCGGGCGTCGCTGCGGCGTGGACCCATGTCGCCCTTTGCCCCAAAGCGGACGTGTTTGAGAGTCCGGAAGTTGCCATTTCCACGAAAACTCGCGTATGCATGACGTACAGGATCGTAGTGTGAGACATTCGAATGGCGATGGAACTGAGGTGCGCGAGAGGCGAGGGATTTGCGACGATTGCCGCTGACGGTCGCGTGCTGGATTCCTGGTTTCTTCAGCTGCGCCTGGTTGCGGAGGCCGACAAGGCGGCAACGGTGCGGCTGGCGAGCGACGAGGTCAGCAGATCGTTGGGCGAGTCGGCGGACGGATATGCGCGACACGACGATATTCGCAATGTCGACATCGTTCCAATCCGCACAGAGATTGGCTCCCTTGCATCTGCGCCGACTGACGTGCACGACGCATATCTTCGACTCCATCTGCTGAGCCACCGGCTCGTCCAGCCGAATTGCCTGAACCTCGAGGGAGTTTTCGGTCTTTTACCTAACGTTGCCTGGACGACCCTCGGTCCCTGTGAATGCTCTCGTGTACCGGACGCGCGAATGGAAGCACGAAAGCGTGGCCTCGCGTTTGAGGTGACAGGCGTGGATAAGTTTCCGCGCATGACCGATTATGTGACGCCTGCGGAGGTGAGAATTGCAGATGCGGATCGCGTAAGGCTCGGGGCCTACCTGGCGCCGGGCACAACCGTCATGCATGAAGGTTTTTGCAATTTCAACGCGGGTACGCTCGGTCCCTGCATGGTCGAAGGCCGGATCAGCGCCGGTGTGGTTGTGGGAAGCGGCAGCGACGTTGGTGGCGGAGCGTCGATCATGGGCACTCTGTCCGGCGGAGGGAAAGAGAGGATTACAGTTGGCGAGCGCTGCCTGATCGGAGCCAATGCCGGTATCGGCATTTCATTGGGTGACGATTGTATCGTCGAAGCGGGCTGTTATGTCACGGCAGGCGCGCGCATCCTTTTGGAAGATGGCCGAGTGCTGAAAGCCAAGGAACTCTCGGGCCAAAACGGCCTGCTGTTTCGTCGTAATTCCCAGAGCGGCGCTCTTGAGGCAACCAGACGTACGCCAAACTGGGACGGCCTCAACGCGCAACTTCACAGCTAGGTCCGTCAGGGGACGATCACCACTTCCCTCGGAATTGCGATCCGTTTGGCGCGATCGGCCGTTCACCACCAGTATGGCCACCGCCACGCCTCATAGAGGCGCCACGACGACACCAGGGGCGGGGCGTATGGATCGACCCGGTCGTCTTCAGGGCGATATTGATATCGTGGAACAATATAATAATCCCACGGAGTTGGCCTTATCACGGGCGTCGGGATAATGACCCTCCTTGGTTCATGAACGACTTGTGCCTTCCGCGCCCGGGCTTCAGCACCAGACGTCCCGAGGTTGCACAGCACGAGGGCCGCTCCGAGAGCGCACGCGACGGTCATTATCTTCATGCATCGGCCTCCTTTGCCTGAGAGTGCAAAAGGACTCAAAGCAAGGCAAGCTAATTCGCTCTCGACCGGCTTGAATGACGGCTTGTGGCCCGTAGCCGACCTTTGCTCAGAAGGGCCGCGCGGAAGCCGGAGCCCGCACCCATGATCGATATGAGTACGCGCCCCGGTTCGGCTCTAACTCGACAAGGTCTCAGTAGTCCCAGAACACCGGCACCCAACGGAAGGCGTCACCCTCGACCGCGACATGTCCAACGGACGGGAACGGCATATGCGTGGCCACCAGCAGCTCGCGGTTGGCCGCCAGCTCCCGCAACAGACTGATCCGGGCGCGGGCCGCCTCCTCGGGGTCATGCTCGAAGCCATTGTGCCATTCGGGGTGCTCGAAGCCGACCGCGAAGACGAGGTCACCGGCGAATGTCAGCCGGTCGCCGCCGGACGCCAGGCGAACCACGCTGTGACCGGGGGTATGGCCACCGCTGCGACGGACGACCACTCCGGGCGCCACCTCGTGCTCCTCGTCGAACAGCCGCAACTGGCTCTGGTACTCTTTCCTGAACCGCTTGGCGGTCGCACGAAGCGCGTCCGGGAATCCCGGCGGCATCGAGACGCGGGAGAAATCGGGCGCCTCCCAGAACTTGACCTCGGCGGCCGCCACATGGATCCGCAGGTCCGGACGCAGCCGCTCCTTCACGCCGTCGACGAGCAGCCCGCCCACATGGTCCATGTGCATGTGGGTTAGCACCACGTCGGTGACGGACCCGAGATCGATGCCGGCGGCCTCCAGTCGCTTGACCGTCTGCCCGGCCTTCGGCAGGTGCAGGTCCGGGTCCGACCCCAGCCCGGCGTCGACGAGGATGGTTTTCCCGCCGCTTCGTACCACGACCACGTTCAGCGCCCAGTCGAACGCGTCCGGCGGCAGGAACATGTCGTCCAGCCAGGCTGCGCGGACGGCCGGTTCGGCATTGTGTGCCAGCATCTTGGTTGGCAGCGGCAGCACCCCGTCGCTGATCACCAGCACGTCGATCTCGCCGATCTTCAGCGCGTAGCGCGATGGCACCAACTCGGTTGGCCCCGCCTGACCGGCGTGCGAGGCGTTGTCGCGGTTCATGCTTGTCTCCTGAGTATTGCGGATCATCTGGTTCATTGTTCAAAACTCCTGCGTTCGATCCTGGTGTTCGATCCCGGCGGGCGGCGCCTTGTTTCCGCCCGTGGATTGGACATGGTGATGATCTAGCGGATCAGGTGTGGCGCTGCCCCAGAGCGGTTGCCGTCGCTGTAGAGCGATTGCTGCCAACGCATGCGCACCGCCGCAGGCGAGCGCTGGGGACGAAACGGGAGGCACAGGCCATCGCCATGCCCTCAGCCACATGCGACACTTCGGATTGGCGAAGCCGGTTCAACCCAGGACTAATATCGTCGAGACCACGGAATACGAACGTTCGGAGCAATTCATGGCCAAGCATCGGATCTATACAACGAGCTTCGCAAGCGTCTACCCGCTCTACGTCACGAAAGCGGAGAAGAAGGGACGCACCAAAGCGGAGGTCGATCAGGTGATCTCCTGGTTGACCGGCTACGGTCCGAAGGAGCTGGAAGCTCAGTTGGAGAAACAAACCGACTTCGAAACGTTCTTCGCAAAGGCGCCTGAAATGAATCCTTCTCGGGCCTCGATCAAGGGCGTGGTGTGCGGTGTCAGGGTGGAGGAAATCAAAGAGCCGACCATGCGGGAAATTCGCTACCTGGATAAACTGATCGATGAGCTGGCACGAGGAAAGGCCATGGATAAGATCCTGCGGAAGGAATGATGTCTGATCGACCGGATTCCGTCCGCGCGGCGAGGCGACATTGGACGCTGATGCGTCGCCCGCAATGACGAACGGAGCGGGGAGGGCCGTTGCCACTGATTTGCCCGACGGCGCAAGCCCCCGCAGCAAAATATTTCGCTTTATCCGAAGTGAAACTCAGTGTATGGTTTGCCCCGTCTCACCCGATCGAGGGGCGCTTCGCGGTCGTCACGAACGTGGGTCGAGATGCGGTGGACGCCGATTGCGCAACTGACGAGTGCGCATGAAGCGGACGGTGAAGTCGTGTGGTCCTGACGCCCTAGCGGCAGGTGTCCTCTCGCAAGGTGCGAAAGTGCTTTGCGAAGGCGGTGACAAGCAAGCCCAGTCTCGCCGGGGAGAGCACGAAGTAAGCCGTAGCCCATCGCGCAGGGAAAGCCGGGTTGTTTCCGGTTACACCTGTGGTCCTACCCCCGTGCTTTCTACCTTTTGCACGGGGCCCATGGGTGCGATCGGCACCCGGCTTTCCCTGCGCCCTCCGATGATGAGAGGGCGGAACAAGATGCAAAGCTCGGACGCAATGCGCCGCGAGACTACGGAAGCATGAGCCACACGTCGTCCAACACATTCAGTGTCGTCCTGGCGAAAGCCAGGACCCATTACCCCAAATGAGATTTGTTGCGCGATGTTGGGGCCACGACCTCGTTCACAATCAAATGCGGTTGTTATGGGTCCTGGCTTTCGCCAGGACGACAACGAAGAGTCTCATCCGCAACATTTGCCGCGGCGTATGGATCTCTGCTTTCGCAGGGACGACAGCCGGCAAAAAACACGCGCAGCATTCGCGCCCGGCGAACCCGCCATTGCCAAACCTCGCATTGACCTCATTGCCGTGGCCGGGCACAGCGTGCGGGCGGTGTCATTGAACGGTCGCAAGAGCCGAAGGGGATACCGCCGCATCGAATTTTGCAGTGCAGCAATGGTGCAATTGGCCCCTGCTAAAGGGGCAATGGCAATCGTCTTTGCTTGTCTGTAATGGTGCGACCGGATGTCTCGGGGCCGGTATTCGCGCTCCGCAATTACGCGGGAGGAAACATGCGTAAACTCATATTGGCTGCGGCGTCGATCGCGGCTTTGACCTTTGTCGGGCCTGCGGCGGCGCAGTCGCCGATCGTTCTCAAATTCAGCCACGTGGTGGCCTCGGATACGCCGAAGGGCAAGGCGGCCGACAAGTTCAAGGAACTCGCCGAGAAGTACACCGGCGGCAAGGTGAAGGTCGAGGTCTACCCGAACTCGACGCTTTACAAGGACAAGGAAGAGCTCGAGGCGCTGCAGCTCGGCGCGGTGCAGATGCTGGCGCCGTCGAACTCGAAGTTCGGCCCGATCGGCATCAAGGAATTCGAAGTCTTCGATCTGCCCTACATCCTCCCCGACCTGAAGTCGCTGCGGAAGGTCACCGACGGCCCGCTCGGCGCCCAGCTGCTCAAGAAGCTAGATTCCAAGGGCATGACCGGTCTCGCCTACTGGGACAACGGCTTCAAGCAGATGAGCGCGAACAAGAAGCTGGTCGCGCCCGCCGACTACAAGGGGCTCAAGTTCCGCATCCAGTCGTCGAAGGTGCTGGAAGCCCAGTTCCGCGCACTCGGCGCGATCCCGCAGGTGATGGCATTCTCCGACGTCTACCAGGCGCTGCAGACCGGCGTGGTCGACGGCCAGGAGAACACCTGGTCGAACATCTACACCCAGAAAATGCATGAGGTGCAGAGGTACGCCACCGTCACCAATCACGGCTACATCGGCTACGTCGTGGTCGTGAACAAGAAGTTCTGGGACGGCCTGCCGGCCGATACCCGCGAGCAGCTCTCCAAGGCGATGAAGGAAGCCACCGAGTTCGGCAACAGCCAGTCGGCCAAGGAAAACGACGACGCACTCGCCGAGATCAAGAAGGCCGGCAAGACCGAGATCGTCGCGTTGACGCCGGAGCAGGACGAGGCGATGCGCAAGGCGATGATGCCGGTCTACAAGGACGTGGCCTCGCGCGTCGGCCAGCCGCTGATCGACGAATTCCTCAAGGAAACCGGCCGCAGCCCGATGAATTAGCTGCGATGCTCCGCCGCCGAGGCGATGCCAGAAGAGCTCCCTCTCCCCGTTCTTGCGGGGAGCGGGTTGGGGTGAGGGGCCTTCTCCGCGAACGCGGCTCCAGATGCGCTCGCGGAAGCTCCCCCTCACCCGAAATTCAAGCTGCGCTTGAATTTCGACCTCTCCCCGCACGCGGGGCGAGGTGGATCGGAGGCAGCTCCGATCGACAGCAACAGTCACGCGGGACTTGAACCGCAAACAAAGTGAACGCCGCGGCCGCGTGAGGTCGCGGCCAGGGTGCCGTGGCCGGTCGCCGCATCAGGCCATGACAGGGGAGATCAATGCTGCTTAAAATTCTGGACCGGCTCGAGGAAATCATCATCGCGAGCCTGATGGGGGCCGCGACGCTGCTGACCTTCGTCACGGTCGTGCACCGTTTTCTGGTCGACGTTCCCGTGCTCTATCCGTACCTGTTCGGCATCAATCTCGCATGGTCGCAGGAACTCTGCATCTACATGTTCATCTGGATGGCGAAGTTCGGCGCCGCCTATGGCGTGCGCGCCGGCGTCCATGTCGGCGTCGACGTCCTGATCAACCGCCTCAACGATTTCTGGCGCAAGCGCACCATCATCTTCGGCCTGCTCGGCGGCGCGCTGTTCACCGGGATCGTCGGCACCATGGGTGCCAAATTCGTGTTCGAATTGATGCATACCGACCAGGTCTCGCCGGATCTCGAGATCCCGAGCTGGATCGTCTACGCCTGCATCCCGCTCGGCTCCTACCTGATGTGCTTCCGCTTCCTGCAAGTGTGCTGGAACTACTGGTGGACCGACAACCTGCCGCACCATGACGCCTCCCATGTCGATGGCGTCGAGACCAGCAAGACCGCGCCCGTCGCGCTTGGAGAAGCGTGATGAGCGCCGCACTTATTTTCGGACTGCTGTTTGCCCTGATGCTGACGGGCATGCCGATCTCGATCTCGCTCGGCCTGACCGTGCTCACCTTCCTGTTCACGATGACCGAGGTGCCGATCGAGAGCGTCGGCCTGAAGCTGTTTTCGGGCCTCGACAATTTCGGCATCATGGCGATCCCGTTCTTCATCCTGGCCGGCACCTTCCTGACCCGCGGCGGCGTCGCGCGGCGCATGATCGCGTTCACGACCTCGCTGGTCGGGCATCTGCCCGGCGGCCTTGGGCTCGCCGGCGTCGCGGCCTGCGCGATGTTCGCGGCGATCTCGGGCTCGAGCGTCGCCACCGTGGTGGCGATCGGCTCGATCATGATGCCGGCGATGGTCGATCACGGCTATCCGAAGCGGTTCGGCGTCGGCGTGATCTCGACCTCGGGCGCGCTCGGCATCCTGGTGCCGCCCTCGATCATCCTGGTGCTGTACGGCGTTTCCACCAACACCTCGATCGGCGCGCTGTTCATGGCCGGCATCGTGCCGGGCGTCGTGCTCGCGCTGATGCTGGCTGCGGTGACTTTCTTCGTCGCGCAGCGCAACGGCTATCCGAAGATGCCGCGCGCGACCATCGGCCAGCAGTTCACGGCGTTCCGCGAAAGCATCTGGGGCCTGCTGCTGATCGCGATCGTGCTCGGCGGCATCTATGGCGGCATCTTTACGCCGACCGAAGCGGCCGCGGTCGCCGCGACCTACGCCTTCTTCATCACCGTATTCGTCTACAAGGAGCTGAAGCTCTCCCAGGTGCCGAAGGTGCTGCTGCAGGCGGCGAGCATGAGCTCGATGCTGCTCTACATCATCACCAACGCGGTGCTGTTCTCGTTCCTGATGACCCACGAGCAGATCCCGCAGGAGATGGCGGCCTGGATCATCGACAAGAACTTCTCGGTCTGGATGTTCCTGCTCGTCGTCAACGTCATCCTGCTGCTCGCCGGCAACGTGATGGACCCGTCGTCGATCCTCTTGATCATGGCGCCGATCCTGTTTCCGCTGGCGACCAAGCTCGGCGTGCACCCGGTGCATCTCGGCATCCTGATGATCGTCAACACCGAGGTCGGACTGTGCCATCCGCCGGTCGGGCTCAACCTCTACATTGCGAGCAGTATCGCCAAGATGGGCATCAGCGAGATCACCATCTCGGTCCTGCCGTGGCTGTGCGCGATGCTGGTGTTCCTCGGCCTGATCACCTACGTGCCGGAGATCTCGCTGTGGCTGCCGCGCCTGCTCGGAATGATCTAGCGCAAACAACAGAAATCCAAAGCGCGACCTCGCGCTTTGGATGTTTCTGCAATGCAATGAAAGCGGATTACATCTTGGTAACAGAGCTCTCTCTGTCCAATCCGTAAGTTGAAGGCGCGGGCGGGCGGCATCATCTTCGAGCAACCTTCAAAGGAGGTTCGTATGAAGAAAGTTCTGCTCGCCGGTATCGCGGCGCTCACGATTGCCGGTTCGACCGCGGTCTATGCCCAGCATCGTCCCTGGTTCCACGGTCATATGCGGATGAGCCCCGAGGATCGGGCCGCCTTCCTCGACGCGCGGATCGCCGCCGTCCACGCCGGGCTGAAGCTCAACGCCGATCAGGAGAAGCTGTGGCCGCCGGTTGAGGCCGCGGTGCGCGACTTCGCCAAGCTGCGGCTCGATCGCGCCAATGCGCGGATGGCCGCCGAGAAGACCGATGCGGACCAGGCGCAGAAGCCGGACGATCCGGTCGCCCGCCTGCGCGAGCGCGCCGACAACATGGCGGCGACCGCGACGTCGCTGAAGAAGATCGCCGACGCCGCCGACCCGCTCTACAAGATGCTCGACGACAACCAGAAGCGGCGGCTGAGCTTGCTGACCCATATGGAAGGGCGTGGATTCGGTGCCGAGGGCTGGCGCCGCCACCGCCTCGAGCGCGGCATGGACCGCTGGGAGCGCGGCGGCCGCGGCTTCGATCACGACCGTTTCGACCGCGACGATGGCCCCGATCAGGAGCGCTCCGGCCGCCTCTGAGCGCCGTCCGCCGCCGCCCTCGCCAAGCCTATGAAAGACCGCCGGATTCC
>NZ_JADFUD010000002.1:0-267363 GCF_054820065.1 Bradyrhizobium sp. UFLA06-06
ATGATCGGGCCTCGTTCCGCGAATTCTGCGGCTTTGTGCTCGGTGACGAGACGCCCGACCACACGACGATCTGGCGCTTCCGCGAAGCTTTGCAGCAGGCCGATCTGGAGGAGAGGCTGTTCGGCGAGATCCTGCGCCAGATCGACGCGCGCGGGCTGGTGCTGCGCCGGGGCACATTGATCGATGCGAGCCTGATCCCGGCGGCGGTGAAGCCGCCGAAGCCGCCGAAAGACCCGCTGCCGCTCGGCCCGGACGGGCGTGCGCCGAGCAAGCTGGTCAACAGCGAGCGGGATGCGGATGCGCGATGGACCAAGAAGGGTGGCAAGCGGTACTTCGGCTACAAGGCGCATGTCGGCGTCGACCAGGGCTCGGCGATCATCCGTCGCAGCAAGCTGACCGACGCCGCGGTCAACGACACGGTGCCGGCCGACGAGTTGATCTGCGGCGACGAGAAGGCGGTCTACGCCGACCAGGCCTATGACAAGCACGAGCGCCGCGCCCTCCTCGCGGCCCGGGGCATCAAGCCGCGGCTGATGTTCCGGCCCAACAAGCATCATCCCCTGACCGCGCGTCAGAAGCGCTTCAACGACGCCGTGGGACGGCGCCGCGCCCCGGTCGAGCAGGTCTTCGCGCGCCTCAAGGGCGTCTATGGCTGGGCGCGCGCTCGCTATCTGGGCTTGGCACGCAATCAGACCCATCTGCATCTTCTCTGCCTCGCCATGAACCTCAAACGATGGGCAATGCTGCGTCCAACGGGTGTTGCGCTGTGACCGCCGCTCCGCAATGCCGTCAATCGGCCGCCCAAACGAAGCTGTCCACTCCCGCGCGCCCCCAGAAGCCACGCAAAAAAATGCCTGACACTGGCCTGCACCCGCGCACGCCCAATTGCGCAAAGCCCTCGCAAGCGGGGGAGGGTTGGGGTGGGGGGGTCTCCGCGAGTCGGAGCAGAGATAGAGTCCCATTGGCGCGAGAGCCCCCACCCGCCGCGCTGCGCGCGCCGACCTCCCCCCGCAAGCGGGAGAGGTGCACCGAGTTAGCGGAGGGCACGTTGGCGTCGCACTACGGCGCCCCCGCCGACAAGCTCTCCCTGATCTGGCGCTTGATCACCTTGCCGTTGGCGTTGCGCGGCAGCGGGTCTGATGTCAGCGCCATGGTCTCCGGCACCTTGTAGTCCGAGAGCCGCTCGGCGCACCAGGCGCGCAGGTTCTCCGTATTCACGTCCGTGCGGGTCACGATCACGGCGTGCACGCGCTCGCCGAGCACCGGGCACGGTTTTGCGATGATCGCGCTCTCGACCACGGCGGGATGGCCGGCCAGGACGGACTCGACCTCGGCGGAATAGATCTTCAGGCCGCCGCGGTTGATCATGTCCTTCTGGCGGTCGAACACGCGGATGAAGTTCTTCGTATCGATCGAACCGAGATCGCCGGAATGCCAGAAGCCGGCCGTGAAACTCTCCGCGGTCGCCTTCGGATTGTTCCAGTAGCCCTTGATGACCGAGGCGCTGCGGATCCAGAGCTCGCCGATCTCGCCGCGCGGCAGTTCGCGGCCGTCGGCGCCCATCACGATGATCTCGGCGCCGGGGCACGGCAGGCCGACGCTGTCGATATGGGCGGCGGTCAGTTCGCCCGGCATCAGCGTCGAGGGCGACGTGGTCTCGGTCGCGCCGTAGCAATTCGCAAGCTTCAGCCCGGGAATCTTGGCGTCGAGTTTTTCGATGGTTGCGACCGGCATCGGCGCGCCGCCGAAGCCGCCGATCCGCCAGCTCGACAGGTCGTAGCTGTCGAAATCCGGCTGCATCAGGCAGAGATTGTACATCGCCGGCACCATCACCGTGTAGGTGACGCGCTCGCGCGCCGCGACCTTCAGATATTCCGAGGCCTTGAACTCCGGCATAACGATCAGCGCGCCGGCGCAGCGTGCCATCGTGGTGATGTTGGCGACCGCGCCGGTGACATGCGCGAGCGGGACCGCCGCGATCGAGCGATCAGCCCTGGTCAGCTTGAGGCACGAGGCGAACACCATCGAGGAGTGGATGATGTTGCAATGAGCGAGCATGGCGCCCTTCGGCCGGCCGGTGGTGCCCGAGGTGTAGAGGATCATCGCGGTGTCCTCTTCCCGCACCTGTGCCGGCGCCTGGGCCTGCGCGTTGTCGGCGAGGCCAGCGAATTGCGATGCGCCGTCGTCGCTGACGGAGATGCGATGCTTGAGGCCGGGAATGTCGGCCGCATCGGGGACGCGGTCGGCAAGCCTGGCCTCATGGACCAGAAGAGTGGCGCCGCAATCGTTCAGCACATAGGCGATCTCGGGCTTCTGCTGGCGCGTCGAGAGCAGCACCGTGACCAGCCCGGCATGCGCCGCGGCGAACATCGTCAGCACGAATTCGATACGGTTGCCGAGCAGGATCGCGACGCGGTCGCCGGGCGCAAGGCCGAGTTTGGCAAAGCCCGCCGCGACCTTGGCCGATTTCTCCGCGACCTCGCGCCAGCTCAGGCGCGTCGCGCCGCAGACCAGCGCCTCGCCGTCGCCGTTCTGCGCAACGGCGTCCGCGATCATCGCCCACAGGCTGCCGGGCCGCTCCGGGAAAGCCGGCACGACGCGGTCGCCGAAGCGCGGCTCGAGCCGCATCGGCGGAATTGCGTGCTGCGACCAGTCCATGTCTGCCCCGTCAGCTCTTCTTCATGCCGTAGACGTGCTCCGGCCCAGGGAATGCGCGGCTCTTCACGTCGCGCGCATAGCCGGCGATCGCCTCCTCGATCATCGGACCGAGATTGCCATAGCGGCGCACGAATTTCGGCGCCCGCGGCGACAGGCCGAGCATGTCCTCCAGCACCAGCACCTGGCCGTCGCAGGCCGCGCTGGCGCCGATGCCGATGGTGGGCACGGCGATCGACTGCGTGATCTTGCGCGCCAGCGGTTCGGCGACCGCCTCGACGACGATCGAGAACGCGCCCGCCTCCGCGATCGCCCTGGCGTCGTTCTCGATCGGTGCCCAGTTCTCCTCCTCGCGGCCCTGCGCGCGGAACGAGCCGAGCGTGTTGATCGACTGCGGCGTCAGACCGATATGGCCCATCACCGGAATGCCGCGGTCGGACAGGAACGCCACCGTCTCCGCCATCCGCGCGCCGCCCTCGAGCTTGACCGCGCCGCATAGCGTCTCCTTCATGATCCGCACCGCGGACTGGAACGCCTGCTCCTTCGAACCCTCATAGGAGCCGAACGGCATATCCACCACGACGAGCGCGGCTTGCGAGCCGCGCATCACCGCGCGGCCCTGCAGGATCATCATGTCGAGGGTCACCGGCACCGTCGTCTCGAAGCCGTGCATGACGTTGCCGAGGGAATCGCCGACCAGGATGGCGTCGCAATGACGGTCGACCAGCGCCGCGGTGTGCGCATGATAGGACGTCAGCATCACGATCGGCTCGCCGTTCTTGCGGGCGCGCAGATCGGGCGCGGTCTTGCGCTTGATGGCGGATTGAACAGACATAGTCAGGCTCCCATGACAGGCACGCCGATCACGACCGGGTGGAACGCAAACGCCAGCGCCAGATAGACGATGACACCGACCGCGATCGCGATCAGGTCGTTGGTTGGGCCGCCCACCGGAATCGGCGGCGCGCCGGCATCCGCACGGCGCTTCAGCGAGATGCGGTCATAGACCGCCCAGCCGAGAAACGAGCCGAACAGGATGATCGAGCCGAGGTCGCCATTGGCGAGCAGATGCGCGAACGCCCACAGCTTCACGCCGGCGAGCATCGGATGCTTCAGCGTCGTGTAGATGCGGCCGCGGACATAGGAGGCGACGACGAGGATGACGGCGGGCAGCATCAGCGCCACGGCGATGTGCTTGAACGCGGTCGGCGGCGTCCAGACGTCGATCCATCCGGTCGCGCGATAATGCGCAAAGCCCCAGATGATCAGCACGAGCCCGGCCGCGGAGGCGAGCGAATAGGCGATCTTGTAGACGCCCTCGCCCATCGCCTTGATCAGGCCGGCACGCATCTCGCGCAGGCTCGTCAGCACATGGACGCCGAGGAACAGCACGAGACCCAGGATCATGACGAGCAGTCCCACGATGTTCCTCCCCTGATCGATCAATGCCTTCGCGTATCACCTTCGGGCCGCGAAAAGCAATGCGCTGCACTCTACACCGTCATTCCGGGGCGCGCTGAAAGCGCGAACCCGGAATCTCGAGGTAATCGGGCGCGCAAGCCAACCTCCAGATTCCGGGTTCGATGCTTCGCATCGCCCCGGAATGACGGTGCCATCAAGGCTTGTCGGCCGATTTGGCCAGCTCGCGGTTGTCGACATAGCGGATCATGATCGGACGGCCGGCCAGCGCCCCGCCCAATCCGCCGGTGAATTTCAGCGGCAGGCAGGCATCCAGTGAGGAATTGATCGCGTTGAGGTAGGTGGTGCGGGTGTCGGACGGGATGCCCCGCGTCGAAAATGTCAGGCGCGGCGTGCCGATCATCTCGCCGGTCCGCTTGAAGCTGAAGCGCACCGACATCTGCATGCCCTCGCGCGCGTCGTCCGGCGGCGGCGGCGCCCAGCAGGCGCGCAGCGCAGCGAAGAGATCGCCGATGGTATCGAGATCATGATCCGGCTTGCGGTACTTCTCGGCCTGGTCCTGCGGCGGCACCGTGAGGATCGTGAGCTGGAGATTTTCGCCGTACGGATAATCGATCTCGGGCAGGCACGGCCCGTGGTTGAACACGCTGCAATAGGATGGGATGCAGGGTCCGCTGTCGAGCACGCTGCAGGGTGTGTGGGCGAACGGCACCGGGTTGGTCTGATGCCGCTGCCGCGCAGAGGCCAAGCCCGCGAGGGCAAAGGCCAGCACGGCAAAAGCGAGGCAGATGGCGACGCGTCGGAGCATGCAGATGGACCCGGATTGCGCTTCCGGGGAAAATGGTGCCGCAGCCGGAGGGCATCAAGCGGGGGCCGGTTCACGTCCTCGCGCTTTTCGCGCCACAACCTCGCTGTCATCGCCCGGCTCGACCGGGCGATCCAGTATTCCAGAGGCGGCAGCGGGTAACGGACAGGCCGCGGCGTACTGGGTCCCCCGGTCGAGCCGGGGGACGACACCGAAGATGCGGCGCGATGCGTATGCCGCGCTACGCCTTCTTCTTCACGTCCTTGACGTTGGAGAAGGTGATGCCCTCGGCGCGCTCGCGGGTGTAGCCGAGATAGAACTCGTTCTTGGCCATGAACACGGGATCGCCGTCGACGTCGTCGGCGATGCCGGAATTGTTGGCGGCGATGAACGCGTCGAGCTGCTTGCGGTCGTCGGACGAGATCCAGCGCGCCAGCGAGAATTCAGAGATCTCGAACTCGACCGGCAGCGAATATTCGGCATCGAGCCGCGCCTTCAGCACGTCGAGCTGCAGCGGGCCGACCACCCCGACCAGCGCCGGCGCGCCGTCGCGCGGGCGGAACACCTGCACGACGCCCTCCTCCGACATCTGCTGCAAGGCTTCCTTCAGCTTCTTGGCCTTCATCGCATCGGTGAGCCGGACGCGGCGGACGATTTCCGGCGCGAAGCTCGGCACGCCGACGAAGGTCAGATCCTCGCCCTCGGTCAGGGTGTCACCGATCCGCAGCGTGCCGTGGTTCGGAATGCCGACGACGTCGCCGGCAAAGGCCTCGTCGGCGACCGAGCGGTCCTGCGCGAAGAAGAACTGCGGGCTCGACAGGCTCATGTTCTTGCCGGTGCGCACCAGCTTGGCCTTCATGCCGCGGCTGAGCTTGCCCGAGCACAGCCGGGCGAAGGCGATGCGGTCGCGGTGGTTCGGATCCATGTTGGCCTGGATCTTGAACACGAAGGCGCTCATGCGCGGCTCGGCGGCTTCGACCTTGCGCAGATCCGAATCCTGCGCGCGCGGCGCCGGAGCGAACTTGCCGAGGCCTTCCAGCAAATCGCCGACGCCGAAATTGCGCAGCGCGCTGCCGAAATAGACCGGCGTCAGATGGCCTTCGCGGAACGCCGCGAGCTCGAACGGCTTGCAGGCCTCCGACGCCAGCGCGAGCTCGTCCTTGACCTCGGCGACGTCGAGATTGGGATTGCGCTTGCCGAGATCGGCGATGTCGATCTGCTCGGTGGCGCCGGTCTTGGCGCCGCCGCCCTCGAGCAGCCGCACGCCGCCGTTGACGACGTCATAGGTGCCGAGGAAGTCGCGGCCGCGGCCGACCGGCCAGGTCATCGGCGTGGTGTCGAGCGCCAGCGTCTTCTCGATCTCGTCCAGGAGCTCGAACGTGTCGCGGCTCTCGCGGTCCATCTTGTTGATGAAGGTGATGATCGGGATGTCGCGCAGCCGGCACACCTCGAACAGTTTTCGCGTGCGCGCCTCGATGCCCTTCGCGGCGTCGATCACCATGACCGCGGAATCGACCGCGGTCAGCGTGCGATAGGTATCTTCCGAAAAGTCCTCGTGGCCCGGCGTGTCCAAGAGGTTGAACACGAGGTCGTTGAACTCGAAGGTCATCACCGAGGTGACGACCGAAATGCCGCGCTCGCGCTCGATCTTCATCCAGTCCGAGCGCGTGTTGCGCCGCTCGCCCTTGGCCTTGACCTGGCCCGCGAGATTGATGGCGCCGCCGAACAGCAGCAGCTTTTCCGTCAGCGTGGTCTTGCCGGCGTCCGGGTGCGAGATGATCGCAAAGGTGCGCCGTCGCGCCACTTCCTCTGAAAGCGGCGAGCGGGACGGCGATTCGGCTGAAACTGAAATGTCGGACATGGCGGGGCATTTGGCAGGGAAAACGGGCGCAATCAAGGGCGTTTTGTCGCAATGCGGAACGGCCGCACCTTCCCCATATAGGCACCGGAAGGACGACCTTCTCCTCACCATACCATTCGCGGGGACGACCCTGCCTTATCTGGAGGGTTCGTGATGGCTTGGACCATTCTGTTCACCGCTGGCCTGCTCGAGATCGGCTGGGCGATCGGGCTGAAATATACCGAAGGTTTCTCGCGGCTGGTGCCGTCGGTGCTGACGCTGGCGGCGATGGCCGGCAGCGTGATCCTGCTCGGCCTCGCGCTCAAGACGCTGCCGATTGGAACCGCCTACGCGGTCTGGACCGGGATCGGCGCGGTCGGCACCGCGGCGCTCGGCATCATCCTGCTCGGTGAACCCGCGACCGCGATGCGGCTGGCCAGCATCGGGCTGATCGTTGCCGGCATCGTCGGGCTGAAGCTGGTCGGCTGATGACTTCCTTGGGTCGCGTTTTCCTAACGCGAACCGGCTTCCACTTCGCTCGAAAACGCTACTTCAGAATCTGCACCGCCCAATAGCTCGCGGCTGCGACCGCAGCCGACGCCGGGATCGTGATCACCCAGGCGTAAACGATCGAGCTCGCCACATTCCAGCGCACGGCGGAGAGCCGCCGTGCGGCGCCGACGCCGACAATGGCGCCGGTGATGGTGTGCGTGGTCGATACGGGAACCCCGAGATAGGTCGCCATGAACAGCGTCGCGGCGCCGCCGGTTTCGGCGCAAAAACCCTGCATCGGCGTCAGCTTGGTGATCCGCAGCCCCATGGTGCGGACGATCCGCCAGCCGCCCATCAGCGTGCCCAGCGCCATCGCGCTCTGGCAGGCCAGCACCACCCAGAACGGAATCTCGAAGGTGTCGCCGAGATGGCCCTGTGAATAGAGCAGCACGGCAATGATGCCCATGGTCTTCTGCGCGTCGTTGCCGCCATGGCCGAGCGAATAGAGCGACGCCGAAGCGAACTGCAGGATGCGGAAGGCGCGATCGACCGCGAACGGCGTCGAGCGCACCGAGAGCCAGGACACGACCGCGACCAGCACCAGCGCCAGCAGGAAGCCGACCAGCGGCGACAGCACGATCGCGAGCAAGGTCTTGGAGAGCCCGCTCCACACCGCCGCCGAAATGCCCGCCTTCGCCATGCCGGCGCCGACCAGGCCGCCGATCAGCGCGTGCGAGCTCGATGACGGAATGCCCAGCGCCCAGGTGATCACGTTCCAGACGATCGCGCCGACCAATGCTGCGAAGATCACGGTCGCATCCACCACCGACGGCTCGATGATCCCGGTGCCGATGGTATTGGCAACGTGCAGGCCGAATACCAGGAACGCGACGAAGTTGAAGAACGCGGCCCAGAACACCGCGTATTGCGGCCGCAGCACGCGGGTCGAGACGATGGTCGCGATCGAGTTCGCGGCATCGTGCAGGCCGTTCAGGAAGTCGAACAGCAGCGCGACCGCGATCAGGATGGTCAGAATTGGAAGACCCAGCGTGGCGTCCACGTGATGCCCCGCTCTACACTTGCTCGATCACGATCGAGTTGATCTCGTTGGCGACGTCGTCGAAACGGTCAGCCACCTTCTCGAGATGGTCGTAGATCTCCGCGCCGACGATGAAGTCCATCGTGTTGGCGTTGCGGTGCTTCAGGAACAGCTCCTTGAGCCCGATATCATGGAGATCGTCGACCCGGCCCTCGAGCTTGGTCAGTTCCTCGGTGATCTGGGTCAGCATCGAGACGTTCTGGCCGATCGCCTGCAGCAAGGGCAGCGCGCGGACCACCAGATTGGCGCATTCCACGATAAGCGTGCCGATCTCGCGCATCGGCGGCTCGAACTCGCGCACCTCGAACAGCATGACCGCCTTTGCGGTCGCCTGCATCTGGTCGACGGCGTCGTCCATCGAGGTGATCAGGTTTTTGATATCGCCGCGATCGAACGGGGTGATGAAGGTGCGGCGAACCGCGGTCAGGACCTCGCGGGTGACGCTATCGGCGTCGTTCTCGAATTGATTGACGCGCTGGCAAAAGACGGGCGTCTCCTCCCCGCCCTTCAGCATGTCCTGCAACGCCAATGCGCACTGCACGGAGGTCTGGGCGTGGCGGGCGAACAGGTCGAAAAAGCGCTCTTCCTTGGGCAGGAAAGCGCGAAACCACCGCAGCATGTCTCAGTTCCATCATTCCGGGACAGCCCTTTTAGCGGCTGTCACAGAACTGTCATAGAGCATCTGGCGGGGAAAGCACCGGGATCGACCGCCCAAACGGACGGTCGTCCACCGCTATGTCGGCCGAAAATCGCCGAGACCTGCCCTACAGCGACCGCCGCAACAAATGGGCCAGCTCACCGACCAAGCCGCGCCGGAACAGCAGCACGCAGGCCACGAAGATCACGCCCTGGATCACCGTTACCCACTGGCCGAAACCGGCGAGATATTGCTGCATGGCGATGATCACGAAGGCGCCGACCACCGGGCCGAAGATGGTACCGAGACCGCCGACCAGCGTCATCAGCACGATTTCACCGGACATCGACCAGTGCACGTCGGTGAGCGAGGCGTTCTGCGCCACGAACACCTTCAGCGAGCCGGCAAAGCCCGCCAGCGTGCCCGACAGGATGTAGGCCAGCATCTTGTACTGGTCGGTCTTGTAGCCGAGCGAGATCGCGCGCGGCTCGTTCTCGCGGATCGACTTCAGCACCTCGCCGAACGGCGAGTTGATGGTGCGGTAGATCAGCAGGAAGCCGGCGAGGAAGCCGACCAGCACGACGTAATAGAGCACCAGCGGCTTCGACAGGTCGAAGATCCCGAGCAGGTGGCCCTGCGGGATGCCCTGGATGCCGTCCTCACCATGGGTGAACGGCGCCTGCAGGTAGATGAAGTAGAGCAGCTGCGACAGCGCCAGCGTGATCATCGAGAAATAGATGCCCTGGCGGCGGATCGAGATGAAGCCGGTGACCAGGCCGAGCAAGGCCGCGGCCGCGGTGCCGACCAGGATGCCGAGCTCGGGCGACAGCCCCCACACCTTCAGCGCATGCGCCGAGACGTAGCCGGCGGTGCCGAGGAACATCGCGTGGCCGAACGACAGCAGGCCGCCATAGCCGATCAGGAGGTTGAAAGCGCAGGCGAGCAGCGCGAAGCACAGCGCCTGCATGACGAAGAACGGGTAGATCCCCGTCCACGGCACGATCGCCAGCAGCAGCGCCATCGCGGCGAATACGATCATCTCGTCGCGCATCGCGCGCGGCGTGATCGGAAGTGTATCGTCGGTCAATGCTGACATATCAAGCCGCCCGTCCCGTCAGTCCCGTTGGCTTCACCAGCAACACCACCACCATCAGGACAAACACCACGGTGTTGGAGGCCTCGGGATAAAAATACTTGGTCAGTCCCTCGATCACGCCGAGCGCGAAGCCGGTGATGATCGAGCCCATGATCGAGCCCATGCCGCCGATCACGACCACCGCGAACACCACGATGATGAGATCGGCGCCCATCAGCGGGCGGACCTGGTTGATCGGCGCCGACAGCACGCCGGCGAGTGCGGCGAGACCGACGCCGAGCCCGTAGGTCAGCGTGATCATGCGCGGCACGTTGATGCCGAATGCGCGCACCAGCGTCGGGTTCTCGGTCGCGGCGCGCAGGTAGGCGCCGAGCTGCGTCTTCTCGATCAGGAACCAGGTCGCAAGGCACACCACGAGCGAGAAGATGACGACCCAGCCGCGATAGATCGGCAGGAACATGAAGCCGAGATTGACGCCGCCCTTGAGCTGATCCGGGATCGAGTAAGGCAGGCCCGAGGAGCCGAAATAGTTCTGGAACACGCCCTGCACGATCAGCGCGATGCCGAAGGTCAGCAGCAGTCCGTAGAGATGATCGAGGCCGGTCAGCCATTGCAGCATGGTCCGCTCGAGGATCATGCCGAAGATGCCGACCACGACGGGTGCGATGATCAGCGCCCACCAGTAATTGATGCCGCCCAGGTTGAGCAGGAAATACGCCACGAAGGCGCCCATCATGTAGAGCGCGCCATGCGCGAAATTGATGATGTTGAGCATGCCGAAGATGACGGCGAGCCCCAGACTGAGCAGCGCGTAGAACGAGCCGTTGATCAGTCCCACCAGAAGCTGTGCGTAGAGAGCCTGCATCGAATGAGCTTTCGCTAGATAGATGAAGCCCGCCGGCCACGCGCATGGCCGGCGGGCATGATCGTCACTTCTTCAGAAGCGCGCAGGTGCTCTTGTCGAGCGGCGTGAAGGCCTGGTTGCCCGGCACGGTGCCGACCAGCTTGTAGAAGTCCCACGGTCCCTTGGACTCCGAGGGCTTCTTCACCTCGAACAGATAGGCGTCGTGGGTGACGCGGCCGTTGGCCTCGACCTCGCCCTTGCCGAACAGCGGATCGTCGGTCGGGATCGTCTTCATCTTCGCGACCACCTTGGCGCCGTCATGCGGATTGCCGCCGAGCGCTTCCAGCGCCTTGAAGTAATGGATGAGGCCCGCATAGACGCCGGCCTGCACCATGGTCGGGGGCGCGCTGTTCTTCATCCGCTCCGAGAAGCGCTTGGAGAAGGCGCGGGTCTTGTCGTTGAGGTCCCAGTAGAACGTCTCGGTGAAGTTGAGGCCCTGCGCGGTCTCGAGCCCGATCGCCTTGACGTCGGTGAGGAACAGCAGCAGCGCCGCGAGCTTCTGGCCGCCCTTGACGATGCCGAACTCCGCCGCCTGCTTGATCGAGTTGGTGGTGTCGCCGCCGGCATTGGCGAGGCCGATGATCTTGGCCTTGGAGGCCTGCGCCTGCAGCAGGAAGGAGGAGAAGTCAGCGGTGTTGAGCGGATGCTTGACGCCGCCGACCACCTTGCCGCCATTGGCGGTGACGACGGCCGTGGTGTCGCGCTCGAGCGCCGCGCCGAACGCGTAATCCGCGGTGAGGAAGAACCAGGTGTCCCCGCCCGCCTTCACCAGCGCCTGGCCGGTGGCGTGGGCGAGCATGTAGGTGTCGTAGGTCCAGTGCACCGTATTCGGCGAGCACTGCGCGTTGGTGAGATCCGAAGTGGCGGCGCCCGAATTGATGTAGACGCCGTTCTTTTCCTTCACGACGTTGTTGACCGCGAGCGCGACGCCGGAATTCGGCACGTCGGCGATGGTGTCGACCTTGTCGACGTCGAACCACTGGCGCGCGATGGTGGTGCCGATATCGGGCTTGTTCTGGTGGTCGCCGGAGATCACGTCGATGGTCCAGCCCTTCGCCTTGAGGCCGGAATCCTCGGCCGCCATCTGCGCCGCCAGCACCGAGCCGGGACCGGCGAGGTCGGCGTAGAGACCGGACTGATCCGACAGCACGCCGATCTTGACCGTCTTGTCGAGCTTTTCCTGAGCGGAGGCGACGCTTGCAGCCGAGAGCACCATCGCGGTGCCGAGCAGGAGCGCCGAAATCTTGTTCTTCATGTCGTATTCCCTCGTCTTAAATTTTCTGGTTCTGGCGATATCAGACGCCGAGATAGGTATGGAGCTTGTCCATGTTGGCCGACAGCTCGGAATTGGCGAAGCCGTCGATCACCTTGCCGTGCTCGACAATGTAGTAGCGGTCCGCAACGGTCGAGGCGAAACGGAAATTCTGTTCGACCAACAGGATGGTGAATCCCTGCGACTTCAGGCGCGCAATGGTGTGCCCGATCTGCTGAATGATGACCGGCGCCAAGCCTTCGGTCGGCTCGTCCAGCATCAGGAAGCGCGCGCCGGTCCGCAGGATGCGCGCAATCGCCAGCATCTGCTGCTCGCCGCCCGAGAGCTTGGTGCCCTGGCTGGTGAGGCGCTCCTTCAGGTTGGGAAACAGCGTGAAGATCTGGTCGAGCGGCAGGCCGCCCGGGCGCACCACCGGCGGCAGCAGCAGGTTCTCGCGCACGTCGAGGCTGGCGAAAATGCCGCGCTCCTCGGGACAGAATGCGATGCCGAGCCGCGCAATCCGGTCCGAGGTGGCGCGGATGATTTCCTGATTGTCGAAGCGGATCGAGCCGGAGCGCTTGCCGATGACGCCCATCACCGACTTCAACGTGGTGGTCTTGCCGGCGCCGTTGCGGCCGAGCAGCGTCACCACCTCGCCGGCCTTCACGTTGAAATTGATGCCGTGCAGGATGTGGGATTCGCCGTACCAGGCCTGCAGATCCTTGACCGTCAGCACGTCGGCGCCGGCCGCAGCCACGGGCTTCTCCGCCAGTTTTGCCTCAGCCATGACCCGCTCCCAGATAGGCTTCCTTCACGCGCTCGTCCTTGGAGAGGTCGGCGTAGTTGCCCTCCGCCAGCACCTGCCCGCGCGTCAGCACGGTGATGATGTCAGAGAGGTTGGCCACCACCGAGAGGTTATGTTCGACCATCAGGATGGTGTATTTCGCGGAGATCCGCTTGATCAGCGCCGCGATCTTGTCGATGTCCTCGTGGCCCATGCCGGCCATCGGCTCGTCGAGCAGCATCATCTCGGGGTCGAGCGCGAGCGTCGTTGCAATTTCAAGTGCGCGCTTGCGGCCGTACGGCATCTCGACCGCCGGCGTGTTGGCGAATTCGCTCAAGCCGACGTCGTTCAGGAGCTCGTGGGCGCGCGGATTGAAGCGGTCGAGCACGCTTTTCGAACGCCAGAAATCGAACGACGAACCGTGTTGCCGCTGCAGCGCCACGCGAACGTTCTCGAGCGCGGTCAGATGCGGAAATACCGCCGAAATCTGAAACGAACGGACCAGCCCGAGGCGCGCAACGTCGGCCGGCGGCATCGCGGTGATGTCGTGGCCCTTGTAGCGAATCTGGCCTGCCGACGGCTTCAGGAATTTGGTCAGCAGATTGAAACAGGTCGTCTTGCCGGCGCCGTTCGGCCCGATCAACGCATGGATACTGCCCCGACGCACTTTCAACGCGACGTCGCGAACGGCGAAGAAACCCGCGAATTCCTTGGTCAATCCGCTGGTTTCGAGGATGAACTCATCGGCCAAATAGATTCCCCCATACGCCATCGCTGCGAAGCCCCTCGCCCGCGTGGCCAGCTTTTTTCGTGTCCGACAGGCGTCCGATCCGTCTTGGAAACCGTCCGGGGCCTGTCGCCTCCGGGCCGGAATATGCCGTCATCTGCGGCGGTTACGCAAGGTGGAAAGCTGTGCAGTGCGGCATCCGCGTGACCGGTTCCGGTTGATCCTTAGTCGAATGGCATTTCGGCGCGCTTTGCGCCTCGGGAAAGCGGTCGTTAACGGTGTTTTGCTCCGGACTCCCACTTTCATAGAATATTTCCGCGCCTCGACGAAGCTCCGGCCATTGCATGATGAATGGCTAGAGCCTTGCATTTCGAGCGCGCCAGTTCTTCGGTCGTCAAATCGATCCCGCAACGTGATGTCCACTGCACGTGGCTGCGACTTTATGCCCGCAGCCAAACCATCCCGCACATCGATGAACTTGTCCTTGGCCGCATCCCGTTCGGGGATGTGCTTGAATTCGGCTAGCGGATGCAATTCAGAAGTGCCGATCCATCGGTAGTCAAGTCGATCACGCAGCGGGTGCTGCTGAATGCCTGGCTGCGCGCGCTGCGCCTGCCGGACGCGCTTCCCCTGTTGTGCGACTTCCATACCGAGGGCAGCGCCGACGAGCGCGCCGACATGATGAGCTTTGACGTGGTCGGCAGTGGCGAGGCCGCCCGCTTCCTGATCACGCAGCAAGGCGCGCGGCTGACGACGGTCTATGGCAACGAGCACGTCGAACCGCGGCTGCGAACCAACCGCTATCTTGACGATGCGATCGGCCCGGAGCGCTATGCCGGCGTCATCCTGTCCTATCGCGCCTGCCTGGCGCACAAGCGTCCGACCTATACGGTCGCGGAGGTCGCCGACGCCGACGGCAAGGACGTCTCCTATGAACGCTTGCTGCTGCCGTTCGGCCGCGGCGACGCCGTCGAGCACATCATCGGCTCGTACAAGGCAATCAGCATCGAGGGCGGATTTCGGCTGCACAATCTGATGGGCGTGACGGCGAATGCCGTGCCTGTCGTCACGATCCGGGCCGTGATCGACCGCAGGTTCGTGCCCGCAGATCGTCCAGCAAGCCAGGATTCGGTCGAGCTGATTTAGACCGTGTACTTATAAACCGTGCACGATGTTGGCTTTGCGCCGATACCGGCCGCCTTTGCGCAGCCACAGCAAATGACGCGATGGGCCATAAGGCGAAATCCCCAACGTCTCTCGGAATACTCTCCGCAAACAAGGTCAGCCCAGCTGTCGTTTCGATGGAGCGACGGGCGAAATCATCCTCTCGGGGGTATTGCGCGTTGGTACTGCAGAAGACCAAGCGTACAAATGTGCCGGACAGGAGTTGTTGACCATGGCACCACAGCGGCCAGTTCGGATCGAGCGCAGGTTATCGGCAATACTGGCGCTCGACGTGTCCGGCTATTCGCGACTAATGCACGAAGACGAAGAGGCTACGCACGCCAAACTGATGACGCTTCTCGCCGACGGCGTCGAGCCAGCAATCGCAGAATACGGTGGTCGCATCGTGAAGAACACCGGCGACGGGCTCTTGGCAGAGTTTCCAAGCGCCGTCGATGCGGTTCGGGCAGCGATGCAATTCCAAGCGCACGTGCGCGAATTGACCAGCGGCGACCCGGAGGACAGACGTATCGCTTTTCGGGTGGGCGTCAACATTGGTGATGTAATCGTCGAACCCCACGACATCTTTGGCGATGGAGTCAATATAGCGGCACGGCTCGAGAGCATCGCAACACCCGGCGGCATCTGCATCTCCTCGGCTGTCTACGATCAAGTCCAAGGCAAGATCCGGGATAGGTTCACCGATTTGGGCGAGCAGAGCCTCAAAAACATCGGCCGTCCGGTTCGGGCCTATGCCGTGGCGCTGGATGACTCCAGCCGAGCAACGAGCTCTCCGCGCGCGGTATCAATCGCACTTGCACGACCACATCTTTCTATCGTTGTGTTGCCTTTCGCCAACCTCAGTGGCGATCCAGAGCAGGACTACTTCGTCGATGGTGTGACCGAGAGCCTGACTACGGATTTGTCACGTATCAGTGGCTCATTTGTTATCGGCCGACACACTGCATTCACCTACAAAGGTAAGGTGATCGATCTCAGGCAGATCGGTCGTGAGTTGAACGTTCGCTATGCGCTTGAAGGCTCGGTACAGCGAAGCGGCAAGCGACTTCGGGTGAACGTACAGCTCGTGGACGCAGAGACCGGGGCACATCTTTGGGCCGATCGTTTTGACAAACCGATCACCGATTTTTTCGATATGCAGGACGAGATCGTGTCCCATCTCGCCAATGCGCTAAATGCTCACCTGACGGAATTCGAGGCCCAGCGGTCAGAACGCTCTGTGCATCGCGGTTCCATGGATCTGTGCTTCCAAGGTAAAGCTTCGTGGAACAAGGGGTGGACGCCTGAACATATGGAACAAGCGCGGACTTTTTTTGAAAGGGCGCTATTCCTCGATCCTGGAAATATAGAGGCGATGGTCGGCATTGCTTTTGTCGATCTTGTCGTTGGAAGTAGCTTCTTTACCGACCAACGAACCGCGCATCTTGTTGCGGCCGAGGCCGCGCTGGGAAAAGTGCTGTCACTCGCTCCGAATCACGCCCTTGCCCACTTAGCGTTGGGCGGCGTGCTCATGTGTAGTTGCCGAGCCGCTCAGGGCGTTGCTGAGTGCGAACGAGCATTGGCGCTGGATCGAAATATAGCTGAGGCGCACGCGCTGATCGGCTGGGCCAAGTATTTTATAGGGCGCGGAGCAGAGACCGAGACTCATGTCAGTGAAGCATTTCGTCTCTCTCCTCGCGATATACTCAGCTTCCAGTGGTCGATGATGGTCGGCTTCGCCAAGTTGCAGGTTAGCGCGGACGCCGAAGCACTCGGCTGGTTCCGCCGCAGCATCGAGGCTAACCGTAATCATCCCACCTCGCATTTTGGGCTGGCTGCTGCGCTCGCGCTTCTCGGTAAGCAGGAAGAGGCGTGGGCTGCCGTGCAAGTGGGGCTTGCGCTGAATCCGACGTTTACTATCAAACGCTTCAAGAGCTTTTCAGTGAGCGACAATCCGGTGTTTCTCGCAGGTGCCAAGCGCGCGGTAAAAGGGTTTCACTTGGCCGGGGTACCGACGGGGTGATGTCGGAGTGGGTCATTTTCGACGGTCTCGGCGGGGACTATTGGCAAGTTGATGTCCGCTTCTGCGAGTAAGCGCCGGGAAGCCGGGTTGGAAGCGTTGCGATTGCCCCACCCCTGTGATTCAAATTCCCAAACCGGGGTTCGCGCCGAACGCGTCAGCCCTTCTTGCGCGCCTTCGCCGGCACTTCCTTGGCATAGATATCCGGCTTGAAGCCGACGACGCGCTTCGGTCCGAGATCGAGCACCGGACGCTTGATCATCGAGGGTTGCTCGGCCATCAGTGCCAGGGCCTTGCGCTCGTTCAAGCCTTCCTTGTCGGCATCGGGCAGCTTCTTGAAGGTCGTGCCGGCGCGGTTGAGCAGCGTCTCCCAGCCGACCTCGTCGCTCCACTGCTTGAGCTTGTCCTTGGCGATCCCGGCCGTCTTGTAGTCGTGGAAGTCGTAGGCGACACCGTGATCGTCGAGCCAGCTGCGCGCCTTCTTCATGGTGTCGCAGTTCTTGATACCGTAGATGGTGATGGTCAAAGCCGTTCCTCGCATGCGATTGCGGCGGGGAAACTAGCCTCACTGCAACGGCAACGCCAGATCAGACCGCGCCGCGAGGACGTGAAGAAGGCGTAGTGCCATACTCGGTGTCGTCCCCCGGCTCGACCGGGGGACCCAGTACGCCGCGGCATCTCCGTGATCAGTGCATGGCGCTCGCCAGAAACACCGCCGTCGTCCTGGCGAAAGCCAGGACCCATAACCACCGCAGTTGATTGTGAATGGGATCGCGGCCCCAGCGTCGCGCAATGACTGAGATTTGGGGTAATGGGTCCTGGCTTTCGCCAGGACGACGATGAGGGCGGTTGATCGCACTCAGTGCGCGTAGTGTGTAAAGACGAAATCGTGATCGCTCGCGTGTGCCTCATGACAGGCGAAACACGTCTCGTGCTGCGCGGTGTCGACCGGCTTGCCGGCGATGAAGCGGCCAAAACCCCAGCCTCCGGTCGCGGCATATTTGGCGGCGTCCTTGACCATCACCTGGACCGTGGTCGCGGGCCCCGTGATGAAGGCGCCGTCGAGGCCTGCAACCGGCTTGCGCTTCCAGGCCAGCTTGACCAGCACGGTGCCGTCGGGGAAACGCGCGGCGCCGTCCTGATAGGCCTTCACGGCGGTCGCGTTGCCGAGCACGCTGCGAAGCTCGTCGAGTCCGGTCTCCTCGCCGACCGCGATCAGCTTCCAGTCGCGATAGCCGTCAGGAATCTTCACGCCGAAGATCGGCGACGCCAGTGCCGCATCGTCGGCATGCCCGACGGCAAACGGCAATGCCGCGCTGATGCAGGCTGCCGCGATCGCGGCAGCTGCCCATTTCAAGACCTGTCTCATGATCCGTGATCCGCTCTGTCTCAGACCTTGCTGACGTCGATGATGGCCTGGGTGAAGGCCTGCGGCGCTTCCTGCGGCAGATTGTGACCGATGCCGCCGGTCAGGAGCCGATGCTCATAGTGGCCGGAGAATTTCTTGGCATAGGCCGCGGGCTCCGGATGCGGCGCACCGTTGGCATCGCCCTCCATCGTAATGGTCGGGATCGCGATGACAGGCGCCTGGGCGAGCGTCTTCTCGAACGCGTCGTACTTCGCCTCGCCCTCGGCGAGACCAAGCCGCCAGCGGTAATTATGGATCACGATATCGACGTGATCAGGATTCTCGAAGGCCGCCGCGCTGCGGTCGTAGGTGGCGTCATCGAACTTCCACTGCGGCGACGCCAGCTGCCAGATCAGCTTGTTAAAATCGTGCCGGTTCTTGGCATAGCCCTCGCGGCCGCGCTCGGTCGCGAAATAGAACTGGTACCACCATTGCAGCTCGGCCTTCGGCGGCAGCGGCATCTTGCCGGCCGCCTGGCTGCCGATCAGATAGCCGCTCACCGACACCATGGCCTTGCAGCGCTCGGGCCAGAGCGCCGCCATGATATTGGCGGTGCGCGCGCCCCAATCATAGCCGCCGAGCACAGCCTTCTCGATCTTCAACGCGTCCATCAGCGCGATGATGTCGGCGGCGACCGCGACCGGCTGGCCGCTGCGCATCGTGTCGCTGGAGAGGAAGCGCGTCGTGCCATAGCCGCGCAGATGCGGCACGATCACGCGGTAGCCGGCCTCGGCCAGCGCCGGCGCGACGTCGGCATAGCTGTGGATGTCGTAGGGCCAGCCGTGCAGCAGGATCACCGCGGGACCGGACGCAGGACCCATCTCGACATAACCGGTATCAAGCACGCCGGCATTGATCTGCTTGACGGGACCGATCGAGGTGTGGGCGCCGGCCTTGATCGCAGGCAGCGCTGGCTTGGACTGGGCCTGAGCCGAACCGATGAAGCCGAGCCTGGAAGCGGCAAGGATCCCGCCGGCGATGCCAAGGAAGCGGCGGCGTTGCTGATTTATGGACTGCGACATGGCGATCTCCTGCGTCTGGTGTCGGGATGGAATATTGCAGAGACCGCCCCTGTCCGCTTTCAGAGGACGTGGATTTGTCCTTCAGACCGTCGTGATTTTGGCTCCGGGCCGCCTGTGCTAGGTTCCGCCACCGATTCAGCCGCCGGCCGCTGGACTTTTCGATTTGACCTACCATTTCAACGACTTGACCCTCGATTCCGAGCGCCGTGAGCTGCGCCGTGGCGACGCCCTGGTGGCCGTCGAGCCGCAGGTCTTCGACCTCATCGAGTTCCTGATCCGCGCCCGCGATCGGGTGGTCAGCCGCGACGAGGTGCTGGCCGCGGTCTGGCACGGCCGGATCGTCTCGGAAGCGACGCTGTCGAGCCGGATCAATGCCGCGCGGACCGCGATCGGCGACAATGGCGAGGAGCAGCGGCTGATCCGCACCCTGCCCCGCAAGGGTCTCCGCTTTGTCGGCGATGTCAGGGAGGACACCGCGCCCGATCGTCCGGTTGCAGACAATGCCAGCCCGCCGCGGCCGAGCGAGGGCCCGTCGATCGCGGTGCTGCCCTTCACCAATATGAGCGGCGATCCCGAACAGGATTATTTCGCCGACGGAATCGCCGAGGACATCACCACCGCGCTCGCGCGTTGCAGCCGCCTCACCGTGATCGCGCGTAACTCCGCCTTCACCTACAAGGGCAAGGCGGTCGATATCCGCCAGGTCGGCCGCGATCTCGGCGTCGGCTATGTGCTCGAGGGCAGCGTCCGCCGCGGCGGCGATCGGCTGCGCATCACCGGGCAGCTGATCGACGCCGTCTCCGGCGCACATCTGTGGGCCGACCGCTTCGATGGCGCCGCCACCGACGTGTTCGACCTGCAGGACCGCATCACCGAGAACGTGGTCGGCGCGATCGAGCCGACCCTGCTCGTCGCGGAAGCCGAGCGGGTGCGGGCAGCGCCGCCCGACAGGCTCGACGCCTACGATCTGCTGCTGCGCGCCTATAGCCTGCGATACGAGTTCACGCCCGAGAGCATGGCAGCGGCACTCGATTGCCTCGATCAGGCGCTGGCGCTCGACCCCACCTACGCGCCCGCGCTGGCGGCCTCGGCCTATTGTCATGCGATGCGCCATGTCCAGGGCTGGCTGAAGCCGAACGATGCCTACCGCGAACGCGCAGTCGCGCAGGCCTGGCGCGCGGTCGAGCTCGCGCCCGGTGACCCGCAGGTGCTGTGGATGGCTGCGTTCGCGATCTGGAACATGGCCGACGAGATCGAGCCCGCGCGCGACCTGTTCGAGCGCTCGCTTGCGATCAATCCGAACTCGGCGATGGCGCTGGTGCTCGGCGGCTGGATCGAGGCGATGCGCGGCAATCAGAAAGCCGGCCGCGCCATGATCGAGCGTGCGCAACGGCTGAACCCGCGCGACCCGCGCGGCTGGTTCGCCGCCGCGGCGCTGGCGATCTGCGCGGTGCTCGACCAGAATTTCACTGAGGCGGTGATGTGGGCCGACAAGGCGCTGGCGCAGAACCGCCGCTTCGCGGTGGCGCTGCGCGTCCTGATCGTGGCGCTGGTCAAGACCGGCGACACCGCGCGCGCGGCCCAGATCGCGCGCGAGCTGCTCAAGATCGACCCGGAGTTCACGATCTCCGGCTTCCTGTCGCGGATCCCGTTTCCCGTGGAATCGATGTCCGCGACCTACCGCGAGACGCTGAAGGCGGCCGGCGTCCCCGACTGACGCCGCGCGGAGGACGCGACGACCATTCACCCGTGATACGGCGCGGCTTGGTTGGCAACATCGGCGTGATGGCAGTCCATTCCTCATCGGAGAGTTCGTAGCGCTCGCGCGGGCGACCAAAACAATTCAGTCTTCCGAGCGCAGAGCCGCTTCGATACGCTGGATCAGCCGCTCCCGCAGCGAAGGCACCGCGTTGCCGAGAACGGCGAAGGTGCGGACGATGGGTAAATACGGCTCCATTGCCGCCGTTAGCTCCGCGAGAGACATGCCGGCCAGCCGAGCATATTCGGATTGCGCCGCCGCATTGGTCGCGCGCGGCCGCTCCGGATTGTCGGCGACTTCCGGCCCGAGCTCGGACAGGATCACGCGCAAGAACCCAAGCTCGAGGACGGCGGGCCCGCACATCGCGCTGACCCAGTCGACCAGCTTTGGGCCTTCCGCTGTCATGATCACGTTACCGGGGCTCAGGTCGGTATGGCAAAGCCCGTCGCCCGGCGGCAAGCGATCGATCAGCGCGAGGATTTCAGTAGCGATGTGCTTCGGGAGCTTGCCGTCGTCGTGCCCCAACTGAGCCTCCATATACTCGCGCATGGAGAGGACCTCCGGCGGCAGGGGCGTCTTGTGAATGGACATGGCAAGAGCCGCGATGATCGCGCCGGCCTGTTCGAACGTCACCACGCCGGTTCGCGTTAGCTGCAGCAGGGTCGGTCCGTCGAGGCGACGCAGCACGATGCCGAACCGTCCGTCCAGGGTCACCTCGCCGAACACCTCCGGCACCGGCGCGCCGACGGCGTGGACGGCGCGGATCATGCGCACCTCGAACCAGGGCATCCGCCGCGGCAAGCCGGGCTTGAACAGTTTGACGACTTGCCCCGGCGCCCAGGCGTAGGCTTCGGAGTAGGCGCCTTCACCGATCTTTTCCCCCAGCGATCCCTGCATCTTTAGCCCCCGTGTTGCTGTGACCCTCACCCTATGGTCATTCGTCATGGGCGGTGCGAAGCGACGCCGTTCTTCGAACGGCTATGGCCGGACATGCCGCCTTCGCTGAAGCTTCGGCGGCCGAGCGCGTATGTTGGCCCGGCGCAGCGCGTAGACGGGATAACCGAGAGTAATCACCCCGCCGAGCGCAGGGCCGCCTCGACGCGCTGGATCAGCCGCTCCCGCATGTCAGGCATGGCCCCGCCGAGCAGGAGGAAGACGCGGACGATCGGCAAATAGGGCTGCATCGCCGCCGTTAGCGCCGCAGGAGCTATCCCGGCCAGCCGCGCATACTCCGCCTGCAGAACCGAATTGACCGTGGCCCGCTCCGGATCGTCGGCGTGTTCCGGGTCAAGCTCGGCAATCAGGACATGGCACTGTGCAATCTCGTAGGCGGCGGGCGCACGAGCCGCGCCGAGCCAGTCGATCAGTCTCGGACCCTGCGCCGTCATAATCACGTTGCCGGGGTGAAGATCGGAATGGCACAGCACGTCATCGGGCGCGAGGTGCTCGATCAGCGCGAGGACGCCGGTGGTGATGCGCTCCGGAAGCACGCTGCCGCCGAACCGCAATCTGGCGTCCATCGCCTCGCGCAGCGAGAGTGCATCCGGCGGCGGTCGCGTCTTGTGAACGGCAAGGCAGAGCGTCGCAAGGATTGCGCCCGCTTGTTCACGCGTGATGGCGCCGGTGCGCGTAGCCTGCGTCAGGGTCGGCCCATCGAACCGCGGCAGCACGATGCCAAAGCGGCCGTCCAGGGTGACTTCGCCGAGCACCTCCGGCGCTGGGCCGCCGGCGGCGAAGACCGCCCGGGTCATTTGCGTCTCATGCCGGACAACCCACTGCGGGATACCTGGCTTGGACAACTTGACGACCTGACCGGGTGCCCAGGCGTGGACATCAGCGAAGACGCCTTGGCCGATCTTCTCTCCCAGCGATCCCCGCATGCCCGTTCTCCGCCGTGCAGAGGAAACACCGGCGGCGAGCAAAGAGGAACCCCTCCCGTCGCGGGGCCGCCGGACACGGTGATCGCGTTTCAACCTGCAGAGACCTCGTGCACTCCGCTAAATGGTCCCAAGTCCGGTTGCGGCCCTTCGGCGATCTCGGGAGATGTCCGCTTTTCCGCCGCTGTTGGGGGGGCAAGCGGACATCAGGCGCCAGCTGCCTAATGAATACACGGCCCAGGCAGTAGACTCGCAAGGGCGGAGCCACAGCCGGATTGAAGCGAGCACTACAATCCCGGCGATCTCGCCGCCCAAGCCTTGGTGGCCTCGCAGCTTTCCATCGCTCGGACATAGGCGGGGCGTGCCGTCGTGCGAGCGAGATAGTCCCGCTCGGTCGGACCGGGGACGTAGTTGCCGGTTCGCATGCCGAGCAGGAGGGCGTAGCTCACCGAGATATCGGCAGTCGTGAATCGGTCACCGGCGAGATAGGGGCAATCCGCGAGACGGCGGATAACCAACCCCAGCCGGCTCTCGAAGGTCTCGAGAGCCCAGCAGGTAACCCGGGCATCTCGCTCGGCTTCGGGCGCCAGTTGGCGACCGACAATGACGGCGTTCATCGGCCCGGCGAGCCCGGCCTCGCCCAAGTGGAGAAATTGCAGATAGGAAGCGAAGGCGGGATCGTCCGGGGCGACGGCAACCGAACCTGAGCCGTGGCGGGCGAGCAGGTACTCAAGAATCGCGATCGATTCGACCATGATCGTCTCGCCGTCCTGCAGTGCAGGAATGAAGCCGGCGGGGTTGATCGCGAGGAAATCGCGATCAACCCCGCCGGCTGCGAGCAGATCGACCGGGCGCAGCCGATAAGCCAATCCCAATTCCTCGAGCAGCCAGACAACACGGAAGCCACGACCTTCGCCATAGACGGTGAGCATAGTTAAGCGTTCCTGGATTGGGCTGGATGTACGAACTCGCAGAGGTAAGCCGGTCGCGCAACGGACGATCGATGGCGCATCATTTGCTCAAGGCTTGGCGCATAGTCGTCATCCTACCGTGCGCACGCTTCCGACTTTATGGGTTCACGACCCAGGCTGCGGCCGCGAACAAGACGCGTTCCCTCTCCCGCCCGCGACGTGGAAGCGTCAGTTGCAGAAGCCCGCAAATGCCATATGCGACAGCCTTGGGACGAAGCGACACTTGCGCAATTTCGGAATATTAGAAGAATACCCCTGAGTTGCCCGACGTGTCAAGTTGCCTGCTCGAACGCCGGCCGCCGCCGGCTACTTTGCATGGGGTTGTTTTCGATATTTTGGCAGCGTCCCCTGCGACGGCCCCACCACTTCATATTGCTCTATCCGGAGCCGCCCGGCTCCAGCGCCTCGCCGAGCTCGAGCGGATGCGCCATCGTCTCGTGCAGCGCCTGCTTGTCGAGCTCGCCCTCCGACAGGCTGATCACGACGCAGGCGACGCCGTTGCCGATCAGGTTGGTGAGCGCGCGGCACTCGCTCATGAACTTGTCGATGCCGACCAGGATCGCGATCGACTGGATCGGAATGTCGGGCACGATCGACAGCGTCGCGGCGAGCGTGATGAAGCCCGCGCCGGTGACGCCGGAAGCGCCCTTCGAGGTGATCATGGCAATGCCCAGAATGCCGAGCTCCTGCCAGATCGTCAGATGCGTGTTGGTGGCCTGCGCCAGGAACAGCGTCGCCAACGTCATGTAGATGTTGGTGCCGTCGAGATTGAAGCTGTAGCCGGTCGGCACCACGAGGCCGACCACCGAGCGCGAGGCGCCGAGATGCTCCATCTTCTGGATCATCTGCGGCAGCACCGTCTCCGACGACGATGTGCCGAGCACGATCAGGAGCTCGTCCTTGATGTAGGCGATGAAGCGGATGATCGAGAAGCCGGCGAGCCGTGCGATGGCGCCCAGCACGATCAGCACGAACAGGATGCTGGTGAGATAGAAGGTCGCGATCAGCGCCGCCAGATTCAACAGCGAGCCGAGACCGTAGGCGCCGACCGTGAAGGCCATCGCGCCGAATGCGCCGAGCGGCGCGACGCGGACGATGATCCGGATGATGCCGAAGAACATCTTGGCGGCCGTGTCGATCGCGGACGCAATCGGCTCGCCGACCTTGCCCATGAGAGCGATGGCGAAGCCCGAGAGGATCGAGATCAGCAGCACCTGCAACAGGTCGCCGCGCGCGACCGCGCCGAGATAGCTGTCCGGAATGATCGCCATCAGATGGGCGACGATGCCCTGCTCTTTGGCCTGCGTGACGTAGTTGGAGACCGATTTCGGATCGATCGTGGAAGGATCGATGTTGAAGCCGTGGCCGGGCTGCAGCAGCTCGCCGACCAGAAGACCGACCGCAAGCGCCACCGTCGACACCGCCTCGAAATAGATCAGCGTCTTCAACCCGACCCGGCCGACGCGCTTGAGATCGCCCATCGAGGAGATGCCGTGCACCACGGTGCAGAAGATGACCGGCGCGATCATCATCTTGATCAGTGCGATGAAGCCGTCGCCCAGCGGCTTCAATTCCTTGCCGAGATTCGGATAGAAATATCCGATCAGGACACCTGCCACGATTGCGATCAGCACCTGGACGTAGAGGATCTTGTACCAGGGCTGATGATGGGGACGGGCAACGGGCTTGATCGCGGCTGTGGTCATGAGATGCCCCGGCTAGGATGAACTCAACTGGTGATGCCATCTTGGCGGAGCCGCGCGCAAGCGACAATGCCCATTCGTGGCGTCGCGAGTGCACACGAATCTGTCATAGACTGCGGCCGGCTCGCATCGGGAGGCTGGGAATGGAATTCACTGCATTGTTTCTCGCCATCACCATCGCCATGCTGGTGGCCTGGCGTGGCCCACGCCCCGTCGCGATCGGCCTGTTCGCGGTGATCCTGATCGCCTGCGCCGCGACCTTGCTGCACCACGCCACCGACCGTCTCACCTTGTCGTTCTGAGGCCGGCCATGAACGACACGCAGGCCGTCACCCTCAATGCCGTCGCGCTCTATGGGCTGGCGCTGGTGCTGGCCGCCGCCTTTGCCGCGCAGCTGCTGCTCCACGAGGTGCCCTGCCCGCTCTGTCTGTTGCAGCGCATCCTGTTCGCCCTGCTGGCGATCGGGCCGATCCTCAATATCCGCTTCGGGCCACGGCCAAGTCATTATGCGTTGTCGCTGCTGACGGCCGTTCTCGGCGCCACGGTCTCGACCCGGCAGGTGTTGCTGCACATCCTCCCCGGCGATGCCGGTTACGGCTCGGCGCTGCTCGGCTATCACTATTATACGTGGGCGCTGATCGGCTTCGTCGCCGCGATCGTGCTGCTCGCGGCGATGCTGCTGTTCGACCGCCAGTTCGAGCACCGCGCGGCGCCGGGCAACTCGCCCGGCAGGTTCGCGCAAGGTGCGGTGTGGCTGGTGATCGGGCTGACGGCGCTGAATGTGCTATCCACCCTGCTCGAGTGCGGCTTTGCCGCCTGTGCCGACAATCCCGTCGTCTATGAGCTGCTGACGTCGGCGCGTTAGGGGCGCTTCGGAATATTCAAGCCGCGCTCCACCGCCGGCCGCTTGAGACCGCGCTCCAGCCAGGCCGCGACCTGCGTGAACTGGTCGAATTCGACGAGCTCGCGCGCGCCGTAGAAGCCGATCAGGTTGCGCACCCAGCCGAGCATCGAGATGTCGGCGATGCTGTATTCATCGTCCATGAACCACTGCCGTCCGGCGAGATGCGTCTCCATCACGCCGAGCAGGCGCTTGGACTCGGCGATGTAGCGCTGCAACGGCCGCTTGTCCTCGTAATCCTTGCCGGCGAATTTGTGGAAGAACCCGACCTGGCCGAACATCGGCCCGATGCCGCCCATCTGGAAATGCACCCACTGGATGGCCTGATAGCGGCGCGCGACGTCCACCGGCAACAGCTTGCCGGTCTTGTCGGCGAGATATTGCAGGATGGCGCCGGATTCGAACAATGGCAGCGGCTTGCCGCCCGGACCGTTGGGATCGAGGATCGCCGGGATCTTGCCGTTCGGGTTCAGCGACAGGAACTCCGGCGTCTTCTGGTCATCCCTGTTGAAGTCGACGAGATGGACCTCGTAGGGCAGCCCGATCTCCTCCAGCATGATCGAGACCTTCACGCCGTTCGGCGTCGGCAACGAATAGAGCTGCAGGCGGTCCGGATGCTGGGCGGGCCAGCGTTTTGTGATGGGAAAGGCAGACAAGTCGGTCATATCAGACATTCTTTGCAGGGTTGTTGTTGGACGGCTAATGTACGGAGCTCAGTGAAAGCCGCAAGGTCTGCAACCGGCCATGAACGATCAACAGACAGGCGCAACAACGAGCGCAACGCTTGGCCTCTCCGACGACGAACTCGCAACGCACCCGACCGTGTTCGCGGCCGATGCGCTCGCCGGTCAGGTGGTCGTGGTGTCCGGCGGCGCAGGCGGTATCGGCCGCGCCATCGCGTGGCTGTTCGCCCGGCTCGGCGCGCATATCGTGGTCGCCGGCCGCAATGCCGACAGGCTCGACGCACTGGTCGATCGTCTCGGCCATCGCGGGCTCAAGGCGTCCGCGCATGTCGCCGACATCAAGGATCCCGACGCGGTCAATGCGATGTTCGAGGCGCTGTGGACCGAGCACGGCCGTGTCGATCATCTCGTCAACAGCGCCGGCGGCCAGTTCCCGCAACCCGCGATCGACGTCTCGATCAAGGGCTGGAATGCGGTCATCAACACCAACCTCAACGGTACCTGGTACATGATGCAGGCCGCGGCGCAGCGCTGGCGCGACCGCAAGCATCCCGGCAGCATCGTCAACATCGTCGTGGTCACGACGCACGGCCTCTACGGGATTGCGCACTCGATCGCGGCACGCTCCGGTGTGATCGGCCTGTCGCGCGCGCTCGCGGTCGAATGGGCGCCGCTGAACATCCGCATCAACTGCATCGCGCCGGGCGCGATCGAGACCGAGGGCTGGAACGTCTACAGCGAAGCGGCACGCGCCGCCTATCCGCGCTCCAATCCGATGATGCGCCCGGGCACGCCCTGGGACATTGCGGAGGCCGCCGTCTACCTCGCCGCGCCCTCCGGCAAGTTCATCACCGGCGAAACGCTGACCGTCGACGGCGGCGGCCAGCATTGGGGCGAGACGTGGACGACCGGCAAGCCCGACTATTTCAGAGGCGGCGAATAGCGTATGCATGCCGATCGCCTGACGCGCTTCCGTCACTTGCCGTCGTCGAAGCTGACGATGACGGCGGCGTTCGCGATCAGGATCGGGTCGTTGCCGAGATCGGACGCAATCTCAAGCCCGCCCGCGATCGCCTTCACGGTCTTGGTGCCATAGGGCAATTCCTTCGCGACCGCTGCGGTATCGACATCTTCGGGATTCGGCACGGCGATCGTGACGTCGACGAACATGTCGTTGGCGGTCTTGCCGAGCATGCGGAAGAAGCCGAGGCTGGAATGGCGGATGGCATCCGAGACGGCCCGCTTGGCGGCCTTGGTGGCGTCGCGGCCGTGGACGTCGACGCCCATGCCCATTTCGGTGATACAGCGCACGCGTGTCATGAAGGTTCCTGTTGTCGTTGGCGTGAGAGACCTTCACTCCTTCGGCCCCTGCGCGCGCGGCGTCAAGCCGGGTCCGTCGCCTCGCTTACGCGCTTGTGATCGCCGCGCGCCAACATCCACGCAGCGAGACTGGCAAGGATCGCCGCGGCCACCACCATCGCGCAAGCCGCGCCCCAGCCCCATGCCGAGACCACAGCGCCGACCGCGATCGGACCGGTGACCTGGCCGAAATTGCTGCCCGTCATCAACAGGCCCATCATGACCGGCACCATCGCCGCCGAACGCGCTGCGGCGGGTGCGGTTGCAAGCAACGTCGCCGGGATCAGGCCGCCGATCGCGGAGAACAGCAGGCACAGCCAGAATGCTCCCCACCCGCCGAGCGCCGGCAGGAAAATTCCGAGCGCGGACGCGCCCATCACGAATGCCGCCACGGCGATCAGCAGGTTGCGGCTGACGCCGCGCGCCAGCAGATGACCGGCGGCGAGATTGCCGACGACGTTGCCGGCCGCGGCCAATGCACTGAGCGCGCCGGCGCCTTGGCTGGACACGCCGAGCCGCTCGGACAACAGGATCGGCAGGAAGCTGAACAACGCAAAGAACATCAGGCTGTAGAGCGCAAACAGCACCATCAGAAGCGCCGGGGTGCGGCGCCGCGCCAGCGCGGTGGCTTCCTGCATCAGACCACTCCGCGCCGCACCGGTCCGCGATGCCACTTCAGGCGCGATGAGGCTCGCAAGGATCAACAGCACAGCGACAAAGGCAGCGCTGGCCCACCAGATCGCGCGCCAGCCATCGAAGATCGGGCCGGCGACCAGCGCCAGCGCGATCCCGAACGGCATCACGCAGCTCCACACCGCCATGGTGACGTCACGCGCGCTGACATCGACGACACGATCGAGCAACGCAGGAGCCGCGACCATCACCAGCAGGAAGCCGAGCCCTTCCAGCAGGCGCGATGCCAATAGCACCGCGAGCTGTGGCGCGAGCGCGCCCGAGGCCGCCCCCAGCGTGATGGCCGCAAGGCCGCACAGCAGCACCCTGCGCGCGCCAACCGCGGCGATCACCACGCCCGCCGGCACGCTGCCGACAAGCCCCAGGACCGCAAAGATGCCGGCGATCGTTCCGACCGTGGCAAGGTCGATGCCGAGGCTCTGTTGCAGCATCGAGGCGGCAATCGGAACCTTGCCGACCTGCAGCGCCGCGCCGATACCGCAACCGATCACGATGGCGACCGTGGCCCATCGCTTCGCCTCGCTCGGCTGCATCACGGCCGTCTCGATCGTCATGCGTCCACTCCGCCCCTGGCTCAGGGCATAGAGATAGCGTTTCCCGACCATCGACAGGAGTGATAGTTTTGCATCCAATTGATCGATTTCATAGATCATGCTCGATAACCTCACGCTCGATCAGATCCGCACCTTTGTCGCCATCGCCGAGAGCGGCAGCTTTCGCGCCGCCGCGGCCAAGCTGGCGCGGGTGCAATCCGCGGTCAGCCATGCCATCGCCAACCTCGAGGCCGAGCTCGGCCTCACGCTGTTCGACCGCTCCAGCCATCGCCCGGCGCTGACGGCCGAGGGCACGGCACTGCTGGGCAACGCGCGCGATCTGCTGCTCCGTGTCGACGCGATGCGGGCCCGGGCGCGCGGCCTGGGCGACGGGGTGGAATCGGAACTCTCGCTCGTCGTCGACACGCTGTTTCCGATCGCCGCGGTCGGCGCGGCGCTGACGGAAATGCGGGCGGCCTATCCGTCCGTCAGCGTGCGGCTCGCGGTCGAACCGATGGGCGGTCCGATCACCGGCTTGACCGAACGGCGCAGCGCGCTCGCGGTCACGGTCGGTGAGGATTTTCGCGATCCCCGCCTCGCGCTCGATGCGATCTGCGCGGTGCAGATCGTCGCCGTCGCCTCCGCAAGCCATCCGCTCGCGCGCCGCGGCCGCAAGAGCGTGGCGGATCTCGCCGATCATCTGCAGATCGTGCTGTCGGATCCAACCCCGCTGTCGGAAGGCCGCAGCTTCGGCGTGCTCTCGCCGCAGATTTGCAGAGTGAGCAATCAGGACACCAAGCACGCCATGATCCTGGCCGGGCTCGGCTGGGGCCGGCTGCCGCTCTGGCAGGTGGCGCGCGACCTGAAGGAGCGCCGCCTTGTGCGGGTCGAAACCGGCGCGCTCGGCCGCAACGCCGCGCTTGCAATGGAGGCCTATCTCGCCCACCGGCTCGATGAACCGCTCGGTCCCGCCGCACGCGCGTTCGCGGACGCGTTGACGCGGATCGCTGCGGGAACGCATACGCCGAAGGTCAGGGCGAAGACGGCGAAGAGACATTGAGCCGCAGCGATCGCTCGCCGGGCTCTGTGGCGGCCGACCGCAAGCGTCTCAGTCCTCGATCTCGCCGCTGCGGATCGCGAGCCGGATGGCTTGCGCGGTCGTGGCGACACCGAGCCGAAGCCGCGCGCGCCGCAAATGGTTCTCGACCGTGCGTTCCGACAGGCCGAGCGATGCCGCGATGTCGGCCTGGCGCCGTCCGGCGGAGATCCAGCGCAGCACCTCGCGCTCGCGCGGCGACAGGCTCGACGCACCGTTCGGCTCGTGCGCTTCCATCAGCCCGCGGGCGGCGCGGAAGGCCGCTGCGCCGCACGCGTCCGCGGTGACGCATCGATCCGCGTCCCGGCGAAGCTCATCGCGCCTTCAAGGCCGGTGCGCCCGAACACCGGAACCTGCAGTCCGTGGAAACCGGGCCCGCGCGGCGTGCGCACCACACGGTACTTCTCTCCGCGCGCCGACATCACCTTGGTCCAGAAAAACGCCTCGTCCACATTGAGAAAATTGCGCGTCACCGGGCAATGCCGGACATAGGTTTCGGCATCGACCGTCACGCCCCTTCCGAACCAGTCGCCTTCGACCCAGTAGATCCGGTCAACCAGGTCATCACGTGCCGGCGACGCCGAGAACATCACGAACCGGTCGTAGCCGAGCGGAACGCTCGCAGACCGCACCGCCGCCTGGATCGCGGGCAAACTTCCGCTACCCTCGATCGCAACCACGGCTTCGATGTAGCGGTCCATGCGGTGCCATCGTGTCTTGCGGGAGGCCGGAGGCGCGGCCCAGCGCGTTGAGGATTTTCCCTCAAGCGAGGTCGGCCTGCAAGGCGCGCGACATTGGCCCGCCGCCGGAGGCGCGGCGAGGTTCGCGCCGCCCGGAGGTCGAGCCGCCGACCGCTCAGCGCCCGCCGAGCGTATCGAGCAGAGCCTTTGCGGCCGCCTTGCCGACATTGTTGGCGGCGAACGGGCTGTCACCGGTGATCAGCTTGCGATCCTGATGGGTCTTGCCGGTGATGTCCTTGTTCAGGATCTCGACGCCGAGCGCCTGCAACTGTTCGCCGAAGGCCCAGGTCAGCGCGCCCGGCATGTAGCCGATATCAGGCGTCGTCCGATCGATGGCGTCGGGAAATGCACAGATCTTGTAGCCCTTGAAGGGATAGTTGCCCTTGGCTTCGCCGACCGCGGACGCCAGCAGCGCCGCCGGGCCATGGCAAAGCGAGATGATGTGCTTGTCGTTGTCGAGCGCCCATTTCAGGGTGGCCTTCACGTCGGTGCTTTCGGGCAAGCCGATCAGCGCACCATGGCCGCCGGGAATGAACACCGCGATATAGTCGGAATCCTTGCCGAGCTTTTTTTCGATCACGTCGGAGAGCTTCAGTGGCTGCTTCAGCCTGGCGAGATATTTCTGGTAGATGCTCTTGACCGCGTCGTCCTCCTTCGGAAACGCCCAGAGCTCGAATTTGACGGGATTGCCCGACACGGTCGCGATGTCGAATTCGAAGCCCGCCTTGTCGAGGTGATACATCGGCAACAAGGTCTCGACGGGATGGTTGCCGGTCGAGAACATCGTTCCGTTCTGCAACAGCAGATAGCGCTCGTCCGCGGCGATCATCAGAATTTTCCAGCGGCCACCCCTGTAGGCGTTGGGATAGTCCGCGCCGGAGAGATCCGACTTGGCCGAGGTGAATTGCCCAAGCGAGAAAGGCGACGGAAAGAAAGCGTTGTTCTCCGCCGGATCGGCTACGGGACGCTTGTCCTGGGATTGCTCGGACATCGAGATATCCTCTCTCATCGTGTTGCGATCCGGCAAAGGTAAGCACGAGATCGGCGATGAGGAATGAGGGATTTCCCTCAACCCAGTTTGCCGAGCATCCCTATCCCTGTTTCTGCAACACCGTGATGTGCAGGCGGCGGCGGATCTCCATGCCCTGGCGGCGATAGAGCGCGATCGCCGAGACGTTGCTGGTGAAGACGTGCAGGAATGGAATTTCGTCGCGCGCCACGATCTGGCGGGCGACCGCCGACAGCAGCGCCTGCGCGTAGCCGCGGCCGCGATGCTCCGGATGCACGCAGACGGCGGTCATCTCGGTGTAGTTCCCCGGCTTCATCCGTTCGCCGGTCATCGCGACCAGTTCGCCATTGATGCGGATGCCGAAAAAGTTGCCGAGCTCATGCGTCCGCGCACTGAACGGTCCGGGCTTTGTCAGCTCCGTCAACGCCATCATCGCGGGAACGTCGGCAGCGCCGAGCGTGACGATCTCGACGCCGGGCACAGAATGGTCAGGGGGCGCGCCGATCATCTGCTCGCCGGTCTCGGCCAGCAGCACCTTGAACTCCGGCGGCACCGGGACAGGATCGGGCGTGAACAGCACCGCGATCTCAGGTCCCGCCAGCAGCGCACCGAGCGCGGCAAAGCTCTTTGGCGACATGTCGACCATGTCGGCGAAGGGTGCGATCGCGAGAGGAAAGCGGCGCGCGTCAGCGCCGCCTTCCGCCAGCTCGCGTTGTCTCGTGGTCAGCGCGCTCCAGATTGGGCGATCGAGCGGATGAATCGGCGGGGCTTCGGACATGCGGCGCTTCGCTCCTGATTTTTTTTGGAGCAGAGCAAGAAGCGCCGGCAAAATCCAGCATGGCGTGTTGTGGTTGCGGCTCACAATCACGCCAGCAGGCGAACCCCCGCTACGCCACCTTCAGGGAGAGCTCGGTGCCACCCTTGAGCGGCAGCGTGATCGACACGAAGCCATTGTCGGGATCGCGCACGAACTCCAGGAAATCCGCCTCGGCATTGTCGTTCATGACATAGCCGCCGACGCGCAGCTGCGGCGCGACGATCTCGATCACCTGACGCGCCAGCGTCGGCCCCTTGTCGCCCGGCCAGCCGTCGATCAGGATGAAGTCGACGGGACCGCCGAGATCGCGCAGCGTCTTGCGCGCATCGCCCTCGCGGATGTCGGCGTAATCGGCAAGGCCGGCGTCTGCGAGATTGCGCTTCGCCGCTGCGACCTTGGCCGGCACGATCTCCGACCCGATCACGGTGCCGCCGCCATTGTCGCGCATCGCGGCGGCGAAATAGAGCGTCGACATTCCGACCGAGGTCGCGAACTCGGCGACGCGTTTGGCGCGCAAGCCGCGGCACAACAGATAGATCAGCTCGCCCTGCTCCGGGTGGATCGAGAATCCCTGCTCGACATAGTCGTGCGGGTCGCGGCTGCCGCTCTGCATCGGGTTGCCGCGCACCGGCGCCCGGCGGGTGGTCTGCAGGCGCTCGATGACGGCCGTGACGCGCGCATCACGGATCGCGCTGTGCGGTTCGGCGTTGTACATGAAGGGTCTCCTTTGCTGCGACGGCGTCATTGCTGCAGGATCTCGGCGGCCGCGCGGTCGAGGATCTTTGCGATCCGCCGCGCCTCGGCGGCATCGCAGCCGCGCTTCTGGCGCAGCGCGCTCTTCAGCGCGTGACGGGCGCGGTGCACCTCGTCGGACGCCTCGCCATCGAGATCGCTCACGCCGGCGAAGGCTTCGCGCACTTCCTCCATGCGGCGGCCGATCCGCGACAGCGCCTCGAGAATGGTGTCTGCGGTCGCGCGGTTCTCGGCGAGATACGCCCTGCCCTGCTCGGTGATGCTGTAGAGCTTGCGCGCCGCGTCCTGGGTGACGCTGGCATGGCCGATCTCCTCGAGGAATGTCAGCGCCGGATAGATCACGCCCGGGCTCGGGCTGTAGAAGCCGTCCGACCGCTCTTCGATCCGCTTGATCAGCTCGTAGCCGTGTGCCGGCTGCTCGCCGAGCAGCGCGAGGATGACCAGTTGCAGATCCTGCGACGAAAGCCGCCGCGATCCCGGAAAGTCACCGCCGCCACCTCGCCCGAAAAAGCCATGGCCGCCGCGGCCAAAGCGGTGGCCGCCCCTGCCGTGCCGGCCCATGGCGAAAAACCCAAACCGGAATCCGTCGTCGTCCCGGTCGCGAAACATCGATCGTCTCATTTGTGCGCTCCTTACTGAAAACATATCTTACGATATATCTACAGATGCAACGGGGCAACCCACGTTTTCGTGAGACGTCGGGGACGAAGCGGCGGCTGGTGCTGGCCGAGGGCTGGCCGGGCTCAGTCCGGGGCTTGCCGACCTTCATGCGGCTGGCCTATGGCTTTGAACGCCTTCCAGCCCTGCGACTCATGCGTCCCAAGACCTTCGAAGCCCATTGCCTGCGCCTGCCCGCCGCCACCAAGGTGGTGCAATGGGAAGGCACGTCGGTGTTCAAGGTCGGCGGCAAGATGTTCGCGCTGGCCGGCGGCTACATCGAGAGCACCGGCGGCTTCATGTTCAAGACCTCGAACATGGCCTACCAACTGCTGATCGAGCAGAGCCTGGCGCGGCCCGCGCCGTATCTGGCGCGCGCCACATGGGTGCAACTGGTGAGGAACGACGCCCTGCCCGATGCGGAGCTCAAGGCCTATCTCGACCAAGCGCATGCGCTCATCGTCGAAAAGCTGACGCGGAAGTCGCGCAAGGCGCTCGGGCTCGGCTGATCGGCCAAGCTGCGACGCTATTTAGCCGTCCAGCGGCTTGTCGGAATCGCCCGACAGCAATTTCGGAAACAGCTCCTTGAAGGTGAACTTGTCTTCGCCCTTGGCGCGATGGAAGCGCAGCACGACGTCGAACCGGCTGGCGTCCCATTTGGTGGGCGGCTTGCCCCTGCTGACTGGTATCAACGGAAGGACGTCGGCGATGATAGCCTTGTGCTCCCAGCACAGCAGCACGACGCCATTGAGCGCCAGCAGCGCCTTGATCAGCGCCGGTTCATGACCTTTGCCGAAATCTTCGTTGGGCGTCGCGCCAAGACGCGCCGCCAGCGCCGAGATCGTCTCGGCGGGACGGCTGCTCGGGCCCCGGTTGGGCGTGGTGCCGGGCGTCGCGGCATAGATCGCGTCAGGCTTGGCATAGTCGCCCTTGGCGAGGTCGGTGCCAAACAATGCAGCCCAAGCGCCGGCGCGCTGCCAGCCGCGGAGGACAAGCGACTCGGTATCGGACACACCGTCCGCGGCGAAGCCGGGCCCCGGCCAGCCATCATCAGGCTTTTCGGCGTGACGGATGATGAAGAGCGTGAGCGCGTCCATGGCGGCCTCGCGGGAGAACATGTGCGGCGGGAAACGGCGGCGCCGTCGATCCTATCCCTAATGAAGCGCCGGCGTCATGAACGGCGTCACAATTTGCGAAAACTCGCGCGGTACTGCGCGGGGGACACGCCGAGCCGCTCGCTGAACACGATCCGCATCCGGTCGGCCGAGCCGAAGCCGCAGTCGAAAGCAACCGCCTTCAGCGGCCGGTCTGAGCCCTCGAGCAGCCGGCGCGCGGCGTCGACCCGCGCCCGCTCGACGAATTCGTGCGGCGTGATGCCGGTCTCCTGCGCAAAGGCGCGGCCGAAATTCCGCACGCTCATGCCGACGGCCTCCGCCAGCGACAGCAGCGTGTGACGCTCGCCGACATGCTGCATGACATGCGCCTGCGCGCGCGCAATCGGCGAATCCTCATCGACCGGCGCGGTGAGATAGGGACTGAATTGCGACTGCCCGCCCTGGCGCTGCGCCACCACGACCAGCCGCTTGGCCACCGCGACCGCAACCTGCGGCCCGTGCCGCTCGGCGACCAGCGCGAGCCCGAGATCGATCCCCGCGGTCACGCCGGCCGAGGTCATCAGATGTCCGTCGCGAATGTAGATGCGGTCGAAGATCACCTCGGCCGCTGGAAAGCGCGCCGCCAGCCGCTGCGCATTCTGCCAATGCGTCGTCACCTTGTGGCCGTCGAGCAGCCCGGCATGGCCGAGCGCGAAGGCGCCGGTGCAGATCGAACCGTAGAGCGCGGCGCGCGCGGGCGCCCCGCGCAGCCACCGCGTCAGTTCGGGGTCCGGCGCGGCGTCGGGCAATGCCGGCCCGCCGGCGACGAGCAGGATATCGACCTTCTCCTGTGCCTCGGCGAAGCTGAGGTCGGCCGATATCTTCATGCCGTTCGACGCGCGCAGCGGTTCGCAGCCGGCCCCGACCAGCACGGTCTCATAGCCATCGCCCGCCGGCACAAAGCCGTTCGTCTCCGCGAACACGTCGACGGGACCCGCGACGTCGAGCGCCTGAACCCCTTCGTGAATCGCGATCGCGACCCTCTGAACCGCCATACCTTCTCCCTGCCCGCTGGCGCGAAACGACGTCTGGTTGGCCCGATCCGGCGGCGCGCGATCGTTGCGGGATCGGGCCAAAACCGGCGACAAACACACCACGGATCGCGCCACCCGGCGATCCGCACACACCGCAGAGACGAGCGCCGGGCTCGCGTGTTCGCACGCCACAGCATCGTCTTGCCACATCAAGGAGCGTCTTGAAATGACCGAGATCATCGCCGGCATCCGCGTACCCGACAGCGCGATGGCCCGCGCCGCCACCCAGCTGGTGCGCGATACCGAGGACGACCTGCTCTACAATCACAGCCGCCGCGTGTTTTTCTGGGGCGCGCTGACCGGCAACCGCCACAGGCTGAAATTCGATCCCGAGCTGCTCTATATCGGCGCCATGTTTCACGACATGGGCCTCACCGCCGCTCATGCGAGCCCCAATCTGCGCTTCGAGGTCGACGGCGCCAACGCCGCGCGCGACTTCCTCAAGAGCTATGGCGTTCCGGAGCGCGACGTCGAGGACGTCTGGACCTCAATCGCCCTGCACACCACGCCCGGTGTCCCCGAGCATATGCGTCCGACCATTGCGCTGGTCACCGCCGGCGTCGAGATGGACGTGCTCGGCATCGCCTACGACGATTTCTCGCACGAGCACCGCGACCACGTCTGCGCGCACCATCCGCGCGAGGCGAACTTCAAGGAGAACATCATCGATCATTTCGCCGCCAGCACCATCAAGAAGCCGCTGACGACATTCGGCAACGTCAAGGCCGACGTGCTGGCGCTGAAGGACATGAACTACACCAGGATGAACTTCTGCTCGATCATCCTCGGCTCGAAATGGCCGACATGACGCGACGTCAATGGCGATTGGCGGGACCGTGGTCGGGGCCGGGATCCCGACCGGCGGCCGCGTGCGAGAGCCGGCTCATATAGTGTGCCCAACCCTTGTCGTGGCTCTCGCACTGCGCGGCGTTCGGCAGGCCGCTATGAGTCATGCGGAGCAGCGTGCCGTTGTCCTGCTCCATCAGGTCGATCTCGATCAGGCTCGATCCCGGCGGCACTTCCTCGCTGCCCTCCCAGCCGAAGCTGTAGGCCAGACGATGCACCGGCACGACCTCGCGGAACGCGCCGCGCGCGGCGCGGCTGCGATCGCTGCCGAGCCCCTTGAGGAAGTAGAGGCCCCCGGGATGCGTCTCGGTCGCAGCTTCCAGCCCCATCCAGCTCACGATCTTCTGCGGATCGGTCAGGAAGGCGAACACGGTTGCAGCCGGGGCTGCGATCTGGATCTCGCGTTGAACGATGAAGGCTTCAGTCATCGATCCATGCTCCATTGACGGTCGGTGCTCAGGGATAATTCGTGACAAGAGTGGTGCGTCAACCCCATGATGGCGTGATGCAATTGTCCTCGACGTTGAGCTGGCTGGTCGACGCCGCCGCCGAGACCGCGGGCGCCAACCGGTTGTTGGCGGACCTCGGTAGCCATCTTATCACGGATGGCCTGCCGCTTGCCGGCGGCGCTCTGACGCTCGAGGTTCCGCACCCCCTGATTGCAAGACGAACCTGGCTGTGGCGTGCCGACAATGGCGAGGTCATCGAAGCGCTCGGATTCGCGCCGGAACAACCTTTTGCGATGCCCGATATGGTGGGATCCGGCAACGCCGGCCGGCGCTGGCTCGGAACTCTCGCGCCCGGCCCGATCCACGAGGGCACGATCGGAACGCGGCCGGATGGCCCGACCCTCGGCTGGATCGGGACACGCGCGTTCACACCTGCCGAGGCGGACCAATTGCGCGAGGCGGCGCGGTTCATGGCCGCGCCGCTCGCCGCGCTCGCGGCGCGCGCGACACTGACGGCGGCGCTGGAGGCCTATCTCGGCCGGCGCAGCGCGGCGCGCGTGCTGGCATCGCCATTGCGGCGCAACACCGGCGAAACTATCCGGGCAGCACTGCTGTTCGCCGACCTCCGCGGCTTCACCGCGCTGTCGGAAAGCCATCCGCCTGCCGAGGTGATCGCGGCGCTCGATGCCTGGTTCGACCGCATCGCCGGCGCCATCCACGCCTTCGGCGGCGAGGTGCTGAAATTCATCGGCGACGGCCTGCTTGCGATCTTTCCGGTCACGACCAGCGCGCGCAGCGCATCCGAGGCGGCATTGCGCGCGGTGTCGGCGGCGCGCGTCGGCATGGCCCATCTCGACGTAGAGCGACGCAAGCAGGGCTTGCCGCCGTTGCCATTCGGCGCGGCGCTGCATCTCGGCGAGGTGCACTGGGGCAATATCGGCGCCGCCGACCGCCTCGACTTCACCGCGATCGGTGCCGCGGTCAATCTGGTGAGCCGGCTCGAAGGGCTGTGCAAGCCGCTGGAGCAGCCCGTGCTGGTTTCGGGCGCCCTCGCCGCCGAGACCGAGACGCCACTGGTCGCGCTCGGCAGTCATGAATTGCGCGGCATCGCGCGGCCATGCGCGGTCTTCACTTTGCCGGAAGGGTGAGCCGGTCATCTGAACAGGCGCAGCCATGGCGCCAGATGAAATGCGCTCATCAGCGCGTACATCGGGACCATGCCCTGCAATGACAGCGGCCTCTGCATCGCGCTGCAGATCATGTCGGCCGGCGCCATCGCGGCAATCAGCGCCATCACGGCGAAGGTCGGCGCCGCCGCCAGCGACAGAAAGCGCGCCACGATGGGCCCGCGTCCGCTGAGCCGCCTCCTCACCCAATCTTCGCGTGTTTCAATACCGGTCATCGTTCGATCTCTCTGGAGATGATCCATGTCGTCATGTGCTAGGTTAGGACCGGGCCTCGGAGGGTGAGAGTGACAAGTGTGTCGGGATTCGAATGGACTCGCTGATAACGGCTGCGGCGCGCGCGCTCGCGGCGGGTGATCCCCTCGGCGCACTGAAACGGGTGGCCCTGCGCGACGATGCGCCGGCGCTGGCGCTGCGCGGCATCGCGATGGCCCGGCTCGGCGATTTCGCCCGCGCCAAGGAGCTGTTGCGGCGCGCCGGCCGCGCATTCGGCCCGCGCGAAGCCGTCGCGCGGGCGCGCTGCGTGGTGGTGGAGGCCGAGATCGCGCTGGTGTCGCGCGACCTTTCCTTTCCCGGCAAGAGCCTCGCCGCGGCGCGCGCAACGCTCGCGACACGCGGCGATGCACTCAACGCCGCCCATGCCGGCTATCTCGAAATCCGCCGCCTGCTGCTGATCGGGAGCCTCGATGCCGCCGAGCGCATGCTTGCTGGCCTCGACCCGGCGCCGTTCCCGCCGGCGCTGCGGGTCGGCCATGAACTGGTCGTCGCCGGAATCGCGATGCGGCGGCTGCGGACCAAGCCGGCACGCGAAGCGCTGGCCCGCGCAAGGGACGCCGCGCGCCGCGCCGGCATCGCCGAGCTCGCGGCCGAGGTCGAGAGCACCGCGCGCATGCTCGCCACGCCCGCGGCGCGCCTGATCGCGCGCGGCAGCGAGCGGCCGCTGCTGCTCGAGGAGGTCGAAGCCCTGATGGCGTCGAAGGCGCTCGTCGTCGATGCCTGCCGCTATGTAGTGCGCGATATCGGCACGACGGTCTCGCTGACCCGACGGCCGGTGCTGTTCGCGCTCGCCCGCGCGCTGGGCGAAGCGTGGCCGCAGGACGTGTCCCGCGGCACGCTGATCGCGCGGGCGTTTCGCGGCAAGCACGCCGATGAATCACACCGGGCGCGGCTGCGGGTCGAGATCGGACGGCTGCGCCGAGCGCTGCGGCCGCTGGCCGATCTCAGCGCGACGCCGGACGGCTTTGTGCTCCAGCCGCATGGCCGGCGCGAGGTGAGCGTTTTGGCGCTGCCGGTCGAGGAGGAGCATGCGGCGGTGCTGGCCTTTCTCGCTGACGGCGAGGCCTGGTCGAGCTCGGCGCTGTCGGTCGCGCTGGGGGCGAGCCAGCGCACCGTGCAGCGTGCGCTCGACACATTGGCCGCTACCGGCAAGGTGCAGTCGGTCGGCCGTGCCCGCGCCCGGCGCTGGATGACCCCGCCGGTACCGGGATTCACGACGACGTTGTTACTCCCTGCCCCGCTGCCGAATGGCTAGCATCAGGGCGACATCAGAGCGTTTTCGAGCGAAGCGGATGCCGGTTCGCGTGAAGAAAACGCGTCAAAACAGGAAATCCGGAGCCTCGATTCTGATTCAATCAGAACCGAAGCTCGAGGCGACAGGAGCGCAGCATGAAAAAGGCCACGGCCGAGATCATCCGGGAATACGGTCCCTTCGACGGCGTCGAGAACGTCGGCGGCGTCAGCTTCGACGGCGAGCAGGTCTGGTTCGCGGCCGGCGATCGCCTGGTGGCCTTCGATCCCGACAGCGGCAATACCACGCGCACCCTCGATATCGCGGCCCATGCCGGCACTGCCTTCGACGGCAAGCACCTCTATCAGATCGCCGAGGACCGCATTCTGAAGATCGAGCCGAACAGCGGGCGCGTAGTGTCCACCATCCCCTCGCCCGGCGGCGGCCGCGACTCGGGTCTCGCCTGGGCCGAGGGCTCGCTGTGGGTCGGCCAGTATCGCGATCGCACCATCGTTCAGATCGATCCGGAGACCGGCAAGGTTCTGCGCACCATCGAAAGCAACCGGTTCGTCACCGGCGTCTCCTGGGTCGATGGCGAACTCTGGCACGGCACCTGGGAAGGCGATGAAAGCGACGTGCGACGCATCGACCCGCAGACCGGTGAAGTCATGGAAAAGCTGGAGATGCCGCAGGGCACGTTCATCTCCGGGCTGGAGTCCGACGGCGGCGACCGCTTCTTCTGCGGAAGCGGCTCCGCCAACAACAAGGTGCGTGCCATCCGGCGGCCGAAGCGCAGCCGCGCGTGAAGCGATTTGCGATCACCTTCCGGCCAGAGAAAGAATAGAGCGGATCATCTGGCGCTTCTCGTCCGACAAACCCGCGAGCAGCGCCTCGTCGAGATGCTGTTCTCGGATGAGCCGCGCGAAGACAAGCGGAAGCTGCGAGTATCGATAGTCGAACATCTCATCGAGCTCCCTCCTTTGCTGGTGCAGATAGGCGCCAACTTCCCACATCTCCGACGGCGTCGCTGCCGCAACGGCCCTGCTCTTGAATTCGACCATCACCTTGGCGAGTGCACACTCCACCGCAGAATCATAGGCCTTGCGCGCAATCTTCTTTTCGGCCGGGGACCATTGGAGATCACGGTACATAGTGGGCTCTCATGCGTCTGGCGTGGTGCCAACAATCATGGCATTCAGCCGTGGACGCCCGACCGATGCATGACGCCACAACGTTGCCCCTTTGCCCGCCGCTCGGCAAGAACAATGCGTCTGTCCGAGCGGCGCGCTGCATGACCTAGGTCAAACCTCATGCCGGCGCCGGCACCGCCACGGGCCGCGCCGCCGGCATCGGGCGGAAGGTCATCATGATCAGGAACGCGCCGATGCCGACCGCCCAGGAGCCGACATAGAGCCACGTGTAGCCCGCAAAGGTGTCGTAGATCAGGCCGCCGGCCAACGGACCGGTCGCCATGCCGAGGCTGCCGGCCATCGCGGTGCCGCCAATTACCGTGCCCATCATCCGCAGCGGAAAATTCTCGCGGATCAGCACGGAATACAGCGGCATGGTGCCGGCATAGATGAAGCCGAAGATCGCCGCGACCGCGTAGAATGCGGCGAGCTCGCGCACGAAGACGTAGCCGAGCGCGCCGAACGCCTGCGCCAGCAGGCCGAGCACCAGCACGCGCTTGGCGCCGAAGCGGTCGCCGAGCAGGCCGAAGGCGATGCGGCCGCCCATCCCGGCGAGCCCTTCGACGCTGTAGATCGTCACCGCAGCAACCATCGGAATGCCGCAAGTGACCGCGTAACTCACGGTATGGATGATCGGGCCCGAATGGGTGGCGCAGCAGAAGAAATTGGTCGCGATCAGGATGATGAATTGCGGCGAGCGCAGCGCCTGCGCCAGCGACATCGGCGGTTCGCCGTTCTCGGTGACCGCTTCAACGTGGTCGCCCTGCAGCGCCGGCGGACGGCGCACCAGGAACGAGACCGGGATCATGATCGCGCCGACCACGCCCGAGACGATCAGCATCGCGGTGCGCCAGTCGTGGTGGGAGATCAGCCAGGCCGCGAGCGGCGACATCGTCATCGGCGCCATGCCCATGCCGGCCGACACCAGCGAGACGGCGAGGCTGCGATGGGTGTCGAACCAGCCGGTGACGCAGGCCATCATCGGGGCGAAGATCGCCGCCGTGGCCGCGCCGACCAGCGCGCCGAACACGAACTGAAAGGCCAGCAGCGATGTCGCCTGGCTGGCCAGCGCGAGGCTTGCCGCCAGCACGACCGATCCGGTCAGCACCACCGGGAGCGGCCCGAACCGGTCGGACAGCGTGCCCCAGATCATGCTGGTGAAGGCCATCGCGAGGAAGCCGATCGTCATCGCGCTGGAGATGCCGGTCACCGACCAGCCGGTCTCGCGCGCCATGGGCTGGAGGAACACCGGCAGCGAAAACATGCCGCCGATCGCGACGCAGCCGAGCAGGCCACCGGCCGCGACGATCACCCAGCGATAGGTCAAATTGCTCATTCCGGAACTCCCATGCAGCTCATTCTGTCTGGAAGACGAGCGGGACGACGCGAAACCGACAGCTGACGAGCGCGCCAGCTCACTTTTTTGCGAGCATGGCGTCTAGCGTGGCTACCGAGATATTGGTCAGCGGCCAGCCAGACTGCACCCCGGCTCCGGCGCGATCTCGCCGAGCGCACGGACCTGCACAAGCTCGGAACCTTGCGTCTTGGCGATGAACATGTTCATCGCCGCGTGATGATCCTGACCGAGCGTGACAGGGCCGGTCGGCGACGGAACGGCGAGGCCCGCCATCGCGTCGATGATCGCCCCCTTGTCGAGCTTGCCGGCCTTCTCGGCCGCCGCCTTCAGCGCAATCAGCGTGTTGTAATGCGTGATCACATAGTTCGACACCGCGACACCCGGCTCTGCGGCGGCGCGGGCCTTCGCGACGAACGCCTTGACGGCAGGATCCTCGCTCGCCGCGACCGCCGGCACCACCGTCACCATGTTCTGTCCCTTGCCGCGGAAGATGCCGAGATCGACCTCGGACAGTCCGAGGAAAGCGACGGTGATTTCCTTTAGCAATCCGGCTTCGTCGGCCTGCCGGATGAAATCCATCCCGTCGCCCTTCAGCGCGAACAACAGCACCTTGGCCTTGCTCGCCGCGATCTCCTTGATCAGCGGCGAAAAGTCGGTCTCGGTCCCCAGCGTGTATTTCGTCGCGACAACCTTGCCGCCGAGCTTCTCGATCAGGGGCTGCGCGATGCCGAACATCTGATGCGGCCAAACCCGGTCGGCGCCGAGCAGGAAGTAGGTGTTGCCGAACGTCCGGGTCATGTAGGGCAGCAGCTGGCCGAGCTCCTGGTTCGGCACCGCGCCGAACGAAAACAGATAGCGGCTGCATTTGCCGCCCTCGTAATTGGTGGCGTAGAGCAGCGGCGTCTTCGAGCTCTCGGCAATCGGCACCAGCGCATTCAGGTTTTGCGACGTGATCGGACCGACCGTCGCCAGCACGTTCTGCTTTTCGACCAGCGAGCGCATCGCCTCAGCGGCCGAACCCGGCCGTGTCTTGTCGTCGACATAGATAACCTCGACCGGCCGGCCCAGAATGCCGCCCGCCGCGTTGATGTCCCTGGCGGCGAGATCGAGCCCAAGTTTCGCCTGCTGGCCATAAAGCTCGACCCCGCCGGAAAACGGCAGCACCGCGCCGACCCGGATCGCTTCGCCGGGTTCAGCGGCGCGCGCCGACTGAAGCGCCGCACCGCAGAGCAGAAGCGCGAGCGTCATGCAGGTGATCGAGCGTGATGCCATGTGCGTCTTTCCTTCAGACAGGAAGCATCCAGTTTGATCGATCTTATCGGCGTGGCACTGAAGAATTCGTCAAGCGCGCCCCCATTTGCGTCACATTCGAGGCTATGCTCACTCCGCGCGTCGAGATATTTCCGCGCTCCTTCCTCCTCAAGATTTCTGGTCTATCGAGCGACCCGCGTTCGCGGCGTGCTCGATCATGCGGTGTGACGATCGACGAAAGGACGCCCTTTGCAAAACCGCTTCGTCCTGATCTCCGGCTGCTCCGGCGGCGGAAAATCGACCTTGCTCACCGAACTGCGCGCCCGCGGCTATCCGGTCGTCGCGGAGCCCGGCCGCCGCATCATCGCCGATGAGCTTGCGTCCGGCGGCAAGGCCCTGCCGTGGGTCGATGCAACGGCCTTCCTGCGTCGCGCCGTTGACGTCGCACTGCAAGATGTCGAGATGGCCAAGGCCCATTCCGGATGGGTGTTCTTCGATCGCGGCGTCGTCGACGCGGCGTCGGCGCTACAGGCATTGACAGGCGAGCCGGTGCTGCACCCGATCTGCGCCGCACATCGCTACCACCGGCGCGTGTTCATGACGCCGCCGTGGCCCGAGATCTACGTCACCGATTCCGAGCGTCGGCACGGCTTCGAGATGGCGGTGGCGGAGCATCGGCGGCTGATGGAGACGCTGCCGACGCTCGGCTACGACGTCATCGGCCTGCCGAAGACATCGCCCGCAGAGCGCGCCGATTTCGTGCTCACGACGCTCGGCGGCTGCGTCACACCGACGGCCTGATCAAACCGTCACTCCGCGGCCTCGCGATGCGGAACGCCCTGCTCCACGTCGAGCTGCAAGATGTCGTTGAAGCGGTTGAAGGCGCCGCACAGCGCGATCCGCCAGGTCAGCTCGACGATCTGCGCTTCCGAGAAATGTTCGCGCAGGCGTGCGAAGATCTCGTCGCGGGTCTTGTTCCAGTTGTTGGTGACGGCGATCGCATATTCGACCACGAGCTTGTCGAGCACATCGAGCTCGGGATGATCCTGATAGTCGAGCAGCCGTTCGGCACCCGCCTCCGACACCCCCTGGATCGCGAGCTTCGGCGCATGGTGCGACACGCAATAGTCGCACTTGTTGAGCAGCGAGACCGTCACCAGCGCGAGCTCGAGATGCCGCTTCGAGACCACCGCCTCGTCGGCGAGATCCACCAGCAGCGACCACATGTGCTTGAAGATCGGCGGGCGCTGCGCCATGACGCCGGCCTGGTTCTCGAACGCGCCATAGGTGGTCATCTTGTCCCACAGCGGCTTGAGCTCGCCCGGCAGGTCGTCCTTGGTCTTGATTGACACGCGTGACATGGATTGCCTCGGATCGAAATTGAACCAATGCAGCCTGCCCCGCTTCGCCTGATACCGCAAGCGGCAGGACGGCATGGCAAATATCGCGCCAGGTCGGCGCCGGCGAGGACGCGCGCCGCAGGCACGACGATTGTCACCTCAGAACGACGTCCCGCCTCCGAACCGGAACTCCTGCACGATATCGTATTTGCCCTTCGTGATCGGCACGGCGTAATCGAAGCGCAGCGGGCCGAACGGCGATGCCCAGATCAGGCCGACACCGACCGAGGTTCGCACCACGTTCCCATCGTCGTATTGGAGGCCGCATTTGCAAGCAGCCGTATTCACCTCGCCGGTTGCGGCCCACGACGTCGGGCCTTCATAACCCCAGAGCGAGCCGGCGTCCGCATAGACAGCCCCCTTCAGCCCAACCTCGGAGGGCAGGAACCAGAACGGCATCTGCAGCTCCATCGACGCGCCCCAATATTTGGTGCCGCCGAGCGCATCCCCGACCGCACCTAAGCTCGCATAGGTGATGTCGCGCGGGCCGATGCCGTTGGTGGCAAAGCCGCGCACGAGATTCGGCCCCATCTGGAAATGGTCCAGCATGCGCAGATCGTTGTCGCCGACCTTGGTGAGCAGGCCGCCCTGCAGGTGGATCAGCCCGATCAGGTCGGACACCAGCGGCGTATAGTATTTCGCGTCGACCGCGCTCTTCAAATATGTCACGTCGCCGCCGACGCCGGCAAAATCCTGCTTGAAGTCGATCAGCAGGCCGTCGGTCGGGTTCTTGTTGTTGTCGAGGGTGTTGTAGCTCAGCGTGTAGCCGATCTGCGAGGTCCAGGTCGCCCCTGCGGCCAGCTCCTTGCGCACCGGCAAGGTGGATTCTCCGTCGCCATAGCAGCCATATCCATAAAGCCCTGACGAGACCGAGTTCGTGGGATCGACGCCGCCGAGCACACTCTGGATGTAGGCGGGTGTCGGATTGAACGCGAGCGATGGGTTGGACGGATTGTTGTTGCAGTTCGCGTAGGCGCTATCGAGCGAGATTTCCTGCTGATAGAGCGAATAGCGCAGCTGGAGGGTCAGGTCTTCGCGCAAGGCCAGGCCGAGCCGCGGCGAGAACCCGATCGTCTTCACGCCATAGGTCGTGTAGTCCGTCGGCAGCTGCTCCTTGTAATACGCATCGAGCCCGAGCGCCACGCGATAGTCGAGCAAATACGGCTCGACAAAGGACAGCGACAGGCCGCGCGAGTACTGGCCGTAGCTGACCGTTGCCTTGGCGAACAGGCCACGGCCGAGCAGATTTCGCTCAGAGATACTCACTTCGGCAAGCGCGCCGTCCGTCGTGGAATAACCGCCCGACACGGAGAAGTCGCCGGTCGACTTTTCCTCCAGGTCGACGACCAACACAACGCGATCGCTCGTCGAGCCGGGCTCGGTGGTGATCTTGACGGTCTTGAAGTAGTCGAGATTCTTCAGCCGCCGCTCGGCGCGATCGACCAGCGCCCGGTTATACGCATCGCCCTCGGAGAGATCGAACTCGCGCCGGATCACGTAGTCTCGGGTGCGGCCGTTGCCGCGAATGTCGATCCGCTCGATATAGTGCCTGTCTCTTATACACATGTTCGTCGGCAGCGTCAGATGTGTATAAGAGACAGTTGTAGAGCGAGCCTTCGCCGACGCGCGACAATGAACGCAGCGTCGTCGGATCGAAGCCCGCTATGTTCGAGCGGAAACTGACCGTCGCGACGCGGTACTGCTGCCCCTCATCGATCTTGAACGTCACCTGAAAGCCCTTGCGCTCCGGATCATACTCGGCGAGTGCAGCCACGACCTGGACGTCCGCGTAGCCGTGCTTCAGGTAGAAGCGGCGGATCAGGTCACGATCGGCCTCGACCCGATCCGGGTCGTAGATGTCGGCATTGCCGAGAAAGCTCAGGAGGTTCGTCTCGTGGGTCTTGATCACGTCCTTCAGGCGCGCGGCCGAGAAACTGTTATTGCCCATGAACTCGATGGTCTTGATGCCGGTCTTCGCTCCCTCGTCGACGGTGAAGACGAGATCGACGCGATTATTCGAGCGTTCGATGATTTCCGGCGTGACGTGCACGTCGTAGCGGCCTGAGCGCCGATAAATCTCAGCGATCCGCAGTGCATCCGACTGCACCATCGGCCGCGACAGGGTACCCCGCGGCTTGGACTGCATTTCGGCCGAGAGCTGCTCGTCCTTGATCTTCTTGTTGCCCTCGAACGCGACACGGTCGATCACCGGATTCTCGATCACCAAAACGAGAATCCGGCCGCCCGCCTGATTGATCTTGACGTCCTGGAACAACCCGGTCCCGACCAGCTCCTTGAGGCCGTCGTCGACGGCAGCCTGATCGAGACGGCCACCGGGCCCGGGCCTGAAATAGGAGCGGATGGTCTCCGCCTCTACCCTCCGGTTGCCTTCGACCGTGATCGCATCAACCGATTGGGCCGCCACCGGAGCCAACAATGGCCATGTCACCGGTGTCCCCGGGATCGAAAAGCCCGACAGCACGATCGCCGCGACAAAGCCCCGCCACGTCTTCATTCCACACCTCGCGAACAACAAGCCCGTTGTGACGGGATGGTGATGGCTGCGGTGTGGCTGCAGGATTGCGGGATTATTTCCAGTGGTTTGGGACTGTTAGCGCGACGCGACGCCGCCGGGATCGCCGAAGGTTTCGGGCTGCGAGCGACGCTTACAGTTCAGAAACACTATGCTTACGAAAAGGCGCAATGCCGCCCACAAGCGACGCGTATGCTGGTCAATTGGTGGCTGAGCGCGCTGGAACGCGCGCCAATGACGTTATGATGAGGACCCAGTCGCGGATCATGCTTGCAAACACTCCAAAGATCCTGATCGTCGAGGACGATCTGCAGACCAGAGATTTGATTGCCCGCTACCTGCGCGACCAATCCTGCCTGGTGGCCACCGCCTCGAACGGCAGGGAAATGGATCGTTACCTTGCCGGGCATTCGCTCGATCTCGTCGTCCTCGATCTGATGCTGCCCGGAGAGGATGGACTAACCCTGTGTCGGCGCCTGCGCGGCGATTCGACGATCCCGATCATCATGCTCACGGCAAAGGGCGAGGACCTCGACCGGATCCTCGGGCTCGAGATGGGCGCGGATGATTATCTCGCCAAGCCGTTCAATCCGCGCGAGCTGCTGGCGCGGATCAACGCCGTGCTGCGCCGCCAGGCGCAGGCCGGCCTTGCCGGGCGCTCGGGTCAGAGCGCCGCGCGCCTGCGCTTCCAGGACTGGACCATCGATCTGCGCCTGCGCGAACTGCGCGATCCCGACGGCGCCCAGGTCCCGTTGACGAGCGCGGAGTTCGACCTGCTGCAGGTGTTCTGCGAGCGGCCCGGCCGGATCCTGACGCGGGATGGCCTCTTGACCATGACGCGCAGCCGGCCGGCCAGTCCGTTCGGGCGCAGCATCGACGTGCTGGTCAGCCGGCTTCGCCGCAAGCTCGATACGAGCGAAGGATCGTCGGTGATCCGGACGGTGCGCACCGGCGGCTACATCTTCACGCCGCATGTGGAGGACGCATGAGCTGGACCCGCAGGATTGCCGCGCTTTTCAGCTTCCACCGGATCAGTGGCCAGATCGCCGCGCTGATCCTGCTTTCGCTGGTGCTTATCCATGCGCTGATCGGGGTCTATTTCGTCAGCCAGAAGCCGAGATCGTTCGCGGACAGGCCGGTCCATCAGTTCCGGCTGGTTGCCAGGCTTCTGGCCGAGGCCCCTGCGGCCGATCGCGCAACGCTGTTGCGCGCTGCCGATCGCGCCTTTCCCCGGCTGCACCTTACTCTGCGCGACGCAGGTCCGGGCTCGTCCGATGAGGCTTCGTCCGAGGCACCTGGCGTCGACGACGTCGATGAGTTTTCCTCGAAGACCGCGCCGGCGGCGGTTCGGTTGCCGGACGGAGCCCTGTTCGAAGCGACGATCGGCCCGACGAAAATGCCGCCCTTCTTCGGCGGGTTCTGGGTCAGCACATTCCTGTTCCTGTTCGTCAGCGTCACGCTGCTCGGCGTGTGGGCCGGCCGCGCGCTCAGCGCGCCGCTCTCCGCGTTCGCCCGCGCCGCCGAGAATTTCAGCATCAGCCAGGCCGCCGCGCCGCTTCCGGAGACCGGCCCGGAGGAAATCCGCGCCGCAGCGGTTGCGCTCAATCGCATGCGCGAACGCATCACCACGCTGATGAATGACCGCACGCGCATGCTCGCCGCCATCAGTCACGACCTGCGCACGCCGATCACCCGGCTAAGGCTCAGGTCCGAATACATCGAGAACGACGCCCAGCGCGCGGAGACCCTGCACGACCTCGACCAGATGCAGGCCATGCTGGAGTCCGTGCTGTCATTCCTGAGCGGCGGCAGCGCGGCGAAGCCGACGCTTGTGAACGTCGCTGCCCTGCTGCAGACGATCTGCGAGCAATTCTCCGATTGCGGTCACGTCGTGCGCTACCAAGGCCCGACCAGGGCTTCGCTCCTGATCCGCCCGAGCGAGATCAGCCGCACCGTGACCAATTTGGTGGAGAACGCCCTGCGCTTCGGTAGCGAAGTCGAGATCAAGCTGACCGCGTCAGCCGATCAGGCCATCATCGACGTCTCGGACGACGGTCCGGGGATTCCGGAGCATCGCCGGGCCGAAATGCTGAAGCCATTCGTCCGGGGCGACGAGGCCCGCACCATGGACGAGAAAAGCGGGTTCGGACTTGGCCTTTCGATCGCTCAGGCCATGGTGTGCGGGCATGGCGGCGAGCTGTCCCTGCACGACAACGCGCCGCACGGCCTTCTTGTCCGCATCAAATTGCCGGGGCCCGTGCACCCTGGATCGGATCGGAGCGGGGCGAGCGCGTCTCGCCCCCCAGTTCCTGAGCTCGTTGGCTAGGGAAGGTTCAGGATCAGGTTCAGAATCGCTTGCCCCTGCCGCCCGGCCGCTTTTGATCGGACCCGGATTGCTTCAGTTCGTCCGGCGTGACGCGGCAGTCGCCGTTCTTGTCGAATTGCAGGATGAACTCGTTCGGCTTGTCGACGAACTCCCCGTGCGTGACCTTGCCGTCCCGGTCCTCGTCGAAATAGCCGAAATCCGCATCGGCGAGCGCGCTGCCGGCGCGGCGAACCGCTTCGAACTCGGCGGGCGTGAGTCGCCCGTCGTGATTGCGGTCGGCGCGATCGAACAGCCGGCCGAGATAGGCCTTCCATTCGTCGCAGGTGTAGACGCCGTCGTGATTGTCGTCCCAGATCTCGGCCGCGCTCGCCGGTGAGCGGTCTCCGCCGGATTGCGGACGCGGCGGCCCTTGATCTGATGGAGCCGGCTGCGCCGCTGCGAATGGAAATGGCGCGGAAAGCCCGCTCATCATGGCAATCATCCCGCAGATGGACAGCAACTGTCTGCGCAAGTCGATCTCTCCCCCGCGTCATCCCGAAGCGGCGCGGAGTTGTCGGTCGCGCCGTGGCGAAAATGCGGAAGGGCGCCGCGCGGATACAGCGCGTTACAATTTGGCCCGCAGGATCAGCCCTTCTTCGGATCGGCGCGCGTGTTGCGCAGCAGATTGTCGCGCAGCCTCGCAACGGTCTTCTGCACGACGGGAAATTCGTCGCCGAGCCCGGTGGCTTCGACCAGGGACACATTGATGTCCTTGTCGAGCAGGCGTCGGCCGGCCGGCGTCAGGCTCACGCGAACCTGCCGCTCATCGGCGGGATCGCGGGCGCGGCTGATATAGCCGCTCTGCTCGAGCTTCTTGAGGATCGGCGTCAGCGTGTTGGATTCCAGAAACAGCTTCTCGCCGAGCGCGCTGACGGTCTGCTCGTCCGCCTCCGACAGCGCCACCATGGCGATGTATTGGGTGTAGGTCAGGCCGACCGCGTCCAGGATCGGCTTGTAGGCGCGGCCGAAGGCCAGATTGGCCGAATAGACCGCAAAGCACAGAAAATTCGAGAGTTTTCGGCCCTTGGTCTCGGCCTTGGAGGAGCGGGTCACGGACGTCTCCGGAGGTTGTGATGTCGCGGTCAATATAAATCGCATCCGATTAAATCGGAAGTGCTTGACACGATCAAGCCCGTGGCCTATTTCAACGCGTACACGATTAGATCGGATACGATCTATATTCATCCCAAAGGAGCTCGCCATGACCGCCAATGCAAAGGTTCTCCTCACCGGAAAGACCCACGTCACCGCCGGCCCGAACGGCGCCGCCCGCTCGCGCGACGGCTTCCTCGACGTCAAGCTGCCGCAGCCGCACCCCGCCGCGGAAAACCTGTTCGCGGCCGCCTGGTCGGCCTGCTACATCGGCGCGATCCAGCTTGCCGCCGGTCAGCGCAAGGTCAAGCTCGCGAGCGAGCCCGAGGTCGACGCCGAGATCGATCTGAACCAGGCCGGCAGCGCCTTCTTCCTGAGCGCACGCCTCAACGTCCACGTCCCCGGCGTCGAGCGCGAGGTTGCGCAGGAGCTGATCGAAGCCGCGCACGGCATCTGCCCCTACTCCAAGGCGGTTCACGGCAACATCGATGTCACGACCACCCTCGTCTGAAACGAGCACATGACGATCTCCGATGCGGGCCGGCCGCTTGCCGGCTCGCGATCGGACAGGGACGCAAGCCAATCCTGGAGTTCAAGATGACCAGCAAGCTGATGAAGGCAACGCGCCTCCTCGCGAGGACGGCCTTGTTCACCGCCAGCCTCCTGACCATACCGAGCGCACAGGCGCAGCAAGCGGCGGGATTCACGCGAACCGACCTGCAGCGCCACGACCTCAGCGCCGGCGGGCGTGAAGCCGTGCAGGTGCGTGTCGACATCGCGCCGGGCGAGGCATTCGGCCGCCATACGCATCCGGGCGAAGAAATCATCTATGTGCTCGCCGGCACGCTCGAATACGACGTCGACGGCAGGCCGCCGGCGAGGCTGAAGGCCGGCGACGTGCTGTTCATTCCCACCGGCACGGTCCATGCCGCGAGGAATGTCGGCGACGTCACCGCCAGCGAGCTTGCGACCTATATTGTCGAGAAGGACAAGCCGCTGCTGACCCTCGTGAAGTGACCGATACCGCCTGCCCGCCCCTGCGTCTGGGCAGGCACGGCGCGACATCGTGTTCACTTCGTGCCGTGAGCCTCGGCCTGCCGCACCGGCCGCGCGTTGAAGATCAGGAAGCTGAGCGCGGCCATGATCCACACCCCGATGCCACCATAGAGCATCACCCAGCCGAAGCCGCTCGCGAGCGCCTGATGCACGACCGGGCCGGTCAGCTCCGGCGCGGATGCGATGTCGCCGGCCGCGATCCGCTCGGCGATTGCCCGAAGTTGCGCGCCGTCCAGCGCCGGCAGCACCGCCTTCAGATGCGCCAGCACGCCGCTCGCCAGGATAAAGCCCATCAGCGCGATGTTGACTGAAAGCGAAACCATTCGCGCGCTCATGTCGATGCCCGAGGCCATGCCGGCGCGGTCGCTCGAGACCGAGCCGGTCGTCGTGTTGGTGACCGGCGTGTTGGTGATGCCGAGACCGATGCCGGCGAGCAGGCAGCCCGGCAGCATCGTCAACCAGTCCGGCTGCGCGGCGGCGCTGCCGAATTTCATCAGCATGAATCCGGCGCCGATCGTGAACAGCCCCACCGGGATGATCAGGCCGGGCTGATAGCGCAGCGACAGTCGCTCGGCGAAGGGCGGCATCACCAGAGTCGGCAGCGTATAGGCAAGCAGCGCAAGACCCGCGGACACGCTGTCATAGCCGAGGCCGGCGTGGAACCAGATCGGCAGGTAGATCATGAACGGCCAGTAGCTGAGGTTCATCGCCGCCGAGCCGACGATCGAGCCGGAGAAAGCTGGAATCCGAAACACTGAAAAGTCGAACATCGGCCGCCGGCTGATCTTCTCGGCAACCAGGAATGCGATGAAGCTCACGGCGGAGACGCCGAGAATCGCAAGCCCCTTCGAGCTGGCAAAGCCGAGATCCTGCCCCTGCGTGATGTAGAAGGCGAGACAGAACACGGCGAGCGACATCGTCACGATACCAGCGACGTCCAGGCTGCTCGCCTTAGGATCCTTCGATTCATGCACGCCGCCGATCGTGAGCACGAACGCAACGGCCGCGAACAGCACGTGGACGAGGAATACCCACTCCCAGCTCAGCACCGCGACGACGGCGCCGCCGATGATCGGGCCGAAGCCGAGGCCGATGCCGAAGATGACGCCCCACCAGCCCCAGGCCACGGCGCGCACCCGGCCGCCCTGGAATTCGTGCGAGAGCACGGCGATCTGGCAGATCAAGAGCGCGCCGCCGCTGAGGCCCTGCAAGAACCGGGCGAGGATCAGCATTTCGACGCTCGAGGCGATGCCGCAGATCAGCGAGGTGATGCCGAACGCCGCGATCGCGACCAGGAAGATGCGCTTGCGTCCGTAGCGGTCCGCCACCGTCCCGATCGCCATCAGCACCGTGGTGACCGCGATCGTGTAGGCGTTCATGATCCATTGCAGCGCCTTGAAGTCGGCATGCAGCACCCGCTCCAGCGTCGGCAGGATCGCGGGGATGCTGGAAATCTCCAATCCGAACATCAGGCAGGCAAGGCATACGGCGGACAGCACAACAGCGCCGCGGCGGCTCAGTTCAGTAGACATGATCAGGCCTTTTGTTGTGGCAAGCCAACGGCATACCGCACGCTGTTGCCAGGGTGCTGGCAGCAGCGTCGGTCGATCGACTCACGATGTATTGAGGCAGCAACGGCAGGAATCGGGTGGCCGCAGCGCTTCACAGCGCAAAGCTAGTCACGGCTTGAGCATTGGTGAATTGGATGACTAGATATTTCAGAGACAACAAATCCGGATGACTGACATGACCACGCTCGACGTCGACGCCGTGAAGACATTCGTGACCATCGCCGATCTCAAGAGCTTTACGCGCGCCGCCGAAACGCTCGGCACCACGCAGGGCGCGATCAGTGTCAAGTTGAAGCGGCTGGAAAGCCAGCTCGGCCACAGGCTGATCGAACGGACACCGCGCCTGGTACGCCTGTCGGCGCAGGGCGCGGCTTTCCTCGCCCCCGCGCAGGAATTGCTCGCCGCGCATGATCGCGCCGTCGCGGCGCTGTCGCCCGTGCGCCCGCGTCGCTTCTCGCTCGGCATCGCCACCCATGTCGGAGGCGCGGAGGTTCCGACCTTGCTGGCGCGGCTGCACGCGCACGATCCGGCGCTCACCATCGAGGTCCGGCTCGAGGACTCCCGCGACCTGCTCGATGCCTTCGATCGCGGCGAGATCGACGCCGCCATCATCCGCCGCGAGGACGACCGCCGCGACGGCGAGATGCTGGCGACGGATCACTATGGCTGGTTCGCCACGCTGGACTTCGTCCATCGCGCGGGCGAGCCGCTGCGGCTCGCCGCCTCCTCGCCGTCCTGCGGCGTGCTCAACATCGCGACGCGCGCGCTGGCGGCGGCGGGCATCCCGTGGACGGAAAGCTTCCTTGGCTGCGGATCCTTTGCCGTCGCCGACGCGGTCGCCGCAGGCCTCGCGACTTCGGTGTTCTCCAGCCGGCTCGCCCCGGCCGGGACGATCGAGGTCAGCCGGCGGCTCGGCCTGCCTGCCCTTCCGCCGTCCGAGATCATGCTGCTGTCGGCGCTGTCAGACGCAAAATCACGGGCGGTCCTGAAGACGATCGTTGGTGCCTTTCGCGAGCACCATCGGATGCCTGCGAACCGCGCGGCAGAGGAAATCCATACTGTCACGGAAGTTGTCGGCTCCTGAGCGATCTGCGCGCCGGCCGACTAGCGGCGCGCTTTCCCTCGAACAGCGCGCGCTCCGAGGTGAGCGCGCTGGCGAGAAAATCGAGCGTCGCGCGGATGCGCGCGGTGCGCTTGAGATCGTCATGGGTCAATAGCCACAGCGCCGAGCGCGGCTCCGCGAGTGCTTTCGGCGTCAGGCGGCGCAGCGCGGGCGCGAGATCGCCGACATAGCAGGGCAGCAGGGCAAGCCCCAGCCCCGCTGCCGCGGCATCGCGCAGCGCCGGAAGCGCGTCGACCCGGCATGTGGTCCGCGCCGAACGCAGGTTCTCGCGCATCCAGCCAGCGATGACGGTCCCCGCCAGCGCATCGTCGAGCCCGATCCAGTCGTGCAGCGACAGATCCCTGTCACCGCGGCGGGCGAGATAGGCGCGCGATCCGTAGACCGCATGGGCAATATCGGCAATGCGCCGTCCGACCAGCAGTTCGGAAGGCGCCGGTGTCGGGCGGATCGCGATCTCGGCCTCGCGGCGCGTCAGGTTCGCCATCGCATTCGAGATGATGATCTCCGGCTGGATCTCCGGATGCGCGGCGCGCATCGCCGGCAGATGCCGCATCAGCACCGCGCCGAGCGTGTCCGTCGTCGTGATCCGCACCGGCCCCGACGGCCTGAGGTCTCGTCCCGCCAGCTTGCGCTCGAGCGCAAGCACCTCGTCCTCGAGCCGGGCTGCCGACGCCGCCGCGATCTCGCCGGCCGGTGTCGGCGCGTAGCCGTCGCGGAAGCGCTCGAACAGCCGCGTTCCGATCGCATCCTCGATCGTGCCGAGGCGGCGAAACACGGTGGAATGCGTGACGCCGAGCCGGCGCGCCGCCCCCGAGAGGCTGCCTTCCCGCGCGACCGCGAGGACAAGGCGAAGGTCATTCCAGTCAAGCGGGCTGTTCATTTTTGCAAACTCAATTAGCAGAGTTGACGAATACCTTATCACGGACAAACAGGCCATCTTCCCGAAAAGTTCAGCCGACGGACACCCCTCGTGAGGGCGCCGGCGATTGCCGAGAGGAGCTGGCAGTGACAAGCGAGACCACCGAGACGTTGCAATTGCACGCCGCGCGGCCGGCGACGGTCGACCCGCGGCGATGGCTGGCGCTGCCGGTGCTGCTCACCGGCGCCTTCCTGCCGATCCTCGATTTCAATGTCGTCAACCTCGCGCTGCCGGCCATTCGCGACAATCTCGGCGCCACCTCGAGCGAGGTGCAGTTCGTGATCTCGGCCTATGCCGCGACCTACGCCGTGTTCCTGATCACCGGCGGCCGGCTCGGCGACCTCTTGGGGCGGCGGCAGATGTTCCTGACCGGCGTCGCTGGCTTCACGATCGCATCCGTGCTGTGCGGCATCGCGTGGTCACCGGCCATGCTGGTCGCCGGACGGATCCTGCAGGGCCTCACCGCCACCGTGATGGCCCCGCAGGTGCTCGCCTCGATCCGCGTGCTGTTTCCGGCGGCCGAACAGGGCCGCGCGCTCGGCTTCTATGGCGCGACCTTCGGACTTGCCAATATCTGCGGCCAGCTGCTGGGCGGCGTGCTCGTGTCGGCGCATCCGTTCGGACTGGCCTGGCAGGCCATCTTCCTGATCAACGTGCCGATTGGCCTCGCCGCCTTCGTCGGCGGCCTGCTGTACCTCGCCGACTCGCGCGCCGCGCACGCGCAGCGGCTCGACGTCGGCGGCGTCATCCTGCTGTCGCTCACGCTCGGCCTCCTGGTTTACCCGCTGATCGAGGGCCGGGAATCCGGCTGGCCTGTCTGGATCGTCGCGATGTTGCTGGTCTCGCCGCTGATGCTCGCCGGCTTCGTCCGCTTCGAGGCGCGGCTCGAAGCCCGTGGCGGCGACCCGCTGGTCGCGCTGCATCTGCTGCGCAACAGCGATTTCGTGATCGGGCTGCTGATGGCGCTGGCCTTCTACATGCTGTCCTCGTTCTATTTGACTTTCGCGGTCTACCTGCAAAGTGGCCTGCACCAATCTCCGCTGGAAGCAGGCCTCGCCACCCTGCCCTTTGCCGCCGGTTTCTTCGTCAGCTCGCTGGTGTCGTCGCTGGTGATGCAATGGCTCGGCCCGCGCACGCTGACGCTGGGCTTTGCGCTCCAGGTCATCGGCTTCAGTGTCGTGATGCTGTCGGTCGGCGGCGTGCTTCCGCAAAGCCTGGAATTCGGCCTGATCTGCGGCGGGCTCGGCTTCGGCACCGTGATGCCGTCGGTGATCAAGGCCGTGATCGGCAGCATCGATCCGCGCCATGCCGGGTTGGCATCGGGGATGATGATCTCGACCTTCCAGATCGGCGCCGCACTCGGCGTCGCGGTGATCGGTGGTGTCTTCTATAGCCTGCTCGGGCCGCATCCGCGGGCCGACGATTACGCGCACGCCTTCACGATCGCGCTCGGCTGCAATGTCGCGCTGCTGGCGCTCGGCGGCTGGCTGTCGCTGTGGCTGCCGCGCGAGCCGGCAGCGGGTTGAGATCGACACCGCCGACACGGCTATTGCTTCGCGGCCGCGAGCGGTGGCGGAAACAGCAGCCTGAGCAGGATGGCGGCAAGCAGCGTCACCAGGGCGAGACCGGTGGAGAGATAGAGCGCGCTCGCATCGCCGAACCGGTCGATCACGATTGCATAGATCAGCGGCGCCGCCGCCGGCAGGATGAAGCTCGGGACAATGAGCCGGCCGACCAGCGTGCCATAGCTGCGATGATCGAACAGGATGAGCGGCAGCGTTCCCTTGGTGATGGTCAGAATGCCGTTGCAGGCGCCGTAGAGCAGCGCGAACGCGATCCCCATCTCCCGCGCTGATCCGCTGAACAGGCCGGCGATGAAGGAGAGCGGCATGATCAGGCAGGCCATCAGGTTGAGCCCGAGTGGATCGATCCGTCCGCCGAACAGGACTTCGCAGAGACGCGCGGCGGATTGCCCGATCCCCCGCAGCGTAGCGATCCACACCGCAATGGTGACGGTGAGTCCGAGGCCGGTGAGCACCGCGATCATGTGTGCGGACATGCCGGCGTTCAGGAAGTTCGCGCCGGTCATGATCACGGCATAGAGCCCGCTCGCCGCTGCAAGCTGCCGCCGCCCCACCGCGCGCGGTTGCCTCGATGCCACCGCGGAGCCCGGCACGCCGGCAAATCGCTGGTTCGGAATCAGCAGATGCAGCGGGATCGTCAATAGCGCAATGCCGGCATAGGCCAGCACCGCGATGCGCCAGCCGAAATGGTCCGAGAGCGTATGGCCGAGCGGCCAGAACACGGTGGCGGCCAAGCCACCAAGCAAGGTGATCCCGGACATCGCGCGGCGCGCCTCCGGCCCGCCGATCCGGGCCAGCGCAGCGAAGGCGGCATCGTACAGCGTCAGCCGCATGCCGAGGCCAAGAACGATCCAGGATGCGAAATGGCTACCGATCTGGTGCGAGACCGCGAGACCGGCGCAGCCGAGCGCATTGATCACGGCGCCCGCGACCATGACCTGCCGGCCACCGCTTCTGTCCACCCACCTCCCGGCAAGGGGAGACGTCACCCCCATCACCAACAGCGCCGCGGCAAATCCGCCGTAGACGATGTCGCGGCTCCAGCCCAGATCCGCGGCGATCTGCTCGCCGAATCCGCCGATCAGATAGTAGGTCGCGCCCCACGAGATCAGTTGAGCCAGCCCGAGGGCAATCACGACCCGGCGTGCGATCACCGGGCCGTTTCCCTGTCTGACGGCAGCGTGGCAGCGCCCGGCCCCAGCGGCCGCTGCATCAGCACGGTGTCGACCCATTGCCCGAGCTTGAAGCCCACCGACCTCAGCGTCCCGACCATCTCGAAGCCCATGCGTCGGTGCAGCGCGATCGATCCGGCGTTGCCGCTGTTGCCGATCACGGCGATCATTTGCCGCCAGGGTCCCGCCTCCGACCGTTCGATCAGCGCCCGCAGCAGCGCCGCGCCGACGCGGCGGCCACGCAGGGCTTCCGACACGTAGACCGAGTCTTCAATGGTGTTGCGATAGGCCGGCCGTGGCCGGTACGCCGTCGCGTAGGAGTAGCCGGCCACCCGTCCGTCAATATCGGCCACGAGATACGGCAGCCCCGCGGCCAGCACGGCGGCGCGGCGCCCGAGCATCTCGTCGAGTGTCGGCGGCACTTCCTCGAAGGTCGCCAGCCCGTTGAGCACGTGCTGCGCGTAGATGCGCTGCACCTCCGCCATGTCGACCTCTGTGGCGTCGCGGATCACGGTGTCTTCGTTGTCGCTCATCCTTGCCTCGTGTTGCGGCATCATCCCTGTGCTTCGACGGCGCGTCGGCGCATGCTGCAGGCACCACGGGCTCATCTCCACATCGCTGCGCGACAGTCCGACATCCGCCAGCAGGCGATCGTCGAGCTCACGCAGCGCCTGCCGGCGGCGGATGCGCGAATGCGAAGAGACCGCAAGATAGCGCCCCAGCTCGACGATGACACCGCCAATGGACTTGAGGCCGGACAATGCCTGCTCCCGGTCTGCCGAAGCCGTCGCTTGCCGGACTATGCGCCGCGGCGTTATATAAGTGAAGCTTTGACAGCTTATGCGCGGCATAAGAGATACTTTGATGAAGAACCTCAACCTCGATTATCTCGAAAGCTTCGCTGTCGTGATCGACTGCGGCAGCTTCTCGGCGGCGGCCGAGCGGCTGCAACTCACGCAGCCCGCGGTGAGCCTGCAGGTGCGCCAGCTCGAGCGCAGCCTCAATGCGACCTTGATCGAGCGGGTCGGACGACGGGCGAGACCGACGGCCGCTGGCGTCGCGCTGCTCTCGCACGCACAGCAGATCAATGCGGCGGTGGCATCGGCGGTCGACGCCGTTGTACAGCAGACGACCGGAACGGCAGGCCGCGTGCGGCTCGGTACCGGCGCGACCGCCTGTATCTTCCTGCTGCCGCCGATCCTGAAGGAGCTGCGCGCCGCGCTGCCCTCGCTGGAGATCACGGTCACGACCGGCAACACCGCAGAGATCGCAAGAGCGGTCGAGGACAACACCATCGACATCGCGCTTGTCACACTGCCGGTGTCGGGACGCAGCTTCGAGATCACGCCGGTCGTGAACGACGAGTTCGTGCTGATCGCGCCCCGCGACATGATACTGCCGGCGCGGATCACGCCGGAGGTGTTGGCGACCAGGCCGGTGCTGCTGTTCGAGCCGGGCGGCAACACCCGGCGCACCGCGGACGAGTGGCTGGCGCGCGGCGGCGTGTCGTTGAAACCGTTGATGTCGCTCGGCAGCGTCGAGGCGATCAAGGAGATGGTGCGCGCCGGGCTAGGCTGCGCGGTGCTGCCCGGCATGGCCGTTCCCGCCAGCACCAAGCAGCGCGACCTGATCGTCCGATCGCTGTCACCAAAGCTCTACCGCCGGCTCGCGGTGGTGATCCGCCGCGACAAGCGCCTCGATCGCGGGCTGCGGCAGACCTTGTCGGCGCTGAAGGCACTCTCGGCCGCAAAGAACGAGGGCCGCTAGGGAGGACGCCGTGCGTCCTCCCTGCTCTACCCCTTACGTCGCCTTGCGCTCCTGCTCCGCGATCTTCCGGAACGCGGCCTCGCCGGCATCGGTCACCGCCGCCCATTTTGCGTTCGGCGTGGCCTCGGCGTCGTAATTGTCGTGCCAGTTCCACCATTTGTAGGTCGGGCCTTGCGGATAACCCTTCGGCGAGTCCTCCCAGAGTTCCTGGCGGCCGAGCGGCGTGATGTCGAGATAGCTCCACACCGTACCCATCGCTTCGTCACCGCGGCTGTTGACGAAATAGGTCCGGAAGATCCGCTCGCCGTCGCGGATGAACACGTTGTGGCCGTGCCACTCGGCGACGCCGAAGTCGGCGTCAAAACTGTCGGTGATCGTGTACCACGGCATGTCCCACTCCATCCGCGCCTTCAGCCGCGCGATGTCGGCCTGCGGCGCGCGCGAGGCGTAAGCGAGCGTGGTGTCGCGCTGGTTCAGATGGGAGAGATGACTGACCTGGTCGGCGCCGAGCGAACAGCCGCGGCAGCCGTGGTCCGGCCAGCCGAACACGCCGGGCTCGAAGAAGGCGCGGTAGATGATCAGCTGCCGGCGGCCCTCGAACAGGTCGAGCAGGCTCGCCTTGCCGTTCGGTCCTTCGAAGACATACGGCTTCTCGACCGCCATCCAGGGCATTCGCCGCCGCTCCGCCGCAAGCGCGTCGCGTGCCCGCAGCTGGGCCTTCTCCTTCACCAGCATCTCCAGGCGCGCCGCCTCCCACGCCTCCCGCGACACCACCGGCGGTGTCTGCATCGCCGCCAGTTCGCCGCGATCGTTTTCAGCTGATTTATTCATGATGGTCTCTCCATCTCCGATTTGGACGAACTCCGGGACCTCAGCGCGGTTCCATCGCCGCCCGCCGTTCGCCGTTGGTCATGCCCCAATCTGACGCCGCGGCAGCGGTGAGTGGGAGTGACAAGTGTGTCGGGATTTTCACGCATGCGATCCGGGTCGCAACCTGTCTTTGCGATATGCTTGCACTTTGCAACTATCTGTGCGAGCCTCTCACCCCATGAAACAGACTGCGCCTGCGTCCGACGATGGGCTGAAGCTCAGTGCCTGGCTGCCCTACCGCCTGTTCCTGGTCGCGGCGCAGGTCGCCCGACCGCTCGAGCGTTTCTACGGCGAGACGTTCGGATTAAGCCAGGCCGGCTGGCGTATCCTCGCCGTCATCGCCGAGCGCGACGCCGCCAACGCCTCCGAGATCGGCCGCGCCTGCGCCCTCGACCCGTTTGCGGTCAGCCGCGGCATTGGCCAACTCGTCGAGCTCGGCTTCGCGGTGCGGCGGCCCGGCAAGACCGACCGGCGCTTCGCCGCCGTCAGCATTACCCGCAGCGGCCGGGCCGCGTTCAACCGGATCGCCGCACTCGGCAGCGCGATCGAGACGCGGCTGCTGGCGCGGCTCTCGGAGAGCGAGCGAACGACACTGGATTCCGCCCTCACCCGGCTTGAGGGAGAAAGCGCGCGGATCGATGCCGAGGGCTGGCGCGCACTGCGCGATGACGCCGACGCGCCATGACGGCCCTGCTGTTCGCGCTGACCGCGCTGCTCTGGGGCGGCGGCGCGCTGGCAACGGCGATGCAGGCCGGCGTGACGCCCGCGCCGTGGTCGGTCGCACTGCGCATGGTGCTCGCGGGCGTCATCCTGCTCGGCTACGGCCGGCTGCGCGGCGTGCCGCTCACGATCCCGCGAAGGGATCGACCGGCGGTCGCATTGCAGGGCCTGCTGTTCTTCGCCATTGCTTTCATCGCCTTTTATGAGGCGACGGCACGGATGCCGAGCGGGCTTGCGGCACTCGTCCTGTCGACATCGTCGCTGTTCGCGGCCGTGATCGCGCGCGCCGCGCTCGGCGTGCCGATCTCCTCCGGCTTCGTATCGGGCGCGCTGTGCGGCATTCTTGGACTGGCGATCATCTTCCTGCCCGGCGCGGCCGCGCACGGAGCCACGCCGCTTGCGGGTTTCGCCTGGGCGCTCACCGCGGCGATCGCAACCGGCGCCGGGACAACGGTCGGTGCGCGCAACCAGCGCGCCGGACTGCCCGTCGTCTCCGTGCTCGGCTGGGGCGCGTTCGTCGGAGCCGCAGCAAGCGCGCTGTGGGCCGTCGCGACCGGCACGCCGTTTGCCGCCGACATCTCGCTCTCCTACGTGGCGAGCTTCCTCTATCTTGGGATTGCCGCCTCCTGCATCACCTTCATGCTCTATTTCGAGCTGGTGCGCCGGCTCGGTCCCGGGCGCGCGGCCTATACGCTCGCGCTGGTGCCGCTCGTCGCGCTCGTGCTGTCGGCGCTGTTCGAGCACCTTGCGCTCGGCTGGCCGGTGCTCGCCGGCGCCGCCGCGATCCTTGCCGGCAACGTGCTGGTGCTGGCGCGGGCCTAGAATATTCCGCGGTCGGCGCGCAGCTTGCGGGTTCAAACGGCTGGCCGACGGCGCCATGCCGCAGCCGCCGGGATCATCGCGAGCAGGCTGATGCCCGCGAGGACGAGAAAGATCGCGGCGTAGCCGACGGTCGCAGCGATCAAGCCTGCCAGCGGCGGCGTGATCAGCGTCGCAACATCGTAGGCGGCATCGAACAGCCCGATGCCGGACGCAATCTGCGTTGCGGGAACGGCGCGCACCACCGGAAGCGCCAGCAGCGGATACGTCATCGACATGCCGCAGCCCGCGACGATCGCACCCGCAATGGCGGTCTGCTCGTCGGGCGCAAGCCCCAGGATCAGCATGCCGCCGGCCAGCGCCGCGAGCGCAAACAGGACCGGACGCGGACCCGTGGCGCGATCGCACACGCCGCTGAACACGGGCCGGGCCAGCGCAAACGCCGCCAGGAAAACGAACAGCGCGGTCGAGCCTCCGTGCCAGCCGCGATGCAGGAACGCGAGTACGACAAAGCTGGTCGTGCCGATGTAGCTCATCACGGCGAGGCCGAAGCCCAGCGTCGGCCGCCAGATCGCCCTGAGGATTGCCGTCAGCGGCACGGCCACCGCACCATGCGGCGATGGCGCACTCCGTTGCGCGATCAGCACGAGCGGAAGACCGCCGAGCGGCACGAGCATCGTGATGGCGGCCGCGACCAGGAAGCTGTCCGGAGCAAGCTGCGGCGGCAACAGCGCGGTGAGGAGATGCGCGATGTCTCCCGCAAGCCCTCCTAGCAGCGCACCGGCCGAAATGCCGGCGAAGAACAACAGCCCGACCCATGACATCGCCCTGCCCTGATGCGCCGGTCCAGCAAGGATCACCGCCCAGGCGGTGCCGCCCGAAAACAAGAAGCCCTGGCCGATGCCCATCGCGACGCGGCCTGTCACCATCAGCCCAAGCGCCGCGAACGCCGACACTGGCAGCAGCCCTGCGAGCAGGTAGAACGCACCCGAGGCAACCGCGCCGAAAAGCCCGAGCATCGTCGCGTCGCGTGCGCCCCGGCGGTCGGCAAAGCGGCCGACCAGCGGGCGCGTCAACAAGGTCGCGAGACCCTCGGCAGCCAGCACGGCGCCGGCAACGAGCGGACCGAAGCCGAGATCGGCATCGACGCGCACCGGCAGCACCGCGAGCGGCGCACCGAGACTGGCCAAGCCGAACATCGCAACCAGTCCCGGCAGGAGCACGGCGCGCCTGAGGCTGGTCGGTGGAGTGCGGTCGACGGATGGATGATGGAGGTATTGCTGCATGGCTCGGCTCGAAGTGAACAAGGAGCCGCGGAATAGACATTGACGCTTCTAGCATTAGAATGCGCCGCCATGGCACTTCAGAACGGACAAAATTTCCGCAATTACGAGACCCTGGCCGGCGTCGCGGCGTTCGTTCACGCCGCCGAGCAAGGCGGATTTGCCGCCGCGGGCCGGATTCTCGGCCTCTCCGGCTCCGCCGTCGGCAAGGCCGTCGGCCGTCTCGAAGCGCGGCTTGGCGTGCGCCTGCTCAACCGCACCACGCGCAAGGTGACGCTGACCGGCCCCGGCGCCGAATTCTTCCGGCGCGCCCGCAACATCCTGGCCGAGCTCGACGAGGCCGAACAGGTGCTCGCAGAGCAAGGGGGCGCGCCGCGCGGACGGCTCAAGGTCTCGTTGCCGCACAACATCGGCCAGTTGCTGGTCCCGCGGCTCGCCGAATTCGCGCGGCGCTTTCCCGACGTCGCGCTCGATGTCCAACTCGAGGACCGCCTCGTCGACATGGTCGGTGAAGCCATCGATGTCGCCCTACGAACCGGCGAGCTTACCGATTCGTCGCTGATCGCGAGCCGGATCGGACCGCAGCATTTCGTGATCTGCGGCACGCCGGATTATTTCCGGCGGATGCCGCAGCCCGAGACGCCGAACGATCTGGCGGTCCATCGCGGTGTCAGCTTCCGCGTACCGACGACGGGCCAGATCTACCCGTGGAGCTTCTGCGGCGAGTTCGCCGGCGCAATGGCGACGGACTCCGTGACCTTCAACAACTCCGATGGCGTGCTCGCAGCGATCCGCTCAGGCATCGGGATCGGACAACTGCCGGTGATCCTTGCGCGTTCCTGTATCGCGCGCGGCGATCTGGTTGCCGTGCTGACCGACTACATGGTGTCGCGCGGCAGCGTGTGGATCGCCTGGCCGAGCAACCGGTACCGGTCGCTGGCGCAGCGCGCCTTCGTCGACTTCATCAGGCAGCAATTGCCCGATACGGTGTTCGAGCCGATCGGCAAGCCATGACCGCGATCGCGCCGGCCAATTGACGCCGCGACGATATCTGAGTGCTGGTGCTGGCGCGCGCCTGACCGGCTCGTCAGCGTACAGCAAGAGGCATGCGGCAAGTTGTCCGCGCCGGCGGTCGCCGGCCGGTCAACCTCATGTTTCCCGGTCGCATTAATCGGATGTTGTCCGGCTCGCGCATAATGAAGCACCTCGGGACACGGGGCGGCTTCGCAGGGTTACCCGATCGTGAATTCCATCCGCAAAATCGGCAACACCGAGTACTTCGCAATCCAGGTCGACGGCCAGGATGACTGGATCATGCGTCCTGCCCTCGGCAAGCGGCCCGCGCGGAATGCCGGGCTGCTGCCGGACGGCATCGCGTGGTTCTTCAACACCGACGCGGGATTCGTCTTCCATGATCTCGCGCGTCGCCAACTCGTCGATCGGCTGCAAACGCCCTGGGCGCGCGGACACGACGGAAAGGACGCGCGCGACGACTATCTGAGCTACGGATTTCTCGAGAGCAAGGATGGCCGGTTCGTCTATCTGCTGCTTTATCACGCCGTGCACACGACCGACCTGCATGTCATCGACCTCGAGCGCAGGGCGAGCATCCGCTCGGTTCAGGGCATGCCGAGCGGCAACTCGCTGTGCCCGCCGGTTCTGGACCAGGATGGCCGAATCCTGGTTTCGGCGTTCCGGCACGACAACGGAATCGTTGCACTGCTGCTGCGCATCGATCCGCAGACGGGCCATCACGAGGTGTCGAGCTGCGAGGGATCGCGGGCGAGGTCGTTTCTGATCCGCTCGAGCCCGTGCGGCCGCTATTGGCTGCGCGGAGACAATTCCCGGCTTCCCATGATCACCGAGGAGGCTTCCATTCTCTCGCGATTGCTCAGCAGAGACACCGCGGCGCAGCGGGAGTATTTCAGCTTTGCCGTCGAGATCTGGCAGGCCTTTCCGCTGCGGCGGCTGCACTCCGTCGCGCCGATGTGGATGCAGGCCGAAGGGTTGCCCGACACGACCCAGCTCGACCTCGACAGGCGGAACCAGGGATTGCCGCCACGACGCGGCGAGATCTACCGCAAGGTGTCGCGGTTGCTCGATCGCGAGGCCACGCTGACGACCAACGAGATCAACGCGAAATCGCACCCCGATCTGTGGCCGGATCTGAACAGCCACTACGCCAATGTCAGCAGCAATCTCCGCGACTTCGAACTCTCCGAGCGCGACGTGATCGGCTGGCAACCCGATAGTCAGGCTTTCTGGTTGAAGCGGCATGAGTTCGTCGCCTGCGTCGGTGTGGACGGGACGGTTTCGCCCAAGATCATGCTGGAGCGGTTCGGGATGGACGACCGTCCTTGGCTGGCGCGCGCCCGCGGCTGGTCGAAGGCGACACCCCTGCCCGACCGGCGCCTCGATATGCGGTTCGCGGAGGGGATGGTGACAGTCTCCGGCGCGCCGCACAATCCGACACACCGCGTCCGGGTCGTGCCCGTAACGGAGGATCATTTCAGGCCCGCTGCACCCGAGTCGCAAGAAGAGGACAAGGATGCCGCGCTGGCCAAGAAGGCCGAGACGCTCGCCAAGCGGTTCAGCACCTACACCGTCGATCTCGCCTCGATGAGCGAGCCCGACTGTATCGCGGCCATCGATGCGCTGACGGCGCAGATCGGTCCCGATATCAACGAGCGGCCGCACGACAACCACCTGCAGGCGGTGTTCCGTTGCGACGGCAAGTGGCTCAACGAGAAGAAGTTCTTCACCCATGTCACCAGGCATTGCCCCGGCGCCGCGCCTGCGATCCGAAGGCTGATCGACGCGGCATGCACGCACATCGGACCGCACACCAACGCCTGGTACGACCCCTACGGAGACGAGATTCCGACCGCACTGTTCGGCTACGCCGCGTGGTGTCTCGCGCGTCTCGACAAGTCGAGCAACGACGTCCTACTACGCTACTACGGACTGGTCGATACCGATCACGAGAACTTCTTCTTCGAGAAGATCGCCCCGTTAATGCTGGAGAACGCTGGCAGCGCGAGCGCTCGCCTGGAGCTCGCGGAAGGGTTCTATTTCGGCGATCTCGGCAATGCCATCGACCACTCGGGTCTCTGGCGCATGGCGAAGATGGCCGAGCACGCGGCGAGCCTGATGACGGCGCAGCAGTATGCCGCGCGATTGCTGGCGCGTGCAGCCGCGACGTCCGCCGCCCGATCGAAGTCGGAGTTCGGATATTATTGTTTCGACAATCTCGCGCGGTTCCTGACGGATCCTTCGCAATGGGAAACAGAGCTGCTGCAAGAACTCCGGCAAGCGGCGAGCGATCTCGCGCCCCAGTAGCGCCGCTGATGATCGCGATCATCGCGTCATTCCAATCGCAACAGTGCGCAGGATGACCGCGCGTGCCTGCCGGCCTTCCGGCCAAGGCGGTCAAAACGCTGGCCGACGAGACCATCCGCCCGATCGCCGGCTTCCTGTAAGAGCCGCCGCTGCCGCGGCAGATAAAAATATCGCGCCGGCATGTCACATTCGCCGTTCCTCGTTCGTCATGATGTCGTCAACCAAACCAGGGAAACCGACCATGACTGTCAGACTTGATCCGCTCGCCGCCGCCCCCAAGATCATGAAGATCTGGTTCGACGCGTCACTTGCGATCACCTCCACCCTCGAGCCGAAGCTCGCCGAGCTCGTGAAGATCCGCGCGTCAGAGATCAACGGCTGCGCCAATTGCATCAATTTGCACACGACGTTCGCCCGCGATGAGGGTGAGACCGAGCAGCGCATCTACCTGCTGTCGGCCTGGCGCGAAGCGCCCTGCTACACCGACCGCGAGCGCGCCGCGCTCGGCTGGACCGAAGCCCTGACGCGGATCTGCGAGCAGCATACCCATGTCGCGGCCTACGAGACGCTGAAGGCGCATTTCACGCCGGAGGAGCAGGTTAAGGTGACCTTGCTGATCAACATCATCAACGGCTGGAACCGGATCGCGGTCGGCTTTGGCGGCTTCGTCGATCCGCAAGTGATCAAGGCCAAGATGGCCGCGGCGTGACCGCCGAAACGACACGAGACGACGCAGCGGCGACTTCGTTCCGCTGCGTCCCAGGCTAATGCGCGTAGGCTATCGCAGCACTTAGGCGCTAAGGCTTCATTCGGTCCGGATCGCCGGCCAATTGACGTGGCGACGATATCTGACTAAAGTCAGATATATGCTCGACCCCGTTTCCCGCGTCCGCCGCTTCAACCGTGCCGTGACCTCCGCCGTCGGCGCGCTCGACACCTCGTTCCTCGGGCGCGGCCGGCCGCTCGGCGCGGCGCGCGTGCTGAACGCGATCGGGCATGGCCGCGCCGATGTCGGCGAGATCAGGGATTATCTCGGCCTCGATTCCGGCCTGATGAGCCGCCTGCTGCGCAGCCTCGAGGACGAGGAACTGATCGAGACCACGGCGCATAGCGACGATGCGCGCCGCCGCATCGCACGGCTGACGGCGGCGGGTAAGCGCGAGTTCAGCGCCTATGAGGCGATCTCCAACCGGCAGGCCAAGGACTTTCTCGCCCACCACAGCCAACGCGAGGCGCTGCTGGCGGCGATGGACCTGATCGCCTCGGCGCTTGGCCGCGACGGCACCGCCCTCGATGAGATGGATCCGCGCAGCGACGAGGCGCGCTACTGCCTGGGCGAATATTACGCCGAGCTCGCGCGGCGCTTCGAGAGAGGCTTTGACGTCAGGCTGTCGCGCGACCCCGAGGCCAAGGACATGGTGCGCCCGCGCGGCAGCTTCATCGTGGCGATGTCGGACGGGCTGCCGATCGGCTGCGTCGGGCTGAAGGGCAGCAGCGGCGAGTTCGCGGAGATCAAGCGGCTCTGGGTCGCACCTGGCGCGCGCGGCCTCGGCCTTGGCCGCCGCCTGATGGACGCCGCCGAGCAGGCCGCACGCGAGCTCGGCATCGCGGTGTTGCGGCTCGACACCAACAGCGCGCTGCCGGAAGCCGGCCAGCTCTATCGCAGGACGGGCTGGACCGAGATCCCGCGCTTCAATGACGACCCCTACCCCGATCTGTTCTTCGAAAAGCATCTCTGAACGGCGCGCCGCGCGCGGTGCCTGGCATCAGCATGTTGTCCGGCGCGATGCGCTGGCCTAAGACACGGGCATGACCATTCGCCCCATCGTGCGCTATCCCGATCCGTGCCTTGCATTGCCGGCCGAGCCGGTGACCATGTTCGACGAGGCGCTGCGCGAACTGGCGCAGGACCTGCTCGAGACCATGCGCGCGGCGCCGGGCATCGGCATCACCGCGCCGCATATCGGCGTGTCCCTGCGCGTCGTGGTGCTCGAGCTCGATGCCCGCGAGGGGCCCCTGACCTATGTCAATCCGGAGATCATCCGGACCTCGCCGGAGATGATCCTGCACAAGGAGGGCAGCGTCTCGATGCCCGGGGTCAATGACGAGGTCGAGCGCCACGCCCGCGTCCGCATCCGCTATCAGGATCTCGACGGCAACATGCAGACGGAGGAATCCGATGGCCTGCGCGCGGTGTGCCATCAGCACGAGATCGATCAGCTCGACGGCGTGTTCTGGATCAGGCGGCTGTCCCGCCTGAAGCGGGAGCGCCTGATCAAGCGATACGACAAAATCTCGCGGACGTGATCGTAGCCCGCATGAGCGAAGCGACATGCGGGACAAAGCCGCGATCAGCAGACGGAAAAGCCCCGGATATCGCTGCGCTCATCCGGGCTACGCGTCTTGCGCGAGCGAACCAACCTGCCTTCGTCCTACCCTCCCGCCATCAGATCCTTGGCCAGCGCCATGTAGGCCGGCAGCGTCACGGGATCGTTCGCGGCATTCCCGGCGGCCGGGTGCGAGGCGTAGCGCGCGATCACCATGTCGGCCTTCGGATCGATATAGAGGCCCTGGCCATAAACACCGCGCGCCATGAAGGCGCCGTGCGCATTGTGCGTCACCCACCATTGATTGCGGTAGGACGCCCCTGGCAGCGTGGTGTAGCCGGCCGGCTTGAATTTCTCGGGATCGCCGCCGCGCGCGATATCCTCGACCACTTGAGACGGTACGATCTGGCGGCCGTTGAAGCGGCCGTGGTTGCGGATCGTCTCGCCGAACCGGGCAAGATCGCGCAGCGTCGTCGACAATCCGCCGCCGCCGCTTTCGGTGCCGATGCGATCGACGTGATAATGCGCATCCTCCTCGGCGCCCATCGGGGCCCATATCCGCTCGGAGAGCAGGTCCGACAGCGTCATGCTGCTGGCACGGCGGCAGATCCAGGCCAGCACGTCGGTGTTGACGGTCTTGTAGGCGAATGCCTTGCCGTGCTCGCCCTGCTTCTGCTGCGCGCAGAGGAAATCAAAGATATTGGTCGCGCCCTCATAGCCCGGCTCGATCGGCGCCATGCCGTTGGCCCGTCGCAGCCCCCACACGTCGGAATTCTTGTCGGTATAGACCTCGGTGTATTTGAGGCCGGTGGTCATATCCATCGCCTCGTGCACGCGGGCATCGCCGAATGCGCTTGCCCTCAACTCCGGCACGTAATCGGTGATCGGCGCCTGCGGATCGATCTTGCCCTCGGCGATCAGGATGCCGGCGAGCGTGCCGGTGAACGATTTGGTCACCGACATCGCGATGTGCGGCTTGTGCGGCTTCAACGCGCCGAAATAGCGCTCGTAGATCAGCTTGCCCCGGTGCAGCACGGCGATGCCGTCGGCATAGGTCTCCTCGAGCATGCGCGCGAAGGTCATCGGGCGGCCGTCCATCGTCACCGATGCCGACGCGCCGATATCATGGTCTTCGCGCGGCAGCACCGACGCCGGCCCTGCCCCGCGCCAGACATTCACGGTCGGCACCAGCTGGCGGATGTTGCTCCAGGCCCAGCGCAATTCGGGGAAGCTGCGGAACGAGCCGTTCTGGAAGGTGATGGTCCTGTCCTGCGGCGGCGGAAAGCCCTGCATCCAGCCAAGCGTTTGCGGATCGGATTCGGCGGCGGTGAGATTTTGCTGTTGATTGGCGGCGGCGGCTGCGACGGACATCAGGGCTGTCTCCAGAGCTGCGAATGCGAATTTCGTATCACGCGACAGCACCAGGCACATCCCGCGTTTGCGCCGGGGTGACCGTCGCGGCGAGCGCACGCCGCAACGCGAATGGCCGCGCGCCGCAGATACCAGCTCGATCGGACACTTGACTATCGAGCCCGGGCCAGATCATTCCGGCACGCGGATTACCCCGCCGCCGCGCGCTCGATCGCGGCGATGTCGATGTTCTTCATCGTCATCATCGCCTCCATCGCGCGCTTGCCGGCGGCGCGGTCGGCGCTGTTGACGAGCTCGAGCAGCCGCCGCGGCGTGATCTGCCAGGCAAAACCCCAGCGATCCCGGCACCAGCCGCACGGCAATTCCTTGCCGCCATTGGACGTGACCGCATTCCAGTAGCGGTCGGTCTCCTCCTGGCTGTCGGTGAGCACCATGAAACTGACCGCCTCGTTCGGCGTGTAGTTGGAGCCTCCGTTCAGCCCCACGAAGCGCCGGCCGAGCACGGTGAACTCGACCGTCAGCTCCTCGCCCTGCCCGATGCCCGGTATCGGAGATTGATGGCCTGCGCCGACATGGCTGTCGGGAAACGTCGCGGCGTAAAACTCCGCCGCCTCGCGCGCCCGGCCCTGATCGAACCAGAGGCATGTGACGAGATCGGTCATGGCAGTCTCCTTGCAGGGATGATCGAGCGGGATGGAGCGATCATAATGCGTGATTATGGTCCTGGTTCGACGCGGCGCAGGTTATCGTTCCACAACGTGTTTCGCCATTGCGGATCATGTTTCGCCACTTCGGCCCACGCGCATGATCAGGAGCGGCACGATGACGATCACTCCCGCCATCAGCATCACTCCGGATAGATCCGAGAGATTCAGCATCCGGGCACCAAGAATGGCTCCGACGCCGATCGCCGAATTGATGACGGCCGAGTGGATCGCGGCCGCGGACATTGCCATGGAACCGGCCGCACGCAAGATCCAGGTCTGAAGGCCCGCGAACAGCGCCGCGACGGCGGCGCCCCAGACGACGAGCAAGGTAACGGCCGTGCCGGTCCCCAGTTGCGGGCCAAACCATCCAAGCCCGACGAGCGCGCCCGCGAGGGCAAGCAGTCCCCACGTGATGACGGATGTCATGAAGCGATCGATCAGAACACCGGTCAGGATGTTGCCGACAAATCCTGCTCCGCCAAAACCGAACAGCATCACGCCGATCATGAAGGACGGCACATCCGCGATCTCGCCGAGGAAAGGTTCGATGAAGGTGTAGGCTGCGAAATTCGCCGCCGCCATGAACGCCGTTACGGCATAGATTCTGCGCAGGTCCTGTCGGCGAACCACCGCTGCCAGCGCTTGCCATCCTGCCGGCGATCCGGCCCGGAGCCGCGGAAGAACCCCGACCATCAGGACGGACGTGCACAATCCGACGCCGCCGATCACGCCGAATGCCGCGCGCCATCCGCTGTTCTGTCCGATGAGGTTGACCAGCGGCACGCCGATGACGGTTGCCATCGAGATTCCGCCGAACACGATCGCTGTCGCAACACCCATGCGATGAGACGGCGCAATCTGCGTTGCGATCGCGGCCGCCATCGCCCAGAAGAAGCCGTGAACGACGGCACCGACCGCCCGCGCCAGCAACAACCCAGCGAAACTGTCGGAGAGCATCGCCGCAAGATTGCTCGCGGACAGCACCAGCATCAGAACAACGAGCAGCGGCTTGCGGGGAAAACGCTGCAGCAGAACCGCGGACAACAGGCCGCTGGCAGCGCCGATCCAGGCATAGAGCGTGACCGTGAGCCCGACCGCGGCCTGGTCTCGACCAAGATCGAGGGCGATCTGGGACAACAGCCCGACCGGCGCGAACTCGGTCGTGACCATCGTGAACGAAGCAACGCCGAGCACGATGACGGCGAGCCAGACGCGGAGCCCGGGACTGTCAGTCGTCATGCAGGTGACCGGTCTGGACGGGGCGGCCTGATGTCCCTGATGACGCGCCGATAGGCCTGACGCCGCGCTTCATCCATGAACGCAGCCTTGAGGCTGTTGTCGGCGAGGCTCAATTGTTCCTCGGCAGTCAGGCCTAACGCCGCTGCCGCGCGGACGAAGTTCTCGTTGACGTGACCTCCGAAATACGCCGGGTCGTCGGAGTTGACCGTGACGCAGAGGCCGGCGTGGAGCAGCCGGCGCAGATTGTGACGTTGGAGATCGGGGAAGATCCGCAGCGCCACATTCGACAGCGGGCATACCGTGAGCGGCGTCCCCTCGTCGGCAAGGCGCCGCATCAGTGCCGGATCGGCCTCGCATTGGACGCCGTGATCGATGCGGTCGACGCGCAGCCTGTCGATCGCTTCGGTCACATAGTGCGGCGGCCCTTCCTCACCGGCATGCGCGGTCGTCTTCCAGCCAAGCGCGCGAGCGTGGGCGAAGACCTCGTCGAAGGGTCCGGGCGGGTAGCCTTTTTCCGGTCCACCGAGTCCGAGGGCCAGCACGCCGTCGCGCCGGCGGCGTGCCGCCTCGATCGCGGCGAAAGCCTCTTCAACAGGCTTATGCCGGCGAACGCACAGGATCATGCCTCCAGTGATATCGCGTCGCTCGTCTGCATAAGCGGCGCTGATGCCGTCCATGACAGCATCGAACGGCACGCCGCGCTCGGTATGGTCGGCCGGGGTGACGTAGATTTCCGCATGAACGACATTGTCTTCCCGCGCGCGGGTCAGGTACGCGCGCGTCAGCTCATAGAAGTCGCGCTCCGTCCGAAGCATGGTCAGGCCGGCCCAGTAGATTTCCAGAAATGACTGGAGACCGGAGAAGCGGTACGCCGAGAGGATATCGGTCATCGAGCGGTACGGGATCGCCACATCGTTCCGGCGGGCAAAATCGAGCAGCATGCCCGGCTCCAGTGTTCCCTCGACATGCACGTGAAGCTCGGCCTTCGGAACGGCCTTGATGTCAAACAACGGAACGGAATTCATTGAACGCGATTTCTGGCCTCGGGCGTGTTCCGCTTCAGGGCTTATTCCGGCGCATCCAAACGGATGCGCGGGCCAAAGCTCATCTGCCGTACGAGCCCGACCTAGCAGCCTTTGTCGAAAGGTCGCCACGCATAAAATATGCGAACGTTATCCGGCTCAGGCAGCCTCCCCCTGCTTCAGGCAATGGTGGTGACCAGCCGTGCGGGGGCACCGTCGGCGAGCATGATGCGCTCCCACAGCATGCGCCCCGGAAGGATCACGAGGTCCGCATCGGAGTTCGGACCCGTATTGACCTCGAGCGAGCCGAGCTGCCCATCATACCAGCCGAGATCATTGAGCGCGGTGTCGGCCGCGAGGATTTCCGGAGAGGCATAGACACGTAGCGATTTGCCCAGGAATTCGGACAAGCCGGTTCGCCATTCGGCCTGCCTGGGCGCCGATGCGGCAAGCAGCCGGTGCGTCAGGTCGCACACCAGATGGACCTTGCGCGTCGAGGATTCGACGAGACGCTTCAGGGCGGCATCCTGGGCCGGCTCGCACGGACCCATGAGCAATCGGCGCGCCGAGATCCACTGGCTTTCGGACAGATCGAGAATGCCGCGCTCCCAGCGCGACACGGTCGCCTGATCCACACCCATCAATTCAGCGAGGTGGCTTTGCTTCATCTGACGAAGCAATCGCATTCTTCGCAACCCGCGGCCTTGATCACCCATCATTCACCCGACTTTGTTCTGCAACTCGTGGCGCGGGTCAGCGAAGACATGCTCCGCGGACACCGCTACCAGGAGCGGCTGCGGCGTACACTCCGCAGCCGCGCGCCTGGCGCTGGTCGAACCACAGGCATCTCACGAGCCCGGTCACGGCAGTCTTCCTTTTTTTGCATAGGGTGGTTGGCGAAACCGCACACCGCCATCACGATGAAGATTCCTGTCCGGTCCGGCCGCGCGATGCGGTGGCCGCAACCGTTCCGCAAGCACGCTGTCGTCCCTGCGAAAGCAGGGACCCATACGCCGCGGCCGGGGTTGGGAACAGGACTCGTCGTTCTGGCATCGCTCAACAATGACCATCGGTGGTTATGGGTCCCTGCTTTCGCAGGGACGACACTGAGTGTGTTGCGCGAGCCGCTGATTTGCCCGTCGCAGGCAGCGCGAGAGGAATTGAATTGCGTCGGGGAAACTCGACTGCGTGACACGCATGCGCGAGCCTGTAGCCCGGATGGAGCGCAGCGAAATCCGGGGTTCTCGCCTTTGGCAGGACCGGTCCCGGATTTCGCTGCGCTCCATCCGGGCTATGCTTGGCCAAAAGATTCCGGAATCGGCTGTCGGGGCGCGCGCCGCCCGCTCGTCCTCGGGACGCAAGGACATGGAGAGAAACGATGCCCCCCATCATTACCGCCTTCGAACGGTCGCCCGATGGCGGCAAGGGACTGGCGCGGGATACCCGCGTTCGCTGGGCGCTCGAGGAAGTCGGCCAACCTTACGAGGTCCGCCTTGTTTCGTTCCAGGCGATGAAGGAGCCGGCGCATCTGGCGCTGCATCCCTTCGGCCAGATTCCGACCTATGAGGAAGGTGATCTCGCGCTGTTCGAGACAGGCTCAATCGTGCTGCATATCGCCGAGCGTCATGCGAGCTTGCTGCCGGGCGATGCCAATGCCCGCGCCCGCGCAATCACCTGGATGTTTGCCGCGGTCAACACGGTGGAACCGCCGATCCTCGAACTCATGACCGCCAGGATTCTGGAGAGCGACAAGCCCTGGACCAAAGAGCGGCTGCCTCTGGTCATGGATCGCATCCGCGAGCGGCTGAAACAACTCTCCCCCCGCCTCGGCGACGCCGACTGGCTCGACGGCGCGTTCAGTGCGGGCGACCTGATGATGGTGTCGGTGCTGCTCAGGCTGAGAGCATCCGGCATTCTCGACGAATATCCGAGCCTGTCCGCCTATGTCGCCCGCGGCGAAGCCCGGCCGGCTTACCAGCGCGCTTTCGAGGCTCAGCTGGCGGTCAACACGGGTAAGCGACCGACCGGCTGAGGTTGGCGACATCAGGGACAGGCCTTCGCGCAGACGGCAAAGCCGCCGGACATCGCTGCGCCAGTCCGAGCCAGTTTGCTAGTCGAATGGATCGTGCTCTGGCAACGGTTCGGTCAGCTCGAATCCTGGATGGAGCTGCGAAATAATCTCTAGTGCGGTGCGGCCGGGTCCGATCCCCGCAGGGTGCACGCCCGACGCATCGAAATACTGGTTGCTCAGCACCGCGACACCGCATTGCAGTTCCGGCACGACGATCACGATCGCTTCGAATCCGCCCCTGCTCGTCGCGCCGTTCTTTGTGAAAACGGTATGGCCCTGCGTGTCCGTGGTGATCTGCCAGGCGAGGCCCATGGTGACGCTGGTCTTCTCCCCGCAAACGGGGAATGTCCCCTGGTTCTGCTGCGTGAGCGCGATCTGCGACCCGAGCGGCCCGTTCGGGGCCGCGATCTGCGCCGCGAGAAACCTGATCATATCGTCGCCGGTGGTTTTCAGATCAAAGGCTGTGCCGCCGGTCTGCGTGTTGCGGTCGAAAACGATCTGGTATGGCGGCTCAGAGCTCTTGCTCCAATGCCCGATACATCCCTGCGCGATCTTCCATGATGAATTGACGACGGCTCCCGTTTGCTTCATGCCGAGCGGACCGGTGACGTATTCGGCCAGGATCTCGTTGTAGTTATGGCCCTTGTCTTTCGCAAACATCTGCGTGACCGCAAAGCCCAGGGTCACGAAACCGATATTGGAATACTGCCAGCAGCCCTGCGGCGGCGTATCATATTGATTCCACCAGTTGATGAGTTCACTGGAGGGCGGCTCGTCCGCAAACAGCTGCTCGCTGTAGCCGGTCAAGCCGTCCCCTGGCTGCTCCGGCATGCCGGAGGTATGGGTGGCGAATTGCACGAGCTGGATGGCGTCCAGCACCGGCGTTCCCACCGCCTTCGCGCTGAAGAGGTTCAGATAAGGGCCGATGGTGTCGTCAAGAGAAGGCCCACCCGCCTTGACCGCCACCGCCAGCAATGTGCTGGTGAACACCTTGGTCACCGATCCGATCTCGAACACCGTGTCGGTCGTGACACTGAATGGCGCGGGCGAAGAGCCGGCCACGCCTGACAGTCCCTTGGGATAGACGTAGCCCTTGGTGCCGAACGACTTTTCGTCATAGACCGCGATGCAGCAGCCAGGGGCATTGCTGATGCCCAGATATTTTTTGGCCGCCTGCTGAATGATCTGTGCCGGACTTGTCGTCGCGTCGATCATCTGGTCGCTCATTTCGCCCTCCTGCCGATGAAGATGCACGATGTTGACCTTTGGTTGCATCATCTCATACAACTCCGTTCAGCGCGAGTGAAATCACCGTGACTGTTTGTTTCAAGTTGGGGCGGTGGAACGTTCGTGCGGAAAGCAGCGTCATCAGGCACGGGCTTGCGCCGGCGTTCCGGCAGTCGCGAAAAGTCTGGCTGATATCGCAGGGCGGTTAGCGACGCGCAACCCGCCGCCTCGCGCTTGGCTTCAAGATGCGGCGGATCACGCTTCGCCAGTCCTGCTGCGCGCTCGGCTGGATTATGCTTGCTGCCAGAGCATCGGAAATGACATGGTCGATTTCACACCGCTGATGCAGGCAGAGCGCAGGACTTATTCGTGAGCACCAATCAAGCGATCAAACTTGCAGTGATCGGACGCGGCCTGATCGGGTCGGCGGCTGCGCGGCATCTGAGCAAGATGGGCCACGATGTTGCGCTGATCGGGCCCGATGAGCCGGCGGATTTTTCGCGCCATGGCGGCGTGTTCGGCAGCCACTATGACGAGGGCCGCATCACGCGGAGTTACGATCCGGGGCCGTTCTGGCGGCAAGCGAACCGTGCTGCGATTTCGCGCTACGGCGAGATTTCAGCGGAGAGCGGCGTGGAGTTCTATAGGGAAGCCGGTGGGCTTCACATTGGCCACAGCGAAACCACCGATGTTGCTTCGATCGGCAGGATCTGCGCCGAAGACGGGATCCGGTGTGAAGCCTATCATGATGCGGAGCTCGCGGAGCGCTTTCCGTTTCTGAAATCGACGGCGGGAATGCAGGGTTACTTCGAGCCGCGCAATGCCGGATACATCAGCCCGCGCCGCCTGGTCCGCGCGCAGACGATCGCGGCGGAGCGCGCCGGCGCCCGGATCATCGACGAACCCGCGCTGGGGATTTCGGAAAGCGGCTCCGGCGTCACGATCCGGACGCGATCGGGCAGCGTCGAGGCCGAGCGCGTTCTGGTTGCGGCGGGCGGGCACACCCAATCGCTGCTCGGCCGCTCGCTGGGCTTCACGGTCTATGGGCGGACCGCGGCGCTGTTCCGACTTGGTGCGGCGGAGGTTCAACGCCTGGCCGGAATGCCGTCGATGCGTTGTCTCGGGCCCAAGGGCGACAATCCCTACATCCTGCCGCCGATCCCCTATCCGGACGGCCAGACCTGGCTGAAGCTCGGCGGCGATCCGGTCGATCTTCCGCTCGACAGCGAGGCCGATATCAAGGACTGGTTCCGCTCGGGCGGATCGATTGAAGTCGCCGATCGGCTTCAAGGACAGATCCTTGACCGCATTCGCGACCTCGCTTTCGAGGAACGTCGCGTCATGCCGTGCATGACCACCTTCGGCGACAGCGGACTGCCCTGCATCGGACCGCTTTCGGAGCGCGTCACGGTCGCCTTCTGCTGCTACGGCAAGAGCGCAAAATGTTCGGACGAACTCGGCCGGCTCGGCGGCATGGCGCTGCTCGGCGAGGTCAGACCCGAGCTCGCGCCGTGACGGAGTTTTGTGCGGCGTTTGCGTCCGAAAGTTCCTAGGCACGCAGGACGGGTTCGCCGGCGGGTAGCCCGCATGAGCGCAGCGATGTGCGGGACACCACGACACGCCCCCGGATATCGCTTCGCTCATCCGGGCTACGCTTGCTGAACCCGTCGGAGTGCCAACGCGGACGTAACGCGCCCTCACGATCATCACGCGAAGACGTGATGGATTACGCTTCGTTCATCCGGCCTGTCGGTGATGGCCCGCATCGCGCGACACAACGGCGAGGATCTCATTGCTCACGCAGCGTTGAGCCGGCGTGAGTGATGATTGCATTTAAGTCCGCCGTTGCTGCGCACAAATATCTGACGAGGCCAGACTCCTTGGCCCCATAAACAAAACGGAGAAACTCCATGACGAACGTCAAACTCCTGTCGGCTTCCTTGATCGCGGTCGCCATGATCGCGTCGCCGGCAATGGCGCGTGAGACCCACGCCGTGTCCCGCCACGTCGCGGAGGCGAGCGCCGCCGCGCCGACCGAGCCCGTCTATGTCGACGGTCGCGCCTGCATTCCGGCGCCGCGCGTCGGCTCATTCGCCACTGCGCCCTGGACCGGCAACAACGTCCCCTGCGAGCCCGGTCCATATTGATCGCGCCGCGCGCATCGATCGGTCGGGCTGCCCCCTAGCCGCTTGACCGACGCGCTGCGCCGTCGCGACATCCAGCGAAACAGGGAGTAGCCCGCATGAGCGCAGCGATATGCGGGACACCGCGCGACACGCGGATAGGCAATGCCCCGGATATCGCTTCGCTCATCCGGGCTACGCTTGCTCGATCGTTCTCATTGCGCCCAATGAGTTGATTTGTCGTTGCAGAACGTTTCTTCGTCTTGACTCCCGCCGCGCGTCAGTCGCGCGATGCGGACAGTCCCGCGAGAAGCGGCGCGTACGCGGCGAGCCTGCGGGATACGAACTCGGTGAAGAGCCGCACCCGCTTCGTCTTGCGTGTCTCCCCCTGTGTGAGAAGCCAGAGCGTCCCGTACATGTGCAGGTCGGTGCCCGGCACCCTCACCAGCAGGGGGTCGGCATCTCCGACGAAGCACGGCAGCGTCGTCATCCCGAGCCCCTGCCGCACCGCGACGATCTGTGCCTCGGCATCTGTGGCCCTGAACGGAACCTCGGCGGCGCGAACCTCGCCCTCGTGGGCCCAGTCCGGGATTCCGTGAATGCTGATGACGATCCACCTGACGGGATCAGGCGCGCCCGCACGCCACGCGGCCAGTCGATCGCGGGATATGTAGATGCCTCCGAACAGCTCCGGTCCCTTCAGGCCGTGAAGATTGAGCGGCAGGGTTTTGCGGTCGTAGACGACGCGGATCGCGACGTCGGCCTCCCGGTTGGTCAGATTTGCCAGCTCGCCGGATGACAAGATTTCCATTTCGATGTCCGGATGCAGACGCGCGAAATCGGCGAAGTCCGGCATCAGCAGGTGTGTCGCGAGGGGCGGTGCCAGCGTCACCCGCAGACGCCCGCGCACGCCCTGGTCGCGGCCGAAGACGCGCGTCTCCAGCTGGTGCGACGACGCTTCCATCTGTTCCGCGAGCTCGAGGACCTCCTCCCCCGCAGCCGTCAGGCGGTAGCCCGAAGGCAGCTTTTCGAACATCTGCGCCCCGAGCCGTTCCTCCAATTGGGCGACCCGTCGCAGCACGGTCGAGTGGTTCACCCCGAGGCGCTCGGCGGCAGCCCGCACCGAGCCTCCGCGCGCGACGGCGAGAAAGTAGCGAACGTCATCCCAGTCGATCATGGTGCAATCCAGCACCGCTGGGGTGCGCCTTCCAAAGCCCGTGTCCGATACGTCGGACAGCATCTCGTGTGTGGGTAGCACGGGCGATCATCATAGCCCAAGCCGAATAGCCACGCCGACAAGCGCGGCCTAATTCCGAACGGCGGACACCGATCGTCGTGGCTGACGTCCGTCGTCCAGCCGGATCGATTTCGCACCACCGATGTGCACGCTTCCACACTCAACGCCTGACGCCGGCGGAGCTACGTCGAGGTTCTCGGGGCCATCTCGCAAATGGGACCAGAGACGCTGTCCGACACGACGAAAGGAGAAGTCATGGGAAAGCTTGAGGGTAAGGTTGCAGTCATCACGGGTGGATCGAGCGGCATGGCGCTGGCGAGCGCCCGGCGGTTCGTTGAAGAAGGCGCCTATGTTTTCATCACGGGCCGAAGGCAGGAGGCGCTCGACGACGCCGTCAGGCTGATCGGCCGCAACGTGACCGGCGTGCGCGGCGACGCGGCCAATCTCGACGACCTCGACCGCCTGTTCGATACGGTCAAGCGGCAAAAGGGCAAGATCGACGTCCTGTACGCAAGCGCCGGCATCGGCGAAGCCGTCCCACTCGGCGAGATTACCGAGCAGCATTTCGATGCGGCCTTCGACCTGAATACGCGCGGCACGCTGTTTACGGTTCAGAAGGCGTTGCCGCTGTTCAGCGATGGCGGATCGATCTTCATGACCGGGTCGGTTGCGTCGGTGAAAGGCTTTCCTGGTTACGGCGTGTATGCGGCGAGCAAGGCGGCGTTGCGCTCATTCGCACGCACGTGGCTCAACGAACTGAAGGGCAGGAATATCCGGGTGAACGTGCTGAGCCCGGGGCCGATCGCCACACCGATGCAGGACCAGGTCCTCACCGGGGAGGCGAAGCGGATGTTCGAATCCCTGATCCCGCGGGGAAAGATGGGTCGTCCCGAGGAAATTGCGGCGGCCGCGCTGTTTCTTGCTTCAGACGATTCGAGCTTCGTGAACGGGGTGGAGTTGTCTGTCGACGGCGGCTTCTCGGCGATCTGAAAGGCCGGGGAATCAATATCAACACGGATCGGAGAAGTATCATGAGCTATGCAATTGTAGGATTCGGTAAGGTGGGCCAGGCCCTCGCCCACGCCTTCGCCCGTAAGAACATCGACGTGACCGTCGCGAGCCGCCGGCCGCCCGAGGCGTTGGCGCCGCAGGCTCGGGCGATTGGACCCACGGTCGTCGCCAAGTCGTTGCGGGAAGCACTCGAGGCCGACACAATCATCCTGGCGGTCCCGTTCGGGGAGCATCGCGAGGTTGCGAAGGCCCTGCCGAGCTGGAAAGGCAAGACGGTCATCGACGCGATGAATGCGTTTCCAGTCCCTGAAGAGCTGGACGGCCTCCCGTCCTCCGCCTTCGTCGCGAAGGCGTTCACCGGCGCCAACCTCGTCAAAGGGTTCAATCACCTGGTTGCGGCCAAGCTGGCTGCCGATCCGATCGTCGAGGGCGGCCACCGGGTGGTCTTTCTGGCTGGTGACGACGAGGACGCGATCGCGCCTGTGGCCGCCTTGGCGAAGCAACTCGGGTTCGCACCCGTCAGGCTGGGAAAGCTCAACGAGGGTGGCGCGCTGGTGCACGCACGCGGCCGCATTTGGGGCCCGCTCATCTTCCAGGATTTGTTCAAGAAGGAGCAGTAACGGATTTCCGATCCGTAGCCCGCATGAGCGGAGCGACATGCGGGACAAGACGCGGAGCGCCGATCGGAAAACCCCGGATGTCGCTGTGCTCATCCGGGCTACGCTTGCGATCTTGCCGATCCGCTCTCGCGCAAGTCGCACGAGAGCGGTGTTCGCAAACGACGATCTCGATCAAGATGCCTTGATCGGCTCGGACATCGTTATCCGGTTCTTGACGCTGGGACGCTCCTGCATCGCTGCATACCATGCCAAAAGAGCCTCGCACTCCATCGGCACCGGCACCTTCACGAGCCCCGCGAAGATCAAGCCGCCTATGAGGGTGATATCGGCCATCGTGAATGCGTCGCCGGCGACGAACGGCTGTCCTTTCAGAATGCCGTCAAAGTAGTGCATCCCCCTGAGGGCCTTGTCGCGCTGACGGAATCCCCATTCGGGGTTCTGATAGATCTCGACATGAGGCCCAAGACCCGGCGTGGCGTGGTGGAAATAGACACTGATGGCATCGAGCAGTTCCAGTTCGGCGCGCTTGCTCATCATGTGGATCACGCCCTTTTCGCGAGGCGTCCTGCCGGTCAGCGTCGGCGCGCCATCGAGCGCGTCAAGGTACTCGGTGATGGCCGTGCACTCGCCAATGAAGGTCCCGTCGTCGAGTTCGAGCACCGGCAGGGTGCCGGAGTAGTTCTTGGCGAGGAATTCGGGTTTCTTGTGCTCGCCCTTGTAGAGATCGACCAATACGAACTCCACTTGCGACCGCAGGTTCTTCTCGGCCAAAGCGATGCGAACGCGGGCCGGATATGGGCCAGTTGGCCAATCGTAAATCTTCATCACGACTCCTGTCTACCTGTCACTTGGTAGGTTCAAACTAGCCTTCAAATCCGGCCGGTCAACGCCTATCTGTCACTTGGTAGATAACGAAGCAGTGAGGCGACGAAGTGAGTTCAAGCTCTCGGGAGGCCATCCTTGCGGCAGCAAAGCGGACCGCGCAGGCGCGCGGCTATGGCGGCTTGAATTTCCGCGATCTGGCGGACGAAGTCGGGATCAAAGCCGCCAGCATCTATCACCATTTCCCGAGCAAGGCCGATCTCGGCGTGGCCGTCGCGCGGCGCTACTGGGAGGACACTGCCGTCCAACTCGAGGCGATGCTGGCAGAAACAGCCGATCCTGTCCGCTGCCTGCGTCGATATCCCGACGTGTTTCGCAAAGCGCTCGAGAGCAACAACCGCATGTGCCTCTGCAGCTTCATGTCCGCGGAAGTCGACGACCTGCCGGACGCAGTGAAGAAGGAGGTCCAGACCTTTGCCGACGTCAACGTGGCGTGGCTGAGCAAGTTGTTGGTGGCTGCGGGCCTGGTCAGTTCGAGAAAGAGTGAACAGCGGGCCCGCGCCATCTTCGCCGCCGTCGCCGGCGCGCAGCTCATCGCCCGAAGCCGCTCCGATATTTCGCTCTACGACTCGATGATCGACAGCTATCGCGCCGCGGGTCTTCTGCCGGCATAGATGGCCCGAATGTCAGATCGAGATGAGGCGGCGACGCCCTGCTCCCACTCGATCGTTCCAAGCCATGGTAGCAAGTAGCCCGCATGAGCGAAGCGATATGCGGGACACCACGCGACACGCTGACAGGAAGTGCCCCGGGTGTCGCGGAGCCGGTCATCGGGCGCGCGTTCGCGCGAACCGTTGGCTCATCCGGGCTACGCTCGCTGGTGCACGCACGCGGCCGCGTTTGGGACCCGCTCATCCTCCAGGATTTGTTCAAGAAGGAGCAGTGATCGGCAGATGTGCGCCGTTCGAACAGCGGGGAGACGCCCTGGCCGCGCCGGATGGGCAGCGCGCAGTTCGGTTCAACGGTTTCAAACAGCGTCAGATATGACAACGCGTTCTCGCGACGACAATCGTCCGAGCTTTGCTGTTGGTTTCACCCTCTTCGATCAGAGGGCGCAGGGAAGACCGGGTGCCGATCGCACCCATGGGCCCCGAGCAATGGGTAGGAAGCTCGGGGGTAGGACCACAGGTGTAACCGGAAACATCCGGCCTTCCCTGCGCGATGGTTGTGCGGCTTACTTCGTGCTCTCCCCGGCGAGACTTGGCTTTTTTGTCACCGTTTCGCGAAGATGCTTCGCATCTCGCGGAAGACACCTACCACTAGGGCGTCAGGACCACACGACTTCGCCGTCCACTTCATGCGCACTCGTCAGTCGCGCACTCAGCGTCCACCGCATCCCACACCACGTTCGTGACGACCGCGATCCGCCCCTCGTGTCGGGTGGGATGCGCATATTGAACATCTGAGTTGGGTCAAACGCCAAGCGGAATATTTTCTTATCTCGGGATTGACAGGTTTTGGTGAGTTGCCCGTCGGGGTGATTTGTCGCAGATTGCGAGGCGAGATTTGATTTGCGGCGAGGCAGTTCTGTCGTGCGGCGCAGTCCGGCGGGAAGCGGCGCGCTAGTCCTTCCAATCCATCGCTTGGCGCCAACTTGGCTTGTCGTTTTCGCCAAGAAACTCCAGGGGAACTGGATTGCGGATAGCCCAGTCGAACCGCTCTTTCGCTTCGGCGAAATAGCTCATCTCCGCATCCTCCCAGATTGCGAAGACGGGATCGCACTCGTCTTCAGTCACGTTGTTGGCGCTGAGGACGAGCCAAGTGAGCCCGTTTTGCACGACAATTGACAATGTTTGATCGGGCATCCTGATGTCGAATGCCTTCGCGAATAGGTCGCGCCATCCTGCCGCGTCGAGCGCACGAAGGACGGCATACGCAGTCTTGGCTTGGCGCGAAGCTGTTGCGATGTCCCGATCTAGATCAACGCCAGGATAGTATGAGCCATTCTCGCTGATGAAATCACCGCATCGAACTGCTCGCCAATCATAGGTGTGTGCATCATCAAAGCGATTAGGCGATGAAGCAACAGCAATCGGATCCTGCCTCAGCCCGACAAGCTGGGAAGCGGCTTCCCGCACCAACCCATCGAGACGCAGGAACGCCGGGTGATCTTTGACCTCCCACGGACCAAGTCGCAAAACCCCGTCTGGCAACACTGTTCCAAGCTTCATTGCTCGACCTCGAGTTGTTGCCGCGATCGCAATGTGTGAACGACGGCGACCATAGGCGGCACGGCGCGATACCAGCCGAAGATTATCCGCTCGGCGCTGAGCGCGGGATCGAAAACTTTTCCATCGACGTCAATCGGCGGTCCGATCAAGCGGCGAACGAGACCTGGACCGAACGAATTCCCGAGAACGCAGAGTGCGTCTGCTCCGAAATCGGAGGCGAAGGTCAACGGCATCAAAAGCAACGCACAGACCTGTCGAACAGGCGCGTCGTGGGAGATGCCGCTACGCGAAGTCTCGTCGGCGATGATGCGCTCGTTATCGATTGGAAGTGCCTCGGGATAAAATCGCGGCAAATGTGGTCGCCGGCAATATCTCAACCAATCGGAAAGCGTCCGGCTTTCGCCGAGGTCTTCAACAACATGCTGGCGCACGAGCTGGTCGACGTCGTCGCGATCTGGAAAGGCGGTCCTTGCAATCGCCGTACCGAAGTCGACACTGTGCAGGATCATGCGATGCCGCATGTCTGCACACGCGGCCTTCGTGCTGTCCAGAAACTCGTGAACAGCCAAATAGTCTTGCCATCGCCCTCCGAGCGCCCGAGCACTGCTGATAGCGTGTTGATAAGGTCTCATGGCAGAATATGCGGACCTCAGGTAGGGAACGTCGACTAGGTTCACTGCCGTTCGGCGGCCGACGACCCTACTCCCACTCAATCGTCCCCGGCGGCTTCGACGTCACGTCGTACACCACCCGGTTCACGCCCTTCACCTCGTTGATGATGCGCGTCGCGGTCTCGCCTAAGAACTTCATGTCGAACTGATAGAAGTCCGCGGTCATGCCGTCGGTCGAGGTGACGGCGCGGAGGCCGACGACGTATTCGTAGGTGCGGCCGTCGCCCATCACGCCGACGGTCTTCACCGGCAGCAGCACGGCGAAGGCCTGCCAGATCGCATCATAGAGCCCGTGCTTGCGGATCTGGTCGATATAGACGGCGTCGGCATTGCGCAGGATGTCGAGCTTTTCCCTGGTGATGTCGCCGGGGCAGCGGATGGCGAGGCCGGGGCCCGGGAACGGGTGGCGGCCGACGAACACTTCGGGCAGGCCGAGCTCGCGGCCGAGCACGCGCACCTCGTCCTTGAACAATTCGCGCAGCGGCTCGACGAGCTTCATGTTCATGCGCGCCGGAAGGCCGCCGACATTGTGGTGCGACTTGATGGTGACCGACGGGCCGCCGGTGAACGAGACGCTCTCGATCACATCGGGATAGAGCGTGCCCTGCGCCAGGAATGCGGCGCCGCCGATCTTCTTCGCCTCGGCCTCGAACACGTCGATGAAGAGCCGCCCGATGGTTTTGCGCTTCACCTCGGGGTCGATGACGCCCCCGAGCTCGCCCAGAAACTCCTTCGACGCGTCCACATGGACCAGCGGGATGTTGTAGTGGTTGCGGAACAGGTCGACGACGGTCTTGGCCTCGTCGAGCCGCAGCAGGCCATGATCGACGAACACGCAGGTCAGCTGATCGCCGATCGCCTCATGGATCAAGACCGCCGCCACGGCGGAATCGACGCCGCCCGAGAGGCCGCAGATCACCTTGCCCGTGCCGACCTGGGCGCGGATCTTCTCGATCGCCTCCTCGCGGAACGCGCGCATGGTCCAGTCGCCGGTGAGCCCTGCGACCTTGCGCACGAAGTTGCGCAACAGCTTGGCGCCATCGGGCGTGTGCACCACCTCGGGATGGAACATCAGGCCGTAATATTTGCGCGTCTCGTCCTGGATGATCGCGAACGGCGCATTCGGCGAGGTGCCGGCCACCGAGAAGCCGGGCGGCATTTTTGTGATGCGGTCGCCATGGCTCATCCACACCTGGTGCTTTTCGCCGTGGCCCCAGATGCCGTCGAACAGCTGGCTGTCGGTCTTCACCTCGACATCGGCGCGGCCGAACTCGCGATGGTGCCCGCCCTCGACCTCGCCGCCGAGCTGGGCCGCGAGCGTCATCTGGCCGTAGCAGATGCCGAGCACGGGAACGCCCGACTCGAAGATCAGCTGCGGCGCGCGCGGCGAGCCGGTCTCGTGGACCGACTCCGGACCGCCGGAGAGGATCACCGCCTTCGGCTTCATCTCCTTGAAGGCGGCCTCCGCCTTCTGGAACGGCACGATCTCGGAATAGACGCCCATCTCGCGGACGCGGCGGGCAATCAGTTGCGTCACCTGGCTGCCGAAATCGACAATCAGAATCTTGTCATGCGCCGAGGCCACGGAGGGCGTCGACGGCGCTTGAGCTGTGTCTTGGGCTGTGTGCTGGGCTGTCATGGCAAGCAGATACGCGACGGCGCCCGCCCCCGCAACCGCGCTCGAAGGGGCGCCCACATTCTTCTTTGGGCATGGACAAATCGATGTAGGTCAGTATTATTGACCTAATTTGGCCATAAGCCACATGGAGGAAACCAATGTCGGATTTTCACGACCCGTCGCGCCTCACAGCGCTCGGTCGCGACTGGATCGCCGCCTGGAACGCGCGCGACCTCGAGCGGGTGCTGGCGATGTATGCCGAGGATGCCGAGATGACCTCGGACCGCATCCCGGCGCTCGGCTTCGGCCCAACAGGCACGGTGCGCGGCAAGGCGAGCTTGCGGGCCTATTGGAGCGCGGCGCTGGCGAAATTGCCCGAGCTGCATTTCGAGCTGATCGACCTCTACGTCTCGCCCGACAGCGTCGTCGTGTTCTACCAGAACGAACGCGGCAAGAAGATCTGCGAGTATCTGCGGCTGGATGCCGAGGGGAAGATCCGGCAGGGCTCGGCGAACCATCCGGTGGGTTGAGGTTGCGGCATGCAGTAATCCGTCACCCTGAGGAGGTCGCGAAGCGACCGTCTCGAAGGGCGACGGCCCGGCTCCATCCCATCCTTCGAGGCTCGCCGAGCGTTGCTGCCGCACCGCTCGACGCGCACCTCAGGATGACGCCGGTGTATAGGATGCAGAGGCGGAAGACGCGACGTCAGGATCCAGCCCATGAAAATTCCCACCCTGCCCTTCACCGTCACCGACTGGAGCAACGTCGAGCCTTCAGTGCATCCCGGCGAGACCGGACAGGCGCTGTGGCGCACGCTCAACATCGGCGAGCTGCGGGTGCGAATGGTCGAGTATTCGCCTGATTATCTCGCCGATCACTGGTGCGATCGCGGCCATGTACTCTTTGTCGTCACGGGCGAGCTCGACACCGAGCTGCGCGACGGCCGCAGATTCACGCTGAAGCCGGGCATGAGCTACCAGGTCTCCGACTTCGGCGACGCCGCGCACCGTTCGTCGACAACGACGGGCGCGACGCTGTTCATTGTGGATTGAACGGCGAGGGCCTGCGCGCGGTAGCCCTGTTCCGTCCCGTCACCCTGAGGAGGTCGCGAAGCGACCGTCTCGAAGGGCGACAGCCCGGCTCCATCCCCATCCTTCGAGGCTCGCCGAGCGCTGCTCGCGCACCGCTCCGCGCGCACCTCAGGATGACGCCGGAATTTGGGGGGCGAAGTTAGCAAAAGCATCCACGCTCACCGCCTCCGCGCCGCGACCTTCCTCACCTTGGTATCCGCCCAGCCCAGCGGCTGGCCGCTCTTCGACGGCAGCACGAGCTGCCCGACCCCCTGCCCGGCCTGGTCGAGCAGCACCGAATGTGGCTCGCCGCGCGCGTAGAGATGCGCCTCGCCCCATTGCCTGAGACCAACCACGATCGGGAACAGGTCGTGGCCTCGCTTGGTCAGCACATATTCCTGATAGGCGCTGCCGTCGGAGGCCGCGACCTGCTCGAGTACGCCTGTTGCAACCAGCGTGCGCAGCCGCGTCGTCAGCATGCCCTTGGCGATGCCGAGATTCTTCTGGAAGTCGCCGAACCGGCGCAGGCCGTCGAACGCGTCGCGCACGATCAACAGCGACCACCAGTCGCCGATCGCATCCAGCGCGCGCGCCACCGGGCATTCCGCTTTTGCAAATGCGGTCCGTTTCATCGCGCTCCGCCTCCCTCGATCACGATTCTGAACTGGTCTTAAAATAGGACTAGACAGCGTCCGGCGCAACTGGTCTCATGATAAGACCAGATTGCGAATTGCAGCGGAGGCAAGATGACGAACCAGACCATGGCTGAGGCCCGGCCGGCCGAGGACCATCACAAGACAAACGACAAGCCCGGCGACACCACGGCTCGCGCTCTGTCGCCCGCCGTCGTGCTGCTGTTCGCCGTCGCCTGCGGCCTCAGCGTCGCCAACATCTATTTTGCGCAACCCCTGCTGGACACCATGGCGCAGGATCTCTCCATCACGCCGGCGGTGATCGGCGGCGTCGTGACGCTGACCCAGGTCGGCTACGCCTTCGGCCTGATGCTGATCGTGCCGCTCGGCGACCTCTGGGACCGCCGCAGGCTGATCGTCGGCCAGACCGTGCTGTCGGCGCTCGCGCTCACCATCGTCGGCACCGCGCCGAACGCCGCGGTGCTGCTTGTCGGCATGGTGCTGGTCGGGCTGCTTGCCGTCGTGATCCAGGTCCTGGTCGCCTACGCCGCGACGCTGGCCGCACCGGCCGACCGCGGCCGCACCATCGGCACCGTCACCAGCGGCGTGGTTTCGGGCATTCTGCTGGCACGTTTTGCCGCCGGCGCACTGGCCGATCTCGGCGGCTGGCGCGTGGTCTACCTCACCTCGGCCGCGCTGACACTGGTGCTGGCGGCGCTATTGGCACGCGCGCTGCCGCGGCACGCGCCGCAGCCGATGGCCGGATCGTCCTACGCAAAGCTGCTGCGCTCGACGGTCGCGCTGTTCGTCGAGGAGCAGGTCCTGCGCGAACGCGCGGTGTTCGCGCTTCTGATCTTCGCAAGCTTCAGCGTGTTCTGGAGCTCGGTCGTGCTGCCGCTCGCGGCACCCCCGTTCTCATTGTCGCACACCACGATCGGGATGCTCGGGATCGCCGGCCTCGCCGGTGCGCTGGCGGCGCGCAATTCCGGCCAGCTCGCCGACCGCGGCTGGGGGCAGCGCACCACCGGCTTGTCGCTGCTGCTGATGCTCGCCGGCTGGGTGCCGATCGCCTGCCTCAATACCTCGCTGTGGCTGGTCGTGGCCGGCGTCCTGATGATCGACTTCGCGGTGCAGGCGATCCATGTCACCAACCAGAGCCTGATCGTCGCCGCGCGCCCCGACGCGGCGAGCCGGCTGGTCGGCGGCTACATGGTGTTCTATTCGATCGGAACAGGATTTGGCGCAATTACCTCGACGATGGCCTATGCGGCCGCCGGCTGGCCCGGCGTCTGCGTGCTGGGTGCCGCGATCAGCGCCTGCGCGCTGCTGTACTGGGTGATCGTGGTGAGCAAGACGCCAGTACCGGTCGGCGTGTGCTCCGAAGCGTAGGTACTCAACCCGTCATTGCGAGCGAAGCGAAGCAATCCATCGTGCCGCACGTGCGGAGCCATGGATTGCTTCGTCGCTACGCTCCTCGCAATGACGGCGGAGGAAGCGACATTGCCTCACGCCTTCTTCAACACCGAGACGAAGAACCCATCCGTGCCGCTGCGACGCGGCGTCATCAGCAGGCCCTCCGCCGACAGCAGCGCGGCCTCGGCAAAGGCTTCGGCCTTGTCCCACAGCGCCGCTGCGGTCTGCTCCGGCGGCTGCACGGAAAACTCCGGATGCCGCGCGATGAAGGCCCTGACCTGCTCGCCGTTCTCTTCCGTGAGCACCGAGCAGGTGATGTAGGCGATCCGGCCGCCGCCCTTCACCAGCGGGGCGGCGCGCTCCAGCACCTCGGCCTGATCCTTCAGCCGCACCTCCAGCGCGCCGGGGCGCATGCGCCATTTGGCGTCGGGATTGCGGCGCCAGGTCCCGGTGCCGGTGCACGGCGCGTCGATCAGCACGAGGTCGGCGGACGCCTTGATGTCGGACAGCACCTCCTCCTCGCCGCGCGGTGTGCGCACATCGCAATTGTGCACGCCGGCGCGCGACAGCCGCTCATGGATCGGCGCGAGCTGCCGCTTGTCGCTGTCGGTCGCGATCAGCCGGCCCTTGCCTTGCATCATCGCCGCCACCGCCAGCGTCTTGCCGCCGGCGCCGGCGCAGAGGTCGATCACCTGCTCGCCCGGCTTGGCTGCCGAGAACAGCGCGGCGAGCTGCGAGCCCTCGTCCTGGACCTCGATGGCGCCCTTGATGAAATCCTCCTCTGCATGGATGCCGGGATTGCGCGCGTCGGCGCCGAGCTCGATGCGCAGGCCGAGCGGCGACCACGGCGTTTCCCTGGCGCCGAGATGCGACAGCCGCGGCAGCACCTTCTCGCGCTTGCCGCGCAGCGTGTTGACGCGCAGATCGAGCGGCGCGCGGCTCGCCATCGCGGTCGCTTCCGCCGCGCGGTCGTCGCCGAACACCTTTGCCAGATGCGGATCGAGCCAGTCCGGATAGTCGCCCGCGACATGCGCCGGCGCCTCCTCGAGCGAGCGCGAGGCTAGCGCCGCCTCCTCGGTCGCGGTCAGCGGATCCGGCGCGAACCGGCCGCCGTCGCACAGCGCCTGGATCGTGGCAATGTCCATGCCGCGTTCGAGCTTGAGCATGCCGAGCAGGCGCGACCGGGCGCTGGCGTCATCCATCAAATAGGCCGCGGAGGATTGCCGGCGCAGCACGTCCCAGATCAGGCCGGAGATCGCGGCGCGATCGCCGGAGCCGGCATAACGGTGCGCGGTGCCCCATTCCTTCAGCGCTTTCGCCGCGGGAATGCGCTGTGCGTCGATGGTGGCGATCAGCTCGATCGCGGCGGAAAGCCGGGCAGCGGGGGTCATTGATCTCTTTCGGTTGGGCGCATCAGATCAGCAGCAGCAGTCTGAGCGCGAAGTACAGCCACATGGCCGCCAGCACCAGCGCGCCGGCGAACCAGGCGAGCGAGCGCGGCCGCACGTCGTTGGAGGTGACGAACACGCTGGCATGGGCAAACCGCGTCACCACGAACACCCAGGACATCAGCACGATGAACAGATCGGCACGGCGCAGCGGCAGCGCAATAGCGATCAGGACATAGAACAGGATCGGCAGCTCGAACTGGTTGGCGAAGCAGTTGCCGAACTTGGTGGCCTGGGCCGGCCAATTCGGCTCGCGCAGCGCGATGTCGGCGATCTTGGTCTCGCCGCTCGTCAGCGCCCTTGTACGCGTCGTCGCCATGGCGAACAACAGCGCGAAGGCGAGCCCGATCTGGATGAAGACCGGCAACAGAACCATTTGAACCGACATCAAAAATCTCCCTCAGCCGCGGGCGCCCGGCCGCCCTCTTAGCCGCCACTCGCCCCCAAGACAATGAAGCGTGCGCGGTAACCCGTTGAAACATCACCCGAGCCCGGATGACCAACTCCCAGGACCAATGGCGGTTTCAGCCCCTCATGTGTGACGCGATCAGCATCATCACCCCGATCCTCGACAGCGCGGCCCCGGGCAGCGGCGTGCTCGGCATGGTGACGGCGGGGCTCGCCGGCGTCGGTGCGGCAACTGGCGATCCAGCGACCGCCAAGGTGCAAGACCAAACAACACATCAAACAGGGCTTCAAACGAGGCATCGAACAAGACGGCAAAATCGTCATCGTTCCGACTTCGCGCCGACCTATGCTCCGGCCCAAAGGAGCGATGCATGCCCCAATTTCGCCTGACACAAATCTCCGACACCCATCTCGCGCGCCGCTTCAGGCCGCTCATCGACAACTTTCATCGCGTCAGCGAGCACATCGACGCGACACGTCCCGATCTCGTGCTCAACTCCGGCGACGTCTCGTTCGACGGGCCGACCAGCCGCGACGACTTGGCGTTCGCCAAGGAGCTGCACAACGCGCTGCCGGTCGATTGCCTCTATCTGCCGGGCAATCACGACATCGGCGACAATCCGACCGCGGTCGGCGCGCCGCCGACGCAACCGCCGACCGAGGAGACGCGCGGCGCCTTCACCTCGGTGCTCGGCGAGGACCGCTGGCATTTCGACGCCGCCGGCTGGTGCTTCATCGGGCTGAATTCGCTGATCATGAACACCGGCCTCGACAGCGAGGCCGAGCAGTTCGACTGGCTCGCAGGCGCGCTCGACAAGGCCGTCGGCAGGCCGGTCGCGCTGTTCCTGCACAAGCCGCTCTACCTCGACCTGCCCTACGATGCCGAGCGCGCCGAGACCGCGATCCGCTTCGTCCCGCAGCCGGCGCGCCGCCGCCTGATCGAGATGTTCGGCAAGGTCGATTGGCGTCTGGTCGGCAGCGGCCATGTGCACCAGCGTCGCGACTACACGTTCGAGCATGTCAGACACATCTGGGCGCCCTCGGCCGGCTTCGTCATCTCCGACGCGCGGCAGGAGGTGATCGGCATCAAGGAAGTTGGTCTCGTCGAGTACCGCTTCCAGCCCGACAGTTTCGAGGTCCGCCACGTCAGGGCGAAGGGCCAGGTCGATGTCGACCTGGAGATGCTGCTCGGCAAGGAGCCGGCGGCCTGAGCCGCGTCAGCTCCGCGCCGCGTCGTGCAGGTCCTGCTTGATCACGGTGAGCAGCGCCTGCAGCGAGTCCTTGTCGGGCGGTGGTGCCGCCGGCGCGGGCCGTACGCGAGGTACGTGCGGCATGATGCGGACCGGTGTCGTGTCCGGCTGCTCCTCGACGAATCTTCCATGCAAGACGTCGTCGCGGCGGCCCATGACGAACATCGTCGCCCAATAGCCGACGGCGAGGAGAATGACCCCGAAAACAATAAGTTCAAAAATCATGGCTACACCTGAAATATAGCCATATTGAATCAACTGCTGCGGGTCTCCGTCAAGCAAATGGGGGCCATAAGGCCCCCAAATCCCCGCCATTGTGGCGCTTTTGATACTTTGTTGCGCGGAATAGGAGCTTCCGGGGCTTGTAACTCAGGCCTTGTCCGGCCCGACCCGGACCAACTGCTTGCCGAAATTGGCGCCCTTGAGCAGGCCCATGAAGGCATCCGGCGCGCTGTCCAGGCCCTCGGTCACGAACTCCTTGTACTTGACCTTGCCCTCGCGCACCCACTGCGACATGTCGCGGAGGAAGTCGCCATGCATGGCGGCGAAGTCGCTGACGATGAAGCCGCGGAAGGTCAGCCGCTTGGTCAGGATGTTGCGCATCATCGCGCCGGCCCATTTCGGGGCGTGCGCTTCGGTGTCGTTGTAATGCGCGATCAGGCCGCAGACCGGGATCCGCGCGAACGCGTTGAGCAGCGGAAACACCGCGTCGAACACCGCGCCGCCGACATTCTCGAAATAGACGTCGATGCCTTTCGGGCAGGCTTCCTTCAGCTTGGCCGCGAGATTGGGATCGCGATGGTCGAGGCACTCGTCGAAGCCGAGCTCGTTCTTGACGTAGGCGCACTTGTCCTTGCCGCCGGCAATGCCGATCGCCCGCGCGCCCTTGATCTTGGCGATCTGGCCGACCGCCGAGCCGACCGCGCCGGACGCGGCCGCGACCACCACCGTCTCGCCCGCCTGCGGCTTGCCGATTTCGAGCAGTCCCGTATAGGCGGTCATGCCGGGCATGCCGAGCACGCCGACCGCGGTCGAGATCGGCGCGATCTTCGGATCGATCTTGGCGAGGCCCTTGCCGTCGGACAGCACATGCGTCTGCCAGCCCGCGCGCGACAGCACGATATCGCCCTTGGCAAAGCTGGGATTGTTGGAGGCGATCACCTCGCTCACCGTGCCGCCTTCCATCACGCCGCCGACCGGCACCGGTGCGGCATAGGACGGACCGTCGGCCATGCGGCCGCGCATATAGGGATCGAGCGACAGCCAGATGGTGCGCAGCAGCACCTCGCCCGCGCCCGGCGTCGGCGGCGTGTAGTCCTCGAGCCTGAAATTGGCCGACGTGGGCTCGCCGTGCGGGCGCGAAGCCAGGACGATGCGCTTTCCTTGGGACATGTTGATTTCCTCTTGAGGTGATTGGTTCGTGGCGGACACGTAGTCATGCAATTCAGCTCCCCGCAAGGGAGATGGATTTGCTCTTTCGCGCAGCACTGTTTGAAATGTTGTTTGAAATGACGGCTGTCATGCCAGGCACATTAGCGCCAACGCGATACTGTCATGTCGGGGGCGGTTCGCAGGGCCCCCTTGTGGCGGCAGTTTGTCACGGCGCGCCACCGGCAAACGAAGCGACCATAGTCAAGTCGCCTCATCCGACCTCGCCATCCGGCAAAGCGGTCAGGCGGCCCTCCATGGGTCGCAACGAGGGCGGCCGCGCAGCAAATCGGCAATCGGTTTCCGGTCGCCCTCGACACCTGGGTGGCGCAGGACTCCGGTCCGCTTCCCGGGACCGCCCGACGGACGTGAGGCTCCCGGAAGCATTGGGGTTACCTCTTGAGAACCGACCAGCGTCTTCGCGCCGCAATGTCCGTCTGGTGGCGACCGGATTCACCTTCGGCGAATTGGCAGCCGGTAGACCTATCTCTGCCGCGCGCGCCCGCGGCAAAAACGCGATCCATCAATCTGGCCCTTGTCGGACTTGCGATTCGCTGTAATCTCGGCTCATGCGGCACTCGCATGTCTGCTACCCAAAAATGGAGCAGGCATCACCATAACAGGAGCGAACCAACGCTTCGGTTTTTGGATCGAGACCGACATGGCCGGCGGCGGATCGTATGACACGTTTCCCAAATTGCTGCTGCGAAACACGGCACAATTTGGCACGCGGCCAGCGTTCCGGCACAAGGATCTTGGTATCTGGCAGAGCTGGACCTGGGCTGAGGTTGCCGAAATCATACGTAGCTACGCTGCCGGCTTGCATCGGCTTGGCTTGCGACCAGGCGAGACAATCGCGGTCGTCGGCTCCAATCGGCCCAAGCTTTACTGGACCATGATGGCAGCGCAGACGCTGCGCGCAATCCCCGTTCCAGTCTACTCCGATGCAGTGGCTGATGAGCTTGCTTTTGTTCTCGCTCACGCCGAGGCGACGCTGGTCGCTGCGCAGGACCAGGAGCAGGTCGACAAGGTCCTGTCGGTGTCCGACCGACTGCCGCAACTGAACAGGATTATCTACGACGAACCGCGCGGAATCGACGGCTACGACCACGGTCGACTGATCGCAATCGGCGATATCATCAATGACGGCCGCGCCGCGCTTGCAGCCGATCCCGCGCTTGGCGAACGGATCGATGATTCCATTCGGGCCGGCAACGGTTCGGACATCGCGGTCATCCTCTATACCTCGGGAACGACCGGCGCGCCCAAGGGCGTCATGCTGTCGGCGCGAGGCTGCATCGATGCTGCAACCGACACGACGCGGTTCGACAAGTTGACCGACAAGGACGTGGTGCTGGCCTATCTGCCGCTGGCTTGGGCGGGCGATCATTACGTCAGCTATGCCCAAGGCATGGTGGCCGGATTCTGCATGGCGTGCCCGGAGAGCAGCAACACAATCGAGCAGGATCGTCATGAGATAGGACCAACCTTCTACCTGGCCCCGCCACGCGGTTTCGAGGCCATGCTGACGCGGCTGATGGTCCGGATGGAGGACGCAGCGCCGATCAAGCGGCGATTGTTCAGCTACTTTCTGGACGTCGCGCGGCGGTATGGCGAGCAAGTCTTGACGGGACGTCCGGTGCCGCTGTCAGGCCGATTGCTCTATGCGCTCGGGCGCTGGCTGGTCTACGAGCCTCTCAAGAACGTTCTTGGCCTGTCTCAGGTACGCGTTGCATACACCGGAGGTGAAGCTATCGGTCCGGATCTGTTCGCGTTCTACCGCGCGATCGGACTGAACCTGAAACAGCTCTACGGCCAAACCGAAGCGTTCCTCTATGTAACGTGTCAGCCCGATGGCGAGATCTATTCGGATACGGTTGGTCCGCCGGCGCCCAACGTCGACATCCGCATCGCGGAATCGGGCGAAGTGCAGTTTCGCTCGCCCGGCATGTTCCTCGGATATTTCAAGGATCAGGCAAAGACCGCGGAAGCGATGACGTCCGATGGATATGTCAGGACCGGCGATGCGGGCTTTTTCGACGAGAAGACCGGGCATCTGAAGATCATCGATCGTGCGAAGGACGTCGGTCGATTGGCTGACGGCACGATGTTTGCTCCCAAGTACCTTGAGAACAAGCTGAAGTTCTATCCCAATATTAAGGAAGCGATCACGTTCGGTGACTCGAGAGAGTTCGTATGCGCCATGCTCAACATCGACCCGGTCGCGGTCGCGAATTGGGCGGAACGCAACAACGTCGCCTACGGGTCCTATCAGGAGCTTGCCGGGCATCCGCTGGTCTACGACATGGTCGCCAAGGACGTTGCTGCGGTGAACCGCTCCCTGGCCGGGGAAACGGTGCTTGCGGGCGCCCAGATTCGCCGCTTCCTCATTCTGCACAAGGAGCTCGACGCGGATGACGGCGAGCTGACCCGCACGCAGAAAGTGCGCCGTCGCTTCATTGCCGAACGCTATGCGTCGTTGGTCACGGCACTCTACAACGGAGCGCATGACGCCGACATTTCCACGGAAGTGACGTTTGAGGATGGCCGGAAGGGCACGATCGCGGCACGGGTCAAGATTCGCGACATGCAAATCATCGGTCCGGCAGAATCGCTGGGAAGAGCAGCATGAGAGCGCCAAACGCCAACGAAATCCTGCTGCAGGTCGAGGGCGTGGCACTGGCCTTCGGCGGCGTCAAGGCGCTGCGGGACGTCTCGTTCAACGTCAAAAAAGGCGAAATTCGCGCCATCATCGGCCCCAACGGCGCCGGCAAAACCTCAATGCTGAACGTCGTCAACGGTTTCTATCATCCCAACCATGGCGCCATCACCTTCAAGGGAAGCACCCGGTCCAAAATGCAGCCCTTCGAGGCGGCGCGCGGCGGCATCGCGCGCACCTTTCAGAATGTCGCCCTGTTCAAGGGGATGAGCGCGCTCGACAACATCATGGCAGGCCGCACCTTGAAGGTGCGCCGGGGGCTGTTGTGGCAGCTGCTGCGCTATGGCCCTGCCCTCACAGAGGAGATCGAGCATCGGCGCAAGGTCGAGGAGATCATCGACTTCCTGGAGATCGAGACAATCCGCAAGGTACCGGTCGGGCGTCTGCCATACGGCTTGCAGAAGCGTGTCGAACTCGGTCGCGCCCTGGCGATGGAGCCCGACCTTCTGCTCCTCGACGAGCCGATGGCAGGCATGAACCTGGAGGAGAAGGAAGACATGTCGCGGTTCATCATCGATGTGAACAACCATTACGGCACGACCATTGCCCTGATCGAGCACGACATGGCCGTGGTCATGGATCTGTCGGACCGCGTAGCGGTGCTTGATCACGGCGTGAAGATCGCCGACGGCACGCCTGATGAAGTGAAGAGAAGTCAAGCCGTGATCGACGCATATCTTGGCGTCGCGCATTGAGGTGCGTCCATGATCGCACTGGGTCAGTTTCTCGAGGTCCTTATCGGCGGATTGATGTCCGGCGTGCTCTATTCGCTGGTCGCGCTCGGCTTCGTGCTGATCTTCAAGGCATCCGGCGTATTCAACTACGCGCAGGGAGCAATGGTGTTGCTCGCGGGATTGGCGCTGGTTCGCGCCCTCGACCTCCTGGTCGCCAACGGCCTTCCCCTTTGGGTCGCGGTCATCCTCGCTATCGGCTTTGCCGCCGTGATCATGGCGGCAACCGCCTGGCTGATCGAGCGGTTCGTGATCGGACCTCTGGTCAATCAGGACGGCTTGACGCTGTTCATGTCGACGATCGGCGTGACATTCGTCATCGAGGGCGCCGCGGAGATGATCTTCGGATCGGATGTCTACCCGTTGCGGCTGTTTCCGACCGACGCCTGGTTCTTGTTTGACGGCCTGTTCCCGGGCGGGATTCTGGTCAACAAGCTGGATGTCTGGGGCGCATTGATCGCGGGCGTCCTGGTCGCCGGCCTCGCGGTCTTCTTTCAGCGTACCAAGACCGGTCGCGCGCTCAGAGCCGTGGCCGACGACCATTTAGCCGCGCACTCGATCGGGATTCCAATCAGTTGGATTTGGTTCGTGGTCTGGCTCGTTGCCGGCCTCGTTGCGCTCGTCGCGGCGACCGTGTGGGGGACCAAGCTTGGCGTGCAGTTCTCCATCACGTTTCTCGCGCTGAAGGCTTTGCCGGTCCTGATCATCGGCGGCCTCACCTCGATTCCCGGAGCGATCGTCGGCGGGCTCATTGTCGGGGCGGGTGAGAAGCTCGCAGAGGTATACCTCGGGCCATCCATCGGCGGCGGCATCGAATATTGGTTTGCCTACGTGCTGGCGTTGGCGGTGCTGCTCTTGCGGCCGCAGGGCCTGTTCGGCGAACGCATCATCGAACGCGTCTGAGGCAAGGAGGTCATCGTGCTCTATCGCGAAGCCGGCCAGTTCAAGGCGACCTATGCGGAGGATATGGCGATCTTCCCGATCCGGCAGGATCGTATTGCCCTCGCTGTCTTGCTCGGAATTGCTTTCATTGGCGTGCCGCTGCTGGCCACCTTCCGGATCTGGCCGTTCGGCACCGACTATCTGTTGTGGGCCATCCTGCTTCCCTTCCTCATCCTGGCGCTCGCCGCCATCGGGACAAACATTCTCGTCGGCTATTGCGGCCAGATCTCGCTCGGCAGCGGCGCGTTCATGGCCATCGGCGCCTATTCCGCCTACAAGCTGGCGACCGGCGTTCATATCCCGCTTGCCTGGCTTGGCTTCGCGATCGCGATCCCACCGTTGCCCGTGCTGGCATCCATTCTGCTTGGCGGGTTCATGGCGGCGGGTGCCGGAATCCTGTTCGGCATTCCCAGTCTGCGGATCAAGGGTCTCTACCTGGCGGTCGCAACGCTCGCCGCGCAATTCTTCTTCGATTGGGCGTTCCTGCGGATCCCGTGGTTCACCAACTACGCCCCGTCGGGATCAGTGAATGCGCCGGAACTGGATTTCTTCGGTATGGTCGTTCGCTCGCCGGTCGAGCGTTACCTGCTGTGCCTGCTCTTCGTGACCGTGATGGCGGTGTTGGCGAAAAATCTCGTGCGCGGCAATCTCGGCAGGCAGTGGATGGCGATCCGCGACATGGATATCGCCGCCGAGCTGATCGGCATCAGGCCGCTCTATGCCAAACTAACGGCTTTCGCGGTCTCTTCGTTCATCATCGGGGTGGCGGGTGCGCTCTGGGCGTTCGTCTACCTCGGTTCATGGGAGCCGCTTGCGTTCTCGATCGACCGCTCGCTTGAGCTTCTGTTCATGGTCATCATCGGCGGGCTCGGCTCGATCATGGGTTCGTTCATCGGAGCAGCTTTCATCCTCATCGTGCCGATCATGCTGAATGTGATTCCGACCAAGCTTGGCCTGCCACTGTCGACGCAAACGATCACTCATCTCCAGTTCATCATCTTCGGGTCCTTGATCTGCTATCTGCTCATCAAGGAACCCCATGGCTTCGCCCGGCTGATCTCGATCGGCAAGGAGAAGCTCAGACTTTGGCCGTTTCCGTATTGAGGGAGCGATCGTGCCTTGATCGCAATGCGGATGGCGGCCGCCGACAACGAAGAGGAAGGAAGACGGGAAACAGCGCTTTATGAAGGAGGACATCAATATGGCAAGTATTGCACGCAGGTTACTGATACTCGCGACCGCCTTGGCCGGCGCGGCGCTTAGCGCACCGGCCGCAGCGCAAAACGAACAGTTCATCCCAATTCTGTCTTACCGGACCGGACCGTACGCTGTGAACGGCGCGCCCTACGCAAACGGCGTGGTAGACTATTACAACCTGATCAATGAACGTGACGGCGGCATCAACGGCGTCAAGATCATGATCGAGGAATGCGAGACGGGTTACGCGACCGACAAGGGAGTCGAGTGTTACGAGCGTCTCAAGAGCAAAGGACCAACCGGCGCGGCCTTCATCAATCCGCTGTCGACCGGGATCACCTTCGCACTCACCGAAAAGACCGCGGCTGACAAGATCCCGATCATTACGATGGGGTATGGCCGTGCCGATTCCAAGAACGGCGCGGTGTTCGCATATAATTTTCCATTGCTCGGCACTTATTGGTCCGCGGCCGATATCGCCATCCAGCACGTCGCCAAGGAACTCGGCGGCTTCGACAAGCTGAAGGGCAAGAAGATTTCGCTGCTGTACCATGACAGCCCCTATGGCAAAGAACCAATTCCGATGCTGCAGGTGCTGGCGCAGAAGTACGGCTTTGAGTTCACGCCGATTCCCGTCACGCATCCCGGCGTCGAACAGAAGTCGCAGTGGCTGGCGATCCGCCAGCATCGGCCGGACTATGTCCTGGTCTGGGGCTGGGGCGTCATGAACAGCACGGCAATCAAGGAGGCGGCCGCCGTCGCCTATCCGCGCGACAAGATGATCGGTGTTTGGTGGTCAGGCGCGGAGCCGGATGTGACGCCGGCCGGCGACCAAGCCAGCGGTTACAAATCGTTGATGCTTCAGCATGGTGCAGGGAAATTCCCCGCGCACGCCGACATAGAGAAGTACGTCTACGCCAAGGGAAAGGGTTCGACAGAACCTGGCAAGATCGGCGAAGTCCTCTACAACCGCGGCATCACGAATGCCATGCTCGGCGTAGAGGCGATCCGCAAGGCGCAAGAAAAATTCGGCAAGCAACCGCTGACGGGCGAGCAGGTCCGTTGGGGGCTTGAGAACCTGATACTCACAGATGCACGAATCAAGGAGCTCGGCTTTGAGGGAATGTTGAAGCCGGTCAGCATTTCCTGCTCCGACCACGAAGGCGCGCGCTACGGGCGCGTCCAGCAATGGGATGGCAAGGGTTGGAAAGTGATCTCCGACTGGTACACGGCTGACGAATCGCTCATCGAGCCGCTCGTCGCCGATGTGTCCGCGAAGTATGCCGCGGAGAAGAAGATCAAGCCGCGCGACTGCGCGAAAGAAACCTGACCCCGTGCGAGTGATCCGGGAGGCAGGATCGCCTGCCCCCGGATCCCAGCCCCTGCTCGGTTTGGAGGTCTGCGCATGTCAATCGCCAAGGTCGTCACCGCTGCGACGGACGCGGCAGCTCTGATCCTGTCGGTCAACAATATCGAGGTTGTCTACGATCACGTCATTCTCGTGCTGAAGGGCGTCTCGCTGGAGGTCCCGCGAGGCGGCATTGTTGCGCTTCTCGGCGCCAACGGCGCCGGCAAGACGACGACGCTGAAGGCGGTCTCCAATCTGCTGCACGCAGAGCGCGGCGAGGTCACCAAGGGCTCGATCCTGTTCAACGGCGTCGAGGTGAAGTCCCTGTCGCCAAACGAGGTGGTGCGACGCGGCTGTATCCAGGTGATGGAGGGTCGGCGTGCCTTCCCTCATCTGACGGTCGAGGAGAACATCCTGACCGGCGCCTTTACGCGGACGGACGGCAAGCTCGCGATCGCGCAGGACCTTGAACGTGTCTACGCTTATTTCCCCCGCCTCAAAGAGCGACGCAATTCCACCGCCGGCTATACGTCGGGCGGCGAACAGCAGATGTGCGTGATTGGCCGCGCGCTGATGTCGCGCCCGAAGTTGATCCTGCTCGACGAACCATCGATGGGCCTCGCGCCGCAGATCGTCGAAGAGATCTTCGAGATCGTGAAGGATCTCCACGCCAGGGAAGGCGTATCGTTTCTTCTCGCCGAGCAGAACACCAATATGGCGCTCAGATATGCGAGCCACGGCTACATCCTCGAAAACGGCCGCGTGGTGATGGACGGCGAAGCGCACGCGCTCGCCGCAAATGAGGACGTCAAGGAGTTCTATCTTGGCGTCGCCGGAGAGAAGCGAAAATCATACCGCGATGTGAAGCACTACAAGCGACGCAAGCGCTGGCTCGCCTAGAGCATTTTCGGTTCTGATTGAATCAGAACCGAAGCTCTAGATTCTTGTTTTGACGCGTTTTCTTCACGCGAACCGGTGTCCACTTCGCTCGAAAACGCTCTAGCAGATAATGGCATCCCGGAATCCCGAGCCTCCGGGTTCGGTCCGTCGGACCGCCCCGGAGTGACGGTGCTTGGGCTTACACCCCGCCCGGATAGTTCGGGGCTTCGCGCGTGATGGTGACGTCGTGGACGTGGCTCTCGCGCAGGCCGGCGCCGGTGATGCGGACGAATTCGGCCTTGTCGTGGAAATCCTTGATGTCCTTGGCGCCGACATAGCCCATCGCGGCGCGCAGGCCGCCGGCGAGCTGGTGCATCACATTGCCGACCGGACCCTTGTACGGCACCTGGCCCTCGATGCCTTCAGGGACCAGCTTCAGCGTGTCCTTGATGTCCTGCTGGAAGTAGCGGTCGGCCGAGCCGCGCGCCATCGCGCCGACCGAGCCCATGCCGCGATAGGCCTTGTAGGAGCGGCCCTGCCACAGGAAGACTTCGCCCGGCGTCTCGTCGGTGCCAGCGAGCAGCGAGCCGACCATGGCGATGTCGGCACCGGCAGCGAGCGCCTTGGCGAGGTCGCCGGAATATTTGATGCCGCCGTCGGCGATCACGGGCACGTCGGCCTTCTTCGCCGCGGCCACCGCGTCCATGATCGCGGTGAGCTGCGGCACGCCGACGCCGGCGACGATGCGCGTGGTGCAGATCGAGCCCGGGCCGATGCCGACCTTGATGCAGTCGGCGCCGGCATCGATCAGCGCCTGCGCGCCGCCCTCGGTCGCGACGTTGCCGGCCACCACCTGCACGGCGTTGGAGAGCCGCTTGATGCGGTTGACGGCGTTGAGCACATGGCGCGAGTGCCCGTGCGCGGTGTCGACCACGACGACGTCGACGCCGGCATCGATCAGCCGCTCGGTGCGTTCATAGCCGGTCTCGCCGACCGTGGTGGCGGCGGCGACCCGCAGGCGGCCGTGCTCGTCCTTGCAGGCGAGCGGATGGGCAACCGCCTTCTCGATGTCCTTCACGGTGATCAGGCCGACACAGCGATACTGGTCGTCGACGACGAGCAGCTTCTCGATGCGATGCTTGTGCAGCATCCGCTTCGCCTCGTCCTGGCCGACGCCCTCGCGCACCGTGACGAGGTTCTCGTGCGTCATCAGCTCCGAGACCTTCTGCCGGGGATCGCTGGCGAAGCGCACGTCGCGGTTGGTCAGGATGCCGACCAGCTTGCCCGGCACGTTCTTGGCGGCACCGGTGACGACCGGAATGCCCGAGATGCCGTTCTCCTTCATCAAGGTCAGCGCGTCGGCCAGCGTGGCGTCGGGGCCGATGGTCAGCGGATTGACCACCATGCCGGACTCGAACTTCTTGACCTGCCGCACCTGCGCGGCCTGGCCTTCCGGATCGAAGTTGCGGTGGATGACGCCGAGACCGCCGGCCTGCGCCATCGCGATCGCCATCCGCGCCTCGGTGACGGTGTCCATCGCGGACGCCATGATCGGGATGTTGAGCGAGATTGCGCGGGTGACGCGCGAGCGAATATCGACTTCCGAGGGAAGCACGTCGGACAAACCGGGCTTCAGCAGCACATCGTCGAACGTGAAGGCTTCGCGGATAGCCGGAAATCCCGTGGCCATTGCCAACTCCTTTATCTGCGGCCCAGCCGCGATGGTCTTACGGATGAACGCCGCCTGCGGCGACGCTCGCTGCGTCACCGTCGAATCGGCGCCCATCGGTGGGGTTGACGCTGGTCGATAGCATGGCGGGATGACGAATCAAAGTGTTTGCCAGCCATGCACAGGCCTTTTTAGGGGCCGGTTCAGGGCGCCCGGTAACCCGGCGGCGGCCCATGGCGGCGGATCGCCTCGACCATTTCGCGATGGCGCCGGTCCTCGCGCTTCATGTGGACCGCGATCACGGCATGGGCCGACGGCGCCAGCAGCAACACGTGGAAAAACAGCCCGAAAACCGCGCAAAACACGATCAGGACCAGATTAAAGATGGCCGAAAACGGCTGTCCGTTCAGGAGCAGTCCGATCGGCGGCAGGAGAGCGGCAAGGACGTAGATCACGGCGAACCTTTGGACACGGGCGGATGCATACCAGCGTCACGCAGGATTTAGGGCGTTTGGCCGGTTCCGCAATAGCGTGGCCGAGAGCAGGATGATATGGCCCGCTCGCCCGCCTTTTCAGCACAGCTGTCCTATTTTGATGAACAAGCAACGCCTGATCCCGCTCATCGTGGCCACCGCCCTGTTTATGGAGAACATGGACTCCACGGTGATCGCGACCTCGCTGCCCGCGATCGCCGCCGATATCGGCACCAGCCCGCTGACGCTGAAACTGGCGATCACCTCCTACCTGCTGTCGCTCGCGGTGTTCATCCCGGCGAGCGGCTGGACCGCGGACCGCTTCGGCGCCCGCATCGTGTTTGCCGGCGCCGTCGGCGTGTTCATGCTGGGCTCGATCGGCTGCGCGCTGTCGTCCTCGGTGACCGATTTCGTGTTCGCCCGCATCCTGCAGGGCCTCGGCGGGGCGATGATGACCCCGGTCGGGCGGCTGGTGCTGCTGCGCTCGGTCGACAAGAGCGCGCTGGTCAACGCGATGGCCTGGGTGACGGTCCCGGCGCTGATCGGCCCGGTGATCGGGCCGCCGCTCGGCGGCTTCATCACCACCTATTTCTCCTGGCACTGGATCTTCCTGATCAACATCCCGATCGGGCTGCTCGGCATCTTCCTGGCGCTGAAATACATCGACCCGATCAAGAGCGAGGATCCCGAGCGCTTCGATCTCGTGGGACTGGTGCTGGCCGGGATCGGCCTCGCCGGCATCGCCTTCGGGCTGTCGGTGGCCGGGCTTAATTTGCTGCCGTGGCCGATCGTCGCCGCGCTGGTCGGGGTCGGCACGGTATCGATGACGCTTTACGTCATCCACGCGCGGCGGACCGGTTCGCCGGTGCTCGATTTCGGCTTGCTGCGGCTGCCGACCATGCGCGCGTCGATCGTCGGCGGCTTCATGTTCCGGCTCGGCATCGGCGCGCTGCCGTTCCTGCTGCCGCTGTTGATGCAGGTCGGCTTCGGCCTGTCGCCGTTCCAGTCCGGTCTCGTCACCTTTGCGTCGGCGGTCGGCGCCATGGGCATGAAGACGCTGGCGGCGCGCATCATCCGCGCCTTCGGCTTCCGCAACATGATGACCGTCAACGCGGTGGTCAGTTCGGCCTTCCTCGCCGCCTGCGCCCTGTTCACGATCTCGACGCCGCTGATGCTGATCTTCACCATCCTGGTGGTCGGCGGCTTCTTCCGCTCGCTGCAGTTCACCGCGATCAACACCGTGGCCTATGCCGAGGTCGAGGCGCCGCAGATGAGCCGGGCCACCACCCTCGTCAGCGTCAACCAGCAGCTCGCGGTGTCCGCCGGCGTCGCAGTCGGCGCGTTCTCGGTTGAAACCACGCTGGCGCTGCATCACCAGACCGAGCTCTCGGCCGACGTGTTTGCGCCGGCCTTCATCGTGGTCTCGCTGATCTCGGCGGCTTCGGCCTGGTTCTTCTGGCAGATGCCGGCTGAGGCCGGCAACGAGATCGCCGGCCGCAAGGCGATCGACATCTCGAGCCGCAAGGGCGCCGAGAAGCGCGCCGCGACCGAAGCCGTCAAGGTCGCCACCGAGGACACCCAGAACGCGCGCGATCAGCGGCTCGGCTAGTCGATCGAACGAGCCGTTCCCGAGGCACGGACACCGCGAGCCGTCGTCAGGTCACGACCAGGCCATCAGGGGTGGCCGGTCATTCCGCCTGGCTGTCCTCGATCCGGACGTTCGATAAGTTCGTATGTGGGAACGTGGGTCGCTTCCAGCCACGATTCCAACGCTGCTCCGCAGACCGTGCAGATCGCATCACCCGTATGCGGCACCAAGAACTTCTCTTCGGTGCGTCTGTACTCGGCGCCGCAATTGCATTGAACAATGGTCGCCATGTCAGAAATATGCGCCCGCGGTATCCAATTTTCCAGTCCGGCACGAAACGGCCCCGGTGCGCGAAACTGACGCTACACCAAGGCCGCCAACCCAGTGGGGGTTTTCTCCCGGTGGGCTTGGGGGGCATTGGCCGGGAGCAACGGAATCGACTCCGGCCGCGCGCCGAGGTTCCAACCGGTTGCGCTGAATTGCCTTCGTGCGCGTGTCGCGACCGGGACCGCGCCGGCCAGGCTCTCCTGGCGCAAGCGGTCGAGATGTGTTCGATGAATCGCCGCCGCTTCGTCCCGGAAAAAAATCTCCGCGAGAGTCAGAAAGCGAACGGAAGCTACGCTGCCGATCCTGCATAGTCGGCTCAAGCGGGCACGCGGTGACCCGGCATTCAGCAAAAAGCCATGTGGAAGGAAGCGCTCCAGGTGCGCTTCCCCAGCGTCCGTGCACCGCGAGGCGCGGATTTTCCTTGATCTGGTTTCGCTTGAAAGGATCAGAGCCAGTGAGTGACGTCCATACGAATGAAGTGAGCGATAATCCGAAAGCCGGCGGCTTTGGCCTGCCCCTGTTCGCGTTGCCTCAGGCCTTTCAGGGTATCGCCGAACAAAATGCGAGGCGTGCCCGAGAACAGTTCGAGAAGGCCAAGGAAGCTTCGGAGGAAATCTCTGTCCTGCTCAAGGAAGCATACGCGGTCAACGCCAAGGGCGCCGCGGACTACGCAGCCAAGGTGATCGATATCTCGCATATCAACACCAGTTCGGCCCTCGCTTTCATATCCGAGCTCGCCGGCACCAGGTCGCTGTCGGAAGCCATCCAGCTTTCGGCCGATCACGGCCGCAAGGCTTTCGAAGTGACGACCGCGCAGAACAAGGAGCTCTGGGAGATCGCGAAGAAAGTCGCGACCGAGACCTCCGAGCCGATCAAGAAAAGCTTTGCAAAGGCCCTGAAAACACCTTCCTGAGGAGCCGCCCCCCCCCCCGCTCCCAGGCCGGCTGGACCAAGCGTCTCCGATCAGAAGGGCCGCGGTCCAGCCGACGGTGCGCGGGACCAGCAATCCCTGACATTGGAGGAGGACCGAGGTGGGCGTCATCATGATCAAATGCCCGCGGACGGGACGTGCGATCAATACCGGCATGAAATCCGACCGCGAGACGTTCCGGCGCAGCACCGTGTTCTTTTCGCGCAGCTATTGCACGAGCTGTCGGACCAATCACGAATGGTTCGCCAGGGAGGCGTGGGTGCACGAACCCGAGCAGGAATTGCGCAAGGCGTCCTGACACCTGCGTCCGCGTTGCAACCGCATTCAATGGCTTCGTGATCGCTCAGCACCCGCGCCGCGCGCATGTGCATGAACCTTGTCGCCATTGGTCCACGGCCGGGCGTGCGAACGCGGAGGTCCATGTGGCGGCGCGCCGCGACCGGACGACTTGATCCCCTCCGCGGACACGATGCGGTCGATCCTGCCGCGCATGATCTCGTAGCACTCGCAGGCCGCAGTTTCGAGCCGCGGCCTGTCGACCTCGATCGAGCTCCGCCGGTTGGAGCGGATTGCGCCCGAGGCGCGAAGCTTGTGCACGACATGGGTCACAGTCGTTCGTCGCACACCCAGCAATTCCGACAGCGTCTCCTGCGTCAGCGGCAGCGTGTCGTCACCGATCTGATCGTGAACCTGCAACAACCACCGGGCCAGGCGGGCCTCCACGGAATGGAGCGCATTGCACGCCGCGATATGCTGGAACTGGACCAGCAACGACCGCATATGGAGCTGCACCGCACTGGCAAGCGCGTGACTGTGCGCGAGTGCGGCGTGAAATCGTGCCGGCGAAATCTGCCACGTCGTGCCCGCGACGCGAACCACCGCGGTCATCGGCGAGCCAATCGACCTGAGTGTCGACAGGATGCCGACGGCGCCCTCGTTGCCGATCATTGTCGTCGCAACGGCCTGTCCGTTCGGCATGTCCATGACGAACGCGATCAGTGCCGTGCAGGGAAAATAGATCTGTTCGACGAGGTCGCCTGACCGCACCAGCACGGCGTCGCGTTCGAGCGATACCTTGCGGAGATGAGGCGCAAGCAAATCAAGATCGGCGGGCGGCAAGGCCGCCAAAAGGCGATTACCCATGCTCGACCTGCGTTCCATCACGGAAGGCTCCGCAAGACGGAGGCGCGGCTCGCTGCACAAACCTGCCGTGGCGCCAGGCCGAAATACGCAACGAACTGACCGCGCCGGAAAGGTAGAATACGCCGTAACGAGAAGAGTTCCAATGGATTCAGGTCAGACCGCGACGCGCTCGCGTACCGTGGCGGCGCTCCCGCCGGCCGCTAATCATGGATCGCCTTCGCGGAGGCTTCGGCGAACGCGTCGTTGCTACTCCCCGCGCGATGACGGCTGTTGCTGTCCGCGGAATCCCGTCGCCAGGACATAACGCTCCGACGAATCCTGCCGGCTGGCGGCCGGCTTGACGTGGCGGACGGTGGCGAAATCGCGCTTCAGCTGCGCCACCAGCTCGGCGTCGGCGCCGCTCTGGAACACCTTTGCCAGGAACGTGCCGCCGGGATTGAGCACCTCGCCGGCGAAATGCGCGGCGGTCTCGACCAGGCCGATGATGCGGAGCTGATCGGTCTTGCGATGGCCGGTGGTGTTGGCGGCCATGTCGGACATCACGATGTCGGCGCGGCCGCCCATCATCGCGATCAGTTTTTCCGGCGCGTCATGGTCGAGGAAGTCGAGCTGCGCGAAGGTGACGCCGGGGATCTCGCCCATTTCCAGCAGATCGATCGCGACCACCTTGCCCTTGCCGTCGGCGGCACCGGTGCGCTTGGCCGCGATCTGGCTCCAGCCGCCGGGCGCCGCACCAAGGTCGACCACCGTCATGCCCGGCTTGAGCAGGCGATATTTGTCGTCGATCTCGGTGAGCTTGAACGCCGCGCGAGAGCGGTAGCCCATCGCCTTGGCCTTGGCGACATAGGGATCGTTGAGCTGGCGCTCGAGCCAGAGTTTTGACGACAGCTTGCGCTTGCCGCCGCTCTTGACCGTGACGTGCAGCCGCCCGGTGGTGTCTTTCGCCATACTGCTTCTCTACTCCCTCGCCCCGCTCTTGCGGGGAGAGGGTTGGGGTGAGGGGCTGGTTCCGCAATGAAGGTGAGAGATGCGCTCGTGGAGAGTCCCCTCACCCGGATTGCATTGACATGCAATCCGGCCTCTCCCCGCAAGCGGGGCGAGGCAAGAGAAGCTCTAGCACGCCCGCAGCGCGCCGTCCTCGCGCATCATCTCGACCAGCATGCCCTCGCGCAGGCCGCGATCGGCGACGCGGAGCCGCGGCATCGGGAACGCATTGCGGATCGCATCGAGGATCGCGCAGCCGGCGAGCACCAGATCGGCGCGCTCGACGCTGATGCAGTTGTTGTTGACGCGCGCCTCATAGCTCATGCCGAGCAGCCTCTGGATCGTCGCGGTGACGTCGCAATCGTTCATCCAGATGCCGTCGATGCGGCGGCGGTCATAGCGCGACAGATTGAGGAACACGCCGGCGAGCGTGGTCACGGTACCCGATGTGCCGAGCATGTGCATGTCGCGCAGATCCTTGCCGTGCTCGGCCGCGAACGGCGCGACGTGCCGCGCGACCTCGTCGATCATCTGCGCATACAGATCCCGGGTGACGTTCCTGCCGCCGAAATGTTCGGCCAGCGTGACGACGCCGAGCGGGATCGACATCCACGCCTTGATGCGTGGCGGCGCGTCGGGCGCGTTGGGCTCGCGCTCGATCCGCACCAGCTCGGTCGAGCCGCCGCCGATATCGAACAGGATGGCGCCCCGCCCCTTCGGATCGAGCAGCGGCGAGCAGCCGATCACGGCGAGCGTCGCCTCGGTCTCACGATCGATCACCTCGAGCTTGATGCCGGTCTCGGCCGCGACACGCGCGCGAAAGCTCTCGGCGTTGCCGGCGGCGCGGCAGGCCTCGGTTGCGATCAGTCGCAGCCGGCGCGCCTTGCGATAGCGGATCTTGTCGCTGCAGATGGCAAGCGCGGCGATCGCACGCTCGATCGCGGCCTCGCTGATCGAGCCGGTGGCGGCGATGCCCTCGCCTAGCCGGATGATCCGCGAGAAGGAATCGACCACGCGGAACCCGTCGCCGGTGGGACAGGCGATCAACAGCCGGCAATTGTTGGTGCCAAGGTCGAGCGCGGCGTAGACGCCACTTTCCGCCGCTGCCGCAACCAACCCTGGCGGGGCTTCGCTGGCCGGGGGGCCGTCGCAAAGCCGCACATGGTCGTTCATCAAAACTGTCTTTCCGCAGGACCCCGAGGTGGATCCAGGAGGATCCTTGGGCCCGCCGAATAATTGTCGTTCACGGAAACTTTAGCAGCGTCAAAGCCCTACGCAACTCCGTTCACATTGGGTCCATGCCCAATCGGGCGTTGTCGTTAAGGGGGGCGTACGTTATCTCCTCAACGCCCCCAAACTCCAGCAAATCCGGGCATTTCAGGTCATTTTCGATGCAAGATCACACGCCGCCTGCCTCTCTCGAAAACGCTATCGCACTGCAAAAATACGGTGTCGGACAGCCTGTTCGACGAAAGGAGGACGACACCCTGGTGCGTGGCAAGGGCAAATACACCGACGATTTCTCCCTGCCGGGCCAGGCGTATTGCTGGATGGTTCGCTCCTCCCATGCCCATGGACTCATCAAGGGCATCGATACGGCGGCCGCCAAGGCGATGCCGGGCGTGCTCGGGGTTTGGACCGGCGCCGACCTTGCGGCCGCCGGCTACAACCCCTTCACCTGCGGCCTGCCGCTGAAGAACCGCGACGGCTCGCCGCTCAAGCAGACCAACCGCCCCGCGCTCGTGACCGACAAGGTGCGCTTCGTCGGCGATCCCGTAGCCTTCGTGGTCGCGGAGACCGCGGCGCAGGCGCGCGACGCGGCCGAGGCCGTGGAGGTCGATATCGAACCGCTGCCGGCGGTGACCGACGCGGCTGAAGCCGCCAAACCCGGCGCGCCGCAGCTCTATGACGACATCCCCGATAACGTCGCGCTCGACTATCACTATGGCGACACCGCCAAGATCGAGGCGGCGTTCGCCGGCGCGGCGCACGTCACCAAGCTCGACATCGTCAACACCCGCGTCGCCGTGGTCTCGATGGAGCCGCGCGTCGCCCTCGCCCACTACGACAAGAAAACCGAACGCTTCACGCTGCAGGTACCGACCCAGGGCGTCTCGGGCAACAAGGCGATCCTGGCGCGCCTGCTCAACGTGCCCGCCGACAAGGTCCGCATCCTCACCGGCAATGTCGGCGGCTCGTTCGGGATGAAGAACCTCAACTATCCCGAATACACCTGCATCGCGCATGCGGCGCGCGAGCTCGGCCGCCCGGTGAAGTGGCTGGACGAGCGCTCGACCAGCTTCCTCTCCGACAGCCAGGGCCGCGCGCAGCTGATCCATGCCGAGCTCGCGCTCGATGCCGACGGCAAGTTCCTCGCGGTGCGGCTGTCCGGCTACGGCAATCTCGGCGCCTACATCACCGGCGTCGCGCCGGGGCCGCTGTCGCTCAACACCGGCAAGAATCTCGCCAGCGTCTATCGCACGCCGCTGCTCGGCGTCGACATCAAGACGGTCCTGACCAACACCACGCTGATGGGCGCCTATCGCGGCGCCGGCCGGCCCGAGGCCAATTACTACATGGAACGGCTGATCGATGCCGCCGCCGACGAGATGGGCATCAACCGCTTCACGCTGCGCAAGCGCAACTTCATCAAGCCGTCGCAGCTGCCCTTCCCGGCGGCCTCCGGCGTCACCTATGACAGCGGCGATTTCGCCGGCGTGTTCCAGAAGGCGCTCGAGATCTCCGATTACGAGAACTTCGCCAAGCGCAAGAAGGAGAGCAAGAAGAGCGGCAAGCTGCGCGGCATCGCCGTCGGCTCCTATCTCGAGGTCACCGCGCCGCCGAGCGGCGAGCTCGGCAAGATCAGCTTCGAGCCCGACGGCTCGGTGAAGCTCACCACCGGCACGCTGGATTACGGCCAGGGCCACGCCACCCCGTTCGCGCAGGTGCTGTCCGACCAGCTCGGGGTACCCTTCGAGAAGATCACGCTCGAACAGGGCGACAGCGACCTCGTCCGCTTCGGCAACGGCACCGGCGGCTCGCGCTCGATTACCGCGACTGGCCAGGCGATCGTCGAGGCTTCCGCGCTGGTGGTCGAGAAGGGCAAGAAGGCGGCCGCGCATATGCTGGAGGCTTCCGAGGCCGACATCGAATTCGGCGCCGGCCGCTTCACCATCGCCGGCACCGACCGCTCGATCGGCATCATGGAGCTCGCCGAGCGGATGCGTGCGGGCAAGATGCCCGAGGGCACGCCGGAGACGCTCGACGTCGATCACGCCACCAAGGAGACGGCGTCGACCTTCCCGAACGGCTGCCACGTCGCCGAGGTCGAGATCGATCCCGACACCGGCGTGACGCGGATCGTGCGCTACTCCGCGGTCAACGATTTCGGCGTCGTGGTCAATCCGATGATCGTCGCGGGCCAGCTCCACGGCGGCGTCGCGCAGGGCATCGGCCAGGCGCTGATGGAGGAAGTCAGCTACGACGCCTCCGGCCAGCCGATCACCGGCTCGTTCATGGACTACGCGCTGCCACGTGCCGGCGACGTGCCGTCGATGCTGGTCGGCGATCATCCCTCGCCGGCGAAATCCAACCCGCTCGGCACCAAGGGCTGCGGCGAGGCCGGCTGCGCCGGCAGCCTCGTTTGCATCGTCAACGCCGTGGTCGACGCGCTGTCGGAGTACGGCATCAGGCACATCAACATGCCGCTGACGCCGGAACGCGTCTGGCGCGCGATCCAGGATGCCAAGGCGAAGGCGGCGTAAGGCAACCTGCCACCACCACATCACTGTCATCACCCGCGAAAGCGGGTGATCCAGTATTCCAGAGACGCCAGCGATAGAGCCGAGGGGCCGCGGCGTACTGGATACCCCGCATGCGCGGGGTATGACACCTGTGGCGTGGAGACGACGTGCCCCTTCCCTAGGCCGCAGCCTGCTCGCGCGGCTGGGTGATCGCGATGTGCCAGCAATGTGCGAGCGGCACACCGTTGCCGAGCACCAGCGCATCGAGCTCGACGAAGCGGTGGCCCTTCTTGTCGTAATTGCCGGTCACCTTGGCGCGCGCGGTCAGCTCGTCGCCGATCTTGCCGGCCGACAGCAGCTGCATGCGGGTGCCGACATGGATCCAGGGCCCGAGGACCGCATTGTCGACCAGGACCTTGTTCATCACCCGCGGCAGCAGGCCGGGATGGCCGAGACCTTCGCGTAGATAGATCGGGTCGGTCTCCCTGATATCGGCGAGATATTCCTTCGCGGCATCGCCCGACCAGTCGCGCGGGATGGTGCCGAGCCACTTGCCCTCTTCATAGGACGACGCGCTGACCGGCTTGCGCTCGGCGACCGCGGCGACCTGCTTGTAGTCGTCGAGCACAAATTTCGGCGCGGATGCCGGCAGCGATGCGGTGCCGGTGGCGCAGAGCTCGCCGCGGCTGTGGAGCTCGATCGTGAGCCCATTGCCGGTCTCCTGTCCGGTCAATTCCGCGATCTCGCCGTCATAGACCGGCTTCACGAAGCGGGCCTCGATCAGACCGCGTTCGAGGAAATCGCGGCCCCATTTCTCGACCGGCAGGTGCATCATGTAGGCCATCACATCGACGCCGGGGACCAGCCCGCCGGAAAAGCCGAACTTCCGCGCCACCGTGTCGTCGTGGATCTTGTTCTCCGACAGTTTCGAGGTGTTGTACGCCGAGACGCGGTAGGTCAGCGAAGCCGTCTTCGAATCCATGGGGTTTCCCCTTATTTCCGTTGTTTTTCTCAGGCAATCGTAGTCGAACCGGTCAGCGTGACAAGCCTCTCGTTTTGCTCGCAATTTTCCGCCCGATGGAGTACACGCAGGCTGCGCCTGCCAACCCAGGAATCGATGACTGAAACCCCTGCCCCCACCCGCATCTATGTCGACGCCGACGCCTGCCCGGTGAAGGACGAGATCTATCGCGTCGCGATCCGGCACGGCGTGCCCGTCAGCATGGTCGCGGGCAATTTCATCCGCGTGCCGCAGGATCCGCTGATCGAGCGCATCGCCGCAGGTTCCGGCATGGATGCGGCCGACGACTGGATCGCGGAACGCGCGCGTGAGGGCGACATCGTGATCACTGCGGACATTCCGCTGGCGAGCCGCTGCGTCAAAGCCGGCGCCGATGTGATCGCGCCGAACGGCAAGCCGTTCACCGAACAGTCGATCGGCATGACGCTCGCGGTGCGCAATCTGATGACCGATCTGCGCTCGTCGGGCGAGATCACCGGCGGGCCGAAATCATACTCGCCGCGCGACCGCTCGACCTTCCTGTCGACGCTCGACCAGACCATCCGCCGCATCCTGCGCCGCCGCGCCGAGCAGGCGCAGGCGAGCCAGCAGGGTTAGCGCGATGGCTCCGCCTCCTCTCATCCAGCTCAAGGACATCAGCCTGACCTTCGGCGGCACGCCGCTGCTCACCGGCGTCGAGCTCTCGGTCTCCGCCGGCGAGCGCGTCTGCCTGATCGGCCGCAACGGCTCCGGCAAGTCGACGCTGCTGCGGATCGCGGCCGGCCTGGTCGAGCCGGACGCGGGCAGCCGCTTCGTGCAGCCCGGCGCGACCATCCGCTATCTTCCGCAGGAGCCGGACTTCGGCGACCACAAGACGACGCTCGCCTATGTCGAGGCCGGCCTCGGCCCCGGCGACGACCACTACCAGGCGCGCTATCTGCTCGAACAGCTCGGCCTCAGCGGCGAGGAAGATCCGGCGCATGTCTCCGGCGGTGAGGCGCGCCGTGCGGCGCTGGCCCGCGTGCTGGCGCCCTCGCCCGATATCCTGCTGCTGGACGAGCCGACCAACCATCTCGACCTGCCGACCATCGAATGGCTCGAGGGCGAACTGGAAAGCCGGCGCTGCGCGCTGGTGCTGATCAGCCATGACCGCCGCTTCCTCACCAATTTGTCGCGCACCACGGCCTGGCTCGACCGCGGCCAGATCAGGCAGATCGACCGCGGCTTCGGCGCCTTCGAGGCGTGGCGTGACGAGGTGCTGGCGGAGGAAGAGCGCGAGCAGCACAAGCTCGACCGCAAGATCGTCAACGAGGAGCACTGGCTGCGCTACGGCGTCTCCGGACGCCGCAAGCGCAACGTCAAGCGGCTCGGCAATCTCTTCGCGCTGCGCGACCAGCGCCGCAACTATCGCGGCGCCACCGGCAATGCCACGCTCGCCGCCACCGAGGCCGAAAAGTCCGGCCGGCTGGTGATCGAGGCCAAGAACATCGCGAAGGCGTTCGGCGAGCGCAGGATCGTCGACGGCTTCTCGACCCGGATCCAGCGCGGCGACCGGCTCGGCATCGTAGGTCCCAACGGCGCCGGCAAGACCACGCTGGTGCATCTGCTGATCGGCAACGATCCGCCCGACTCCGGTTCGGTGCGGCTCGGGGCCAATATCGAAATGGCGACGCTCGACCAGCATCGCGAAAGCCTCGACCCGAAGCTGACGCTGGCCGAGGCGCTGACCGGCGGCCGCGGCGATCACGTCATGGTCGGCGACAAGTCGAAGCACGTCATCGGCTACATGAAGGACTTCCTGTTCGCGCAGGAGCAGCGCGGCACGCCGCTGGAGGCGCTCTCCGGCGGCGAGCGCGGCCGCCTGATGCTGGCGCGCGCGCTGGCCAAGCCGTCCAACCTCTTGATCCTGGACGAGCCGACCAACGACCTCGATCTCGAAACCCTCGACGTGCTCGAGGACATGCTCGGCGATTACGAGGGCACGGTGATCCTGATCAGCCACGACCGTGATTTCCTCGACCGCGTGGTAACGTCGGTGATCGTGCCCGAAGGCCAGGGGCGCTGGATCGAATATGCCGGCGGCTATTCCGACATGCTGGCGCAGCGTCGCGCCGACGTGAAGCGCGAGACGGTGAAGGCGGATGCCGCGACCGACGAGAAGAAGGAAGCCAGGGCCGCGGCGCCCGAAGCGGCACCGAGGCGCCGGCTGAGCTTCAACGAGAAGCACGCGCTGGAAACCTTGCCGAAGACCATCGACAAGCTGCACACCGAGATCGCCAAGCAGCAGAAGCTGCTCGACGATCCCGATCTCTATACAAGGGATCGCAAGACATTCGACGCCGCCTCGGCCGCGATCGCAAAGGCGCAGCAAGAACTCGCCGCCGCCGAGGACCGCTGGCTCGAACTCGAAGTGCTGCGCGAAGAGATCGAACAGGCATGAACACAGTGATTCTTGCCGTCATTGCGAGGAGCGGAGCGACGAAGCAATCCATGGTGCCGCATAGGCGGTGAAATGGATTGCTTCGCTTCGCTCGCAATGACGAGAACGTCAAACTGGAGCCACCCCGATGACCACGCCCCTCGCCGCCAAGATCGCCAAGGAATACGGCACGCCCTGCGCCGTGATCGACATGGACCGGGTCGAGCGCAACATCGCGCGCATCCAGAAGGCCTGCGACGAGGCCGGCGTCGCCAACCGTCCGCACATCAAGACCCACAAGAACCCGATGCTGGCGCAGCTGCAGATCAAGGCCGGCGCCAAAGGTATCACGTGCCAGAAGCTCGGCGAGGCCGAGATCATGGCGGACGCTGGCATCGACAACATCCTGATCAGCTACAATCTGCTCGGTGACGAGAAGATGGCACGGCTCGGCGCGCTGCAAGCAAGGGCCAACGTCACCGTCGCCGCCGACAATTCCGTCGTCGTCGGCGATCTGCCGAAGGCCGCCGCCGCCTCCGGCCGCCCGCTCTCGGTCGTGGTCGAATGCGACACCGGCCGCAAGCGCGCCGGCGTCGAGACCCCGGCCGAGGCGATCGCGCTGGCGCGCGAGATCGCGGCCTCCAAGGGCCTCACCTTCGCGGGCTTCATGCTGTACCCGACCGAGACCGGCTGGGCCGATGCGCAGAAATTCTACGACGAGGCGCTGGCCGGCGTGCGCGCCCACGGCCTCGACGCGACAATCGTCTCCACCGGCGGCACGCCGAACCTGAAGAATCTCGGCAAGCTGAGGGGCGGCACCGAGCATCGCTTCGGCACCTACATCTACAACGACCGCATGCAGGTCGCGGCCGGCGTCGCCACCTGGGACGATTGCGCGCTGCACATCTACTCCACCGTCGTCAGCCGCGCCGGCCCCGAGCGCGGCATCCTCGACGCCGGCTCCAAGACGCTGACCTCTGACACCGGCGGCCTCGAAGGCCACGGCCTGATCCTCGAACATCCCGAGGCCAGGATCGCGCGCTTCGCCGAGGAGCACGGCTTCCTCGATCTCTCCCGCAGCAACACCCGGCCCAATGTCGGCGACGTGGTGCGGATCGTGCCCAATCATGTTTGTGTCGTCGTCAACATGATGGACGAGGTCGTGATGGTGCGCGGTGACGAGATCATCGGTGCGTTGCCGGTGACCGCCCGGGGCAAGCTGCGCTAGCCGCATCCCGCGACCTCGTAGGATGGGTAGAGCGCAGCGAAACCCATCATGCTTCCGCGCAGAAAGGTGATGGGTTTCGCTTCGCTCTACCCATCCTACGCATTACCCCCGCATCAGCGCCTGCAGCTCGCGATCCAGCGCCGAGCGAAACACCTCGATCGGCCCGGCCAGGCGGCCGGCGGGCGGGCGATGCACGATCCAGGCGCGGACTGCCGGATTGAAATCCGCGATCTTCACGGCCTTGAGCCGGCTGCGGATCGGGCTTCGCTTCAGCGCCACCGGCGTCACGAGGCCGATGCCGAGCCCGCGCGCCACCAGCGACAGGCGCAGCTCGCTGTCGAGCGCCTCGACCGCGATGTTGAACGGCAGATGCGCCGCATCGAAATGGCGCTTCAGCGTCTGGCGGAAGCCGCAGCCGTCCTGGTTGATCACCCATCCGGTCCGCGACAGCCATTCGAGATCGACCGACTTCGGCGTCTTCATGTCGCGCGCGACGACGAACACCACCGGCTGCGCGCCGAGATCGGAGGCCTCGAGATCGTCGGGCGGCGCGGTGCCGTCCGGCAGGCAGATCGCCGCGGCATCGAGCTCGTTGCGGCTGACCCGCTCCATGTGGTTGGGCGACCAGCCCGAGACGACGCGCACCGCCAGCGCCGGAAATTCGCCGCGCACTGCGTCGAGCGGACCGGTGAGCCCCGCCTCCGACAAGAACGGCGTCAGGCCGAGCCTGAACTCGCCGCGCACCACACCGTCATTGGCGACGCCTGACTTGAGGTCGTCGAGCATGCGCAGCAGCCGGCGGCCTTGCTCATAGGCCTCGATTCCCGCCGCCGTCGGCTTCAGCGGCTTGGAGAGCCGGTCGAGCAGCTGCGCGCCGAGCATGTCCTCGAGATTCTGGATCCGCCGCGTCACGCCGGGCTGGGTCAGGTTCAGCCGCGCCGAGGCCGCGACGATCGATCCGGTCTCGACCACGGCGACGAACGCCACGAGGTCATGGGTGTTCATAACAATCTCGCATATTCTTCATCATCTTATTTGAATTGTAGCATATTAGACCGATCCCTTAAAGGAGGGCCTCGCCACTCCATCGCGAGGCTCCATGACAATCTCCGAAGCCACCAAACTCTCCCCGGCGCGCACCGTCGCCGTGCGTCCCCTGATCTGGATCGGCGCCATCACGACCGGCACCGTCGTCACCAATCTCTTTGCGCCACAGATCCTCGTCGGCCTGATGGGCCGCTCGCTCGGCATGACTGCGCTGCAGGCCGGCCTAATCTCGACGCTGACCCTGCTCGGCTACGCGCTCGGGCTGCTGCTGCTGGTGCCGCTGGTCGACCTCGTCGAGAACAAGCGGCTTATCCTGCGGACGCTGGCCTGCGCCATCGTGGCGGCGATCGGCACCGCGATGGCGCCGACGCCGCTGATCCTGCTCGCCGCCACCTTCATCCTCGGCGCCTCCTGCGCCGCGATCCAGATGGTGGTGCCGCTGGTGGCGTCGATGGTGCCGCCGGAGCGCCGGGGACAGGCGATCGGCGACGTCATGAGCGGCCTGATGATCGGCATCCTGCTGTCGCGGCCGATGGCGAGCCTGATCGCGGACAGCTGGAACTGGCGCGGCTACTATGTCACCTCAGCCGTGCTGATGACGGTGCTCGCCGCAGCACTGGCGCGCACCCTGCCGACGCTGCAGCCAGCGGCGAAGGTCAGCTACGGCGCGCTGCTGCGTTCGTTCCCGACACTGCTGCGCGAGGAGCCGGTACTGCGCGTTCGCTCCTGGACCGCGGCGCTGGTGATGGCCTCGTTCACTGCGTTCTGGGCCGCCGTGGCGCTGCGCCTGCCGGATGCGCCGTTCAAGCTCGACGCCAGGGGGATCGCGCTGTTCGCGCTGATCGGCGTTGCCGGCGCTGTCGCGACACCGCTGGCCGGTCGCTGGGGCGACCGTGGCCTGGCACGGCCGATGCTGATCGGCTCGCACCTCCTGATATCGGCATCGCTCGCGCTCTGCGCTTGGGCCGGTGTGCTGGAGTCGCGGATCGCAGCACTCGTCGTGCTGAGCCTCGGCACCATCCTGCTCGATCTCGGCATCACCACCGACCAGACGCTCGGCCGCCGCGCCGTCAACCTGCTGCGCCCCGAGGCGCGCGGCCGGATCAACGGCCTGTTCGTGGCGCTGTTCTTCATCGGCGGCGCGGTCGGCGCGGCCGCGGCATCCGCGGCGTGGAGCTTTGGTGGATGGACCGCGGTGTGTGCGGTGGCTGCGGTGTTCGGCGTGCTCGGCCTAATCACGGACATTGCGACGAAGACGGGATCGGAGTGAGTGGCATCGCGTAGGATGGGTAGAGCCAACGGGTCCGCGCAAAGCGCGGCCCGATGATAAACTCCGCGAAACCCATCATGTCTCCGCGCGGTAGAAAGTCGATGGGTTTCGCTGCGCTCTACCCATCCTACGAATTGAGCCAATTCAACACTCCCTTCCCAGCTGCCACGCCCGTTGCAAACGACGCCTGCAACAGATAGCCGCCGGTCGGCGCTTCCCAATCGAGCATCTCACCGGCGGCGAAAACGCCGGGCAGCCGCCGCAGCATGAAATGCGCGTCGAGTTCGTCCAACCTGATGCCGCCGGCGCTCGAGATCGCGCGTACGATCGGCGCCACGCCTGACACCTTGATCGGCACCGCATTGATCAGCTCGGCCAATTCGGCCGGTGGCACCGCGGCCAGCGAACGGCCGGCGGCGACGGCCGCCTCCTGCAACAGCCCGATGCCGACCGGCGAGAGCTGCGCGGCCTTGCGCAGGAAATTGGACAAGGATTGCTTGCCCTTCGGCGCCGACAGACGCTCGACCAGTTCGTCGCGCGCGGCATCGGGCCGCAACGCCACCGTCAGTGTCGCCGTTCCCTTCGCGAGCACCGCCTCGCGCAATTCCGCCGACAGCGCATAGATGGCGCCGCCCTCGATGCCGGCGCGGGTGACGATCGCCTCGCCGCGCACCGTATGCGGACCAATCGTGAGCGCGACGCCCTTGAGCGGCTGGCCCTCGAACCTGTCGCGGAAGATATCCGACCAGGCAACCGTGAAGCCGGAATTGGCTGGCTTGATCGGCGCCACGGCAACGCCCTTTGCGGCAAGGATATCCGCCCACGCGCCGTCGGAGCCGAGCCGCGGCCAGCTCGCGCCGCCGAGTGCCAGCACGGTCGCATCGGCCTTGACCACGCGCGGGCCGTCCGGCGTCTCGAACAGCAGTGCGCCGCGCGCGTCCCATCCAACCCAGCGATGCCGGAATGCAAATTGCACGCCCGCGGCATCGAGCCGCCGCAGCCAGGCGCGCAGCAGGGGCGATGCCTTGAACGCCACGGGAAACACCCGGCCGCTGCTGCCGACAAATGTCGGCTGCCCCAGCGCCTCGCTCCAGGCCCGTAATGCGTCGGGCGGAAATGCCTCGACCGCAGCCTTCAGACGCGGCAGCGCCTCGCGATAGCGCGCAAGGAAATCCGGCAGCGGTTCGGAGTGGGTGAGATTGAGCCCGCCACGGCCGGCCATCAGGAATTTGCGGCCGGCCGACGGCATCGCGTCGTAGACAGTGACCTGTGCGCCACCTTGCGCGAGCACCTCCGCCGCCATCAGGCCGGCAGGTCCGGCTCCGACGACGGCGACGGTCATGCTCAGAGCTTGATCCCGGCCCGCGCGGCGGCCTGGGCGACATACTTCTGGGTCTGCTCGAACGCGCCCTGCAGCGCCTTCGCGGTCGACATGTCGCTGATCGCATTGAAGTGCGCCGCGACGCCGTCCGGCGTCCATTCGGACTGCGGCAGGTTGACGCCTTCGGTCTCCAGCACGCGGATCACGGCAAACGAGCCGGCGCCGGCGCCCATGATGGTGCGGGTCGGCGCGTCCTCCGAGAGGAGGAATTCGACCGCAGGCGTGATCGCTTCCGGCTTCATCAGCGCCAGCGCCTGCGGCGGCAGCAATTCCTCGGTCATGCGGGTCGCAGCCGTCGGCGAGATGGTGTTGACCTTGATGTTATTCTTGCGGCCCTCTTCGGCGAGCACGTTCATCAGGCCGACCATGCCGGCCTTCGCCGCGCCGTAATTGGCCTGGCCGAAATTGCCGAACAGGCCGGACGACGAGGTCGTCAGCACGATGCGGCCGTAATTGCGCTCGCGCATGCCGGCCCACACCGCCTTGCAGCAGTAGAATGTGCCGGTGAGATGCACGTCGAGCACCTTGGCCCAGTCGGCAACCTCGAGCTTGGTGAACGACTTGTCGCGCAGGATGCCGGCATTGGCGCACAAGAGATCGACGCTGCCCCATTCCTTGGTGGCGCGCTCGACCATCGCGGTGACCTGCTCGAAGTTCGAGACGTCGGCGCCGTCGGCCGTCGCGGTGCCGCCGGCTTTCCGGATCTCCTCGACCACGGTCTCGGCCGGCGACAGCGACCCACCGGTGCCGTCGCGCGCGCCGCCGAAATCGTTGACCACCACCTTGGCGCCGCGGCTGGCGAGCCCCAGCGCATGCGCCCGTCCGAGACCATTGCCCGCGCCGGTGACGATAGCGACGCGTCCGTCAAACCTGATTGCCATGCTTGTCATTCCTGCTCTGACTTCCCTTCTGCCCTTGTGGGAGAAGGTGGCGCGCGCGAGCGCGCCGGATGAGGGGTTCTCTCCACGGATGAGCACGCGGAGAGAGACCCCTCACCCGGCTTCATCTCGCTCCGCTCGATTTCGCCACCCTCTCCCACAAGGGGAGAGGGTACATGCCCGAGCGGCATGAAAAGGTTGGGGACTTTTGAGCAGCGATGAATGGCCGGGTCAAGCCCGGCCGGGCAGCCAGGCACGGCCAGCGGGCGCGCTAGACCGAAGGGGTCATCGACCCGCAGGGTTTCAGGCTTTTGAGCAGATGCCCGCTCCAGCACTCGTGATGCTCTTGAGCGTAGCTAATCGCGCCAATCACAATCAAGGCGACTACGACAATTCCGGCGACGATGTTTTGCACCATGGCTGCCACTCCCGGGACCGCACCGCCTAAAGCGGGCATCATGGACACCAGGGAACACAGCCGTCAATGCGCTACATAGGCCAGAGCAGCGCATCGCATAAAAAACCGATCGGGGTGGCTCGCTCCACCTCCCCCCCCCGCTTGCTTGCGGGAGAGGTGGCGCAACCCTTCGCGGTTGCAACACAACCGCGTCTCGTGACCGTTAGCTGAAATAGATCAGGCCGAGCCAGTCGGCGACCAGCGCGGGCTTTTCCTCGCCTTCGATCTCGACCGTGACGTTGGTGCGCGACAACAACTCCTTCGGCTTGCGTAGCGTGGCTTCGGCCAGCACGAAGCGGCCGCGAACGCGTTTTCCGGAGCGCACCGGCGAGATGAAGCGCAGCTTGTCGAAGCCGTAATTGACGCCCATCGCGGTGCCCTCGAGCACCGGCATCACCTCGTAGGACATGATCGACATCAGCGACATCGTGAGGAAGCCATGGGCGATCGTGGTGCCGAAGGCGGTCTCCTTCCTGGCGCGCTCAGGATCGACATGGATGAACTGGTGATCCTCGATCACGTCGGCATAGGTGTCGATGCGGCCCTGATCCAGCAGGTGCCACGAGGACACGCCGATCTCCTTGCCGACCATGCCCTGGTAGGTTTCCAGCGACACCGGCGGCTTCTTCCAGACTTCGTTCATTAACTAACCTCTGCTAACCGGAGGTCCGCACCTTCTGCAGCTCCGGAAATTCTTCCTCGCGGAACTCGACCCCGCGCAACGCATCGCTTCTGACATCTTCATGTTCGAGCCGGCGCAACTGCACGCGACGGATTTTTCCAGAAATCGTCTTGGGCAATTCGGTGACCAGCTCGATCTTGCGGATGCGTTTAAACGGTGCGAGCCGCGTGTGCAAATGTTGGAAGATCGACAGCGCGGTCTCCGGCGTGCGCTCGACACCCGACACCAGCAGCACATAGGCCTTGGGGACCGCGAGCCGGATCGGGTCCGGGCTCGGCACCACCGCGGCCTCGGCCACCGCATCATGTTCCAGCAGCACGCTTTCCAGCTCGAACGGCGAGATGCGGTAGTCGGAGGATTTGAACACGTCGTCGGTGCGGCCGACGAAGGTGAGATAGCCCTCGTCATCGGTGAACACGACGTCGCCGCTGCGATAGATCTTGCCGTCGGTGCCGATGAGCTTGCCGTCGTCGCCCTGATAGCCCTGCATCAGGCCCGCCGGCCGGGCAGCACCGAGCAGCAAGGTCACCTCGCCTTCCTTCGCGGCGTGGCCGTCATTGTCGGTGACCTGCACGCGATAGCCCGGCAGCGGCCGGCCCATCGAGCCGACCTTCACCTTCTGTCCCGGCGAGTTGCCGGCCAGCGCGGTGGTTTCGGTCTGGCCGTAGCCGTCGCGGATAGTCAGCCCCCAGGCCGATTTGACCTGGTCGATGATCTCGGGATTGAGCGGCTCGCCGGCGCCGCACACCTCGCGCAGCGAGACCTTGAAGCTCGCGAGATCTTCCTGAATGAACATCCGCCACACCGTCGGCGGCGCACACAGCGTGGTGACGCCGCAGCGGCCGATGATCGAGAGCAATCCTTTCGCCTCGAAGCGTGGCTGGTTCGCGATAAAGATCGTTGCGCCGGCATTCCACGGCGCGAAGAAGCAGCTCCAGGCATGCTTGGCCCAGCCGGGCGAGGAGATGTTGAGATGGATGTCGCCGGGCTGCAGGCCGATCCAGTACATGGTCGAGAGATGGCCGACCGGATAGCTGCGCTGGCTGTGCCGCACCAGCTTCGGCTTTGCCGTGGTGCCCGAGGTGAAATAGAGTAGCATCGGGTCGTCGGCCTTGGTCGGGCCATCGGGCGCGAATGCGTCGGACTGCTTGGCGGCATCCTCGAACGGCAGCCAGCCGTCCTGCACCTGCGTCGCGCCGACCACGATGCGGACGAGCTTGTCGCTGCCGAGGCCTGCGAACTTCGCGACCTGATCCTGCGTGGCAACCACCGCCCTCGCCTTGCCGCGGTCGAGCCGGTCGCGCAGTTCATCCGCAGTCAAGAGCGTGGTCGCGGGGATCACGACCACGCCGAGCTTCATCGCCGCCAGCATGGTCTCCCACAGCGGCACCACATTGCCGAGCAGCAGCAACAGATGATCGCCACGCTTCAGCCCCTGCGCGCGCAGGAAATTTGCAACCTGGTTTGAGCGGCGCGACAGCTCGGCGAAGGAAAGCTTGGTCTCGTTGCCGCTGGCGGCATCGACGATCCACAGCGCCGGCCGGTCGCGGCTGTCGGCATTATCAGCCAGTTCGGCGTCGAACCAGTCGAGTGCCCAGTTGAACGGCACCGGATCGGGCCAGCGAAATCCCTTCACCGCGGCATCGTAGTCGGTGCGGTGCTCGAGCAGAAAGGCGCGTGCGTCCTGAAATGTGGTCATCCGGCTTCACCTGACGTCATCCTGAGGAGCCGCGCGAAGCGCGGCGTCTCGAAGGATGGCCATAGACACCGTCTTTCCATCCTTCGAGGCTCGCTCCGCTCGCACCTCAGGATGACGGCGATTTACTTCGGGGCAAGGGCCCTAACGTGCTGGATAATTCCGGAAAAGTCGACCCCGCCGTGGCCCGACGCGTCGAAGGTTTTATAGATCTCCTGCGCGTGCTTGCCGAGCGGCGTAACCGCGCCGGCCGCATTGGCGGCGTCCTGCGCCAAGGTCAGGTCCTTGACCATCAGGTTGGAAGCAAAGCCCGGCTTGTAGTCGTTGTTGGCCGGCGACGTCGGCACCGGGCCGGGAACCGGGCAATAGGTGGTCAGCGACCAGCACTGCCCCGACGAGGTCGAGGCGACGTCGAACAGCGCCTGGTGCGACAGGCCGAGCTTCTCAGCGAGCACGAAGGCCTCGCCGACCGCGATCATGGAAATGCCGAGGATCATGTTGTTGCAGATCTTGGCCGCCTGCCCCGCACCGCCCGCGCCGCAATGCACGATCTTCTTGCCCATGTTGGCGAGCATCGGCTGGGCCGCCGCGAAGGCTTTGTCCTCACCGCCGCACATGAAGGTCAGCGTCGCGCCCTTGGCGCCGCCGGTGCCGCCGGAGACCGGGGCATCGACCGAGGCCATGCCGTGCTTGGCGGCCAGCGCATGCGCCTGCTTGGCGCTTTCGACGTCGATGGTCGAGCAGTCGATGATCAGCGCGCCCTTGGCCATCGCCGGAAGCACCTCGTTCCAGACGCCGAGCACATGCTTGCCGGCCGGCAGCATGGTGATGACGACATCGGCGCCCTTCACCGCGCCGACGCCGCTCTCGGCGATCGCGGCACCGTCGCTCTTGGCCTGATCGCGGGATGCCGCGACCAGATCGAACGCGGTCACCTTGTGGCCGGCCTTGACCAGATTGGCCGCCATCGGCCCGCCCATATTGCCGAGCCCGATGAATGCTACGTTTGCCATGGGAAGTCCTCCGCTTGCGACGTTTCTATTTGCTGTCGGGAAATTTCAGTTCGTCGGCGCCGATCTCGGCGAAGTAAGGCGCGAGCATCTCCGGCGTCACCTGTTCGATCCGGGTCGGCGACCATGTCGGATTGCGATCCTTGTCGATCACGGCGGCACGCACGCCCTCGCGGAAATCGTCGCTGGCGAACACTTCGAGCGCCGCGCGATATTCGCGCACCAGGCACTCTTCCAGCGTCGCGGTCGCGCGCGCCAGCCGCAGCAGTTTCAGCGTCACCACCATGCCGCGCGGCGACTTCTCGCCGAGCATCTTCAGCGTGTCCTGTGCCATGTCGGATCCGTCGGCCGTCAGCGCGGCGACGACGTCCTCCATCCGGCCGCGTGCGAACCAGCCGTCGATCCTGGCCTGCATCGCGGCGACAGGGCCAGCCGTCTCGCCGGTGGCGAAGCCTCCGATCAGCCGGTCGATCTCGGCCGAATTCGTGCCCGGCGGAACCTTGGTCAGCGCCTCGCGCAACGCCGGCAGATTCGCGCTCGGCACCACGGCGTCGGCGAATTTGGCGTAGATCGCATCGGGACCGTTCATCGTGGTGCCGGTGAGCCCGAAATATGTGCCGATCTCGCCGGGCGAACGCGACAGCAGATAGGTGCCGCCGACGTCAGGGAAAAAGCCGAGCCCGACCTCGGGCATCGCGAGCTTGGTCCGCTCCGTCACCACGCGGTGGCGGCCATGCGCCGACAGCCCGACGCCGCCGCCCATCACGATGCCGTCCATGAAGGCGACATAAGGTTTTGGGAATTTCTTGATCCGCGCGTTGAGGATGTATTCGTCGCGCCACAGGATCTTGCCGAGATCGCCCTTGGCCTTGGAGCTTTCCCAGAGCGCGCGGATATCGCCGCCGGCGCACAGGCCGCGGTCGCCGGCGCCCTCCAGCACGACGACAGCGACATCGCGATCGGCTTCGAACAGGTCGAGCGCCCTGTCGATGTCATGGAACATCTCCAGCGTCACGGCATTGATCGCCTTCGGCCGGTTGAGCCGGATGATGCCGGCAGAACCTTCCTTGCGCGCGATCAGATCGCCCTCGGCTGCCGCCGCATCGTTCATCGCGCGCCCTCGATCAACTTGCGCGACACGATCAGCCGCATGATTTCATTGGTGCCTTCGAGGATCTGGTGGACACGCAGATCGCGCACGATCTTCTCGACGCCGTACTCGCTGAGATAGCCGTAGCCGCCGTGCAGCTGCAGCGCCTGGTTGGCGACCTCGAAGCCGACATCGGTGCCGAACCGTTTTGCCATCGCGCACAGCATGGAAGCGTCAGAATCCTTGCGGTCGAGCGCGGCGGCCGCGCGCCACAGGAAGGTGCGCGCGGCCTCGAGCTCGGTCGCCATGTCGGCGATCTTGAACTGCAGCGCCTGGAATTCGTCGAGCCGTTTGCCAAACGCCTTGCGGTCCTTCATGTAGGCCAGCGCCTTGTCGAGCGCCGCCTGCGCGCCGCCGAGCGAGCACGCCGCGATGTTGAGCCGGCCGCCGTCGAGCCCGGCCATCGCGATCTTGAAGCCAATGCCCTCCTCGCCGAGCCGGTTCGCGACCGGCACGCGCGCATTCTCGAACATGACAGCGCGGGTCGGCTGCGCATTCCAGCCCATCTTGCGCTCATTGTTGCCGAACGACACGCCCGGCGTGTTGCCGTCGACGACAAGCGTCGAGACGCCGCCGGGACCGTCGCCGCCGGTGCGCACCATCGCCACCAGCAGGTCGGTGCTGCCGGCACCGGAGATGAACTGCTTCTGGCCATTGAGCACATAGTGATCGCCGTCGAGCACCGCGCGGGTGCGCAGCGCAGCGGCGTCGGAGCCGGCGCCCGGCTCGGTCAGGCAGTAGCTGGCGATCAGCTCCATGGTGCAGAGCTTCGGCAGCCATGTGTGGCGCTGGGTGTCGTTGCCGTAGGCATCGATCATCCAGGACGCCATGTTGTGGATCGAGATGAAGGCCGACGTGGTCGGGCAGCCCGTCGCCAGCGCCTCGAAGATCAGCGCGGCGTCGAACCGCGTCATCGCCGAGCCGCCGACATCGTCCTTGATATAGATGCCGCCGATGCCGAGGCCTGCCGCCTCGCGCATCACGTCGACCGGAAAGTGCTTCTTCTCGTCCCATTCGAGCGCGTGCGGCGCGATCTTCTCCGCCGCAAACGCCCGCGCCATGTCGCGAACCGCGATCTGGTCCTCGTTGAGAGCGAACTGCATGCTTCGCCTCTCGGGACGAGTTTACTTCATCGTCGGGATCGAGAACTCCGCGCCTTCCTTGACGCCGGACGGCCAACGCGAGGTCACCGTCTTGGTCTTGGTGTAGAAGCGGATCGAGTCCGGACCGTGCTGGTTGAGGTCGCCGAAGCCGGACTTCTTCCAGCCGCCGAAGGTGTAGTAGGCGATCGGCACCGGGATCGGCACGTTGATGCCGACCATGCCGACATTGACCTTGGCGGCGAAGTCGCGCGCGGCGTCGCCGTCGCGGGTGAAGATCGCGACACCGTTGCCGTAGTCATGGTCGGACGGCAGCGCCAGCGCCTCGTGATAGTCGTGGGCGCGCACCACCGAGAGCACCGGGCCGAAGATCTCTTCCTTGTAGATCCGCATGTCCTTGGTGACGTTGTCGAACAGCGAACCGCCGAGATAGAAGCCCTTTTCGTAGCCCTGCATCTTGAAGCCGCGGCCGTCGACCGCGAGCGTCGCGCCTTCCTTGATGCCGATGTCGATGTAGCTCTTGACCTTCTCGACCGCCTCGCGGGTCACCAGCGGGCCGTAATCGGCCGACGGATCGACCGAGGTGCCGATCTTGAGCGACTCGACGCGCGGGATCAGCTTCTCCATCAGGCGGTCGGCGGCGGTCTTGCCGACCGGCACCGCGACCGACACGGCCATGCAGCGCTCGCCGGCGGAGCCGTAGCCGGCGCCGATCAGCGCATCGACGGTCTGGTCCATGTCGGCGTCAGGCATGATGATGGCGTGGTTCTTGGCGCCGCCGAAGCACTGGCAGCGCTTGCCGGTCTGCGCGGCGCGCTCGTAGATGTATTGCGCGATCGGGGTCGAGCCGACGAAGCCGATCGCCTTGATATCGGGATCGTCGAGGATGGCGTCGACCGCCTCCTTGTCGCCGTTGACGACGTTGAGGATGCCGGCCGGCAGCCCGGCTTCGATCATCAGCTGGGCCAGCGCCATCGGCACGCCAGGATCGCGCTCCGACGGCTTGAGGATGAACGCGTTGCCGCAGGCGATCGCCGGCGCGAACTTCCACATCGGGATCATCGCCGGGAAATTGAACGGCGTGATGCCGGCGACCACGCCGAGCGGCTGGCGCATCGAATAGATGTCGATGCCGGGGCCGGCGCCCTCGGTGTATTCGCCTTTCATCAAATGCGGGATGCCGCAGGCGAACTCGGCGACCTCGAGGCCGCGCTGGATGTCGCCCTTGGCGTCGGGAACGGTCTTGCCGTGCTCGCGCGCCAATAGCTCCGCGAGCTTGTCGTAGTCGCGCTGCACCAACTCGAGGAACCGCATCATGACGCGGGCGCGGCGCTGCGGGTTGGTGGCGGCCCATTCCGGCTGCGCGGCCTTGGCGTTCTCGACCGCGGCGCGGAGCTCGGCCTTGGAGGCCAGCGCCACCTTGGCCTGGACCTCGCCGGTCATCGGCTCGAAGACGTCAGCCGTGCGGCCCGACGTGCCCTTGACCTCCTTGCCACCGATGAAATGTCCGATTGAGCGCATGGAAAAACCTCCCTGAAGCACCTGAATCGCCGCTCCTCGCGGCGGGATCGCTTTACAAACCCTATTGACCCTGCATTTTATGGGATTCAAGTCCGATAAATTGCACCATAGATGTGCGGAAATGCTGGATCAAGGCGGCGGCACAATCGACTGGGACGACTTCCGTTTCGTGCTCGCTATCGTGCGCGGCGGGTCGGTTTCGGCTGCCGCCAAGCAGCTCGGCGTCGATCATGCCACAGTGATCCGCCGTGTCGACCGGCTGGAGCGCCACCTTTCCGCAAAACTGTTTGATCGGCGCAAGACCGGCTATCTCCTCACCGAGGCCGGCCAGCGCGTCGCCGACAGCGCGGAAGCGATGGAATCCACCATCGTCGCCAATCAGGAGGCGGTCGGCGGCTCGCGCGCCCATCTCACCGGCACGGTGCGGATCGGCGCGCCCGACGGCTTCGGCAGTCACTTTCTGGCCTCGCGGCTGGTCAAGTTCACCGAGCGGTATCCCGATCTCGATCTGCAGCTCGTCGCCACCGCGCGGCTGTTCTCGCTCTCCAAGCGCGAGGCCGACATCGCGATCAGCCTGACGATGCCGAAGGAAGGCCGCATCGTCGGCCGCAAGCTCCTGGACTACACGCTCGGGCTTTATGCCGCACCCGCCTATCTCGCCCAGGCGCCGACCATCGCCGCACGCGCCGACCTGCCGCGACATCGTTTCGTCGGCTACATCGAGGAGCTCCTGTTCACGCCGGAGCTCGACTATCTGCCGCAGGTCTCGCCAAAGATCTCCGCGAAATTCCGCAGCGCCAATCTGATCGCCCAGCTCAACGCCACCATCGCCGGCTTCGGCATCGCCGTGCTGCCGCACTTCATGGCGACCGCCCACCCCGAGTTGCAGCCGGTGCTGCCGGACGAGGTGCGGATCTCCCGCACCTTCTGGCTTTTGATGCACGCCGACAGCAAGGACCTCGCCCGCATCCGCGCCGTGGCGGATTACATCTACGAGACGGTGGAAGCCGAGCGCGCGCTGTTCAGCGGGGTGTAATCTCTCCGTCGTCCCGGCGAAGGCCGGGACCCATAACCACAGCATTGCGTTGTTGAACCGCGCTGCGGCCCCAGCGCCGCGCCACCACGACCATTTGGGGTAATGGGGTCCCGGCCTTCGCCGGGACGACGATGGGGAAAGATCGCGGCTAATTCACCTTGGCTTTCTTCGCCGGCGCCCTGGCCGCGGCGGCGCGCCCCAGCACCGCCTCGCGGCCCGCGCCCAGGATCTCGTCGGACATTTCGCCGCTTCCGGCGATGCGCGACATCACGATGGTGCCCATCATGGTCGCCAGCGTTGCCATCGCCTGCTTGCGGGCGGCCTTGCGCGGCACGTCGATGATCTGGTCGGCCATCATGTCGATCATCTGGTCGAGCTTGAGGGCAAACGCCTTGCGGGTCTTTGGGCTCTCGCGGGCGATCTCGGCGCCGAGCGCCGGGATCGCGCAGCCCTGGCCGGGATCGTCGCGGTGCACCGCCGAAAGATAGCCGTCGATGATGGTTGAAAGCCGCTTCTCCGGCGGCGTGTCCGCGGCCACCTTGCGCCAGCGCTCGATGGCGCGGTCCATCGCGTAGCTGAAGGCCTCGATCACCAGCGCCTCGCGCGAGTCGAAATGCGCGTAGAAGCCACCATGGGTCAGGCCGGCGTCCTTCATCAGGTCGGCGACGCCGATGCCGTGGGCGCCCCGCTCGCGCAGCCGCGTCGCGGCCTTCTTCACGATCCGCGCGTGGGTCTCCTGCTTGTGTTCTTTCGAGTAGCGCATGCCGGTCTCATGGAATGTTTCTAATCATATAATAGCAGATTTGCGGCCGGAATGCTGCAGTTATTTCGCCTTGTCAGCCATTTTGGGTTCCCCGCCGAGCATCGAAAATGTCGCGGTCGCGTGCACCGCAAGATTGCCCCTGCCGTCGCGGACGAAGCCCTCGGTGTAGCTGGTCTGGCGGCCGAGCTTGATCACCTTGCCTTCGGCGCTGATGGTGCCCGAACGTGCCGACAGCGGCCGCAGATAGGTCAGCTTGAGGTCGAGGGTCACCGAGGTCTGCCCCGCCGGCAGCATGGTCGAGATCGCGCAGCCCATCGCGGTATCGAGCAGCGCCGCGGCGGTCGCGCCGTGCAGCAGGCCGATGGTGTTCTCGAGGCTCTCATGCGGCTCGAGATCCATCACGATACGGCCCTCGTCGACCACCGCCATGCGGAAGCCGATCAGCTTGGCCATCGGCGGCGGCGGCAACCGGCCGTCGCGGATCGCGCGCATCGCCTCGATTCCGGACATCGGCGCCGCCGCCTTCGCCACCGGTCCGGGCGCCTGCCATTCCACCACGCGGGCTCGCAGCAGATCGGGCGAATGAAGATCGATGCTCTCGGCGGCGGTCATAACGGCTCCATTTATATGATTAATATAATTCTATAGATCCGCATCCCTCGGCGCAACCGCCGCGCCGGTCCCTTGACAGAGCCACGCTTTGTCCGGGACATGGCCCAAGTCATTCCGGGGCGACGCAAGCGTCGAACCCCAATTCGCAATTGCGAATTGTGGAATCTCGAGATTTCGGGTCTGGTGCTTGCGCACCTTCCCGGAATGACTTGTCGATCCATTCCTACGCCGGGACTTTTTCCATGGACATGCTCAATCCCCACTGCGGCATCGACCGCGACTCCAGAGGCGTCGTCCGCCTCACGATCTGCAACGCCGGCAAGCTGAACATCGTGAGTTCAGCCGTCACCAACGGCGTGCGCGAGGGCTTTGAGCAGCTGGCCGCCGACCGCGGCATCCGCGTCGTGATCCTCGCCGGCGAAAGCGAGCGCAGCATGATCGGCGGCGCCGACATCAAGGAAATGGCGACGCTCGACCAGACATCCGCCGAAGCATTCATCAGCCGGCTGCGCGACCTCTGCGAGGCCGTGCGCAAATTCCCGGCGCCGGTGATCGCCCGCCTGCCCGGCTGGTGCCTCGGCGGCGGCCTCGAGGTCGCTGCCGCCTGCGACGTCCGCGTCGCCGCACATGACGCGATGTTCGGCATGCCCGAGGTGCGCGTCGGCATCCCCTCGGTGATCCACGCCGCGCTGCTGCCGCGCCTGATCGGCTGGGGCCGCGCCCGCTGGCTGATGATGACCGCGGAGAACATCGACGCTCAAACCGCGCTCGCCTGGGGTCTGGTCGACACCGTGGCAAAGCCCGGCGGCCTCGACGACGCCGTCGAGCACACCGTCAAGGCGCTGCTGGAATGCGGCCCCGAGGCGCTACGGATCCAGAAGGACCTGCTGCGGCAGTGGGAAGAGCTGCCGCTGACCGAGTCGGTCAACCTCAGCGTCGGCGTGTTCGGAAAATCGTTCCTGACCGGCGAGCCGCAGCGGCTGCTGCAGGGATTTTTGGACCGCAAGCGGTAGGCCGCCGCGCTCAGCTCGAGACGGGGATCTCGATCAGGACCAGCGTGCCGCGGCCCGGCTCGCTCTCCAGCGCGATCCGGCCGCTGAGCGACGACACCACGGTATTGAAGGCGATGTGCAAACCGAGCCCGATATTGCCCCGCTCCCGCCCGGTGGTGAAAAACGGATCGAACACCCTTGCCTGCAAATCCTCGCGGATGCCGACGCCTTGGTCGGCGCAAGCGATCCGGGCGAGCGCCTGATCCGGCTGCGTCACCGTCATGGTGAAGCATCCGCCGCGGCCATCAGGATAGGCATGCGCCGCCGCGTTGAACGCCAGGTTGCTGATCACCTGCGCCAGCGCGCCGGGATAGCTGTTGAGGATGATGCCCTGCGGGCACGTGACTTCGACGACCAATCCCTGACGGGACAGCAGCGGCCCGAGCTTTGAGATCAGATCAGAGAGCCATCCGCCGAGCTCGAACGTGTGACGCTCCTCGTCGGCTTGATGGATGGCGACCTGCTTGAAGCTGTGCACCATCTCGGATGCACGATGCAGGTTTTCCGAGGTCAGTCGAAGCCCGTTCTCGATCCGTGCAATGCCCCTTGTCAGGTCGGAGCGGCGGACGGCGGTGCCGTTCAGCACCTCGCTCATCGCGCGAAGGTCCGCCTCCATGGTCGTTGACGTGGTCAGCGCGAGGCCAAGCGGCGTGCTGACCTCATGCGCGACACCGGCGACGAGCTGCCCGAGCGAGGCCAGCTTCTCGGCCTGCACGAGGTGCGATTGCGTCGCGTGCAAATCGCGCAACGAGGCTTCCGAGCGCTCCTTCTCCTGCTTCAGCGCCTGCGCCGTTCGAAATTGCTGGCGCGCCCGGAACTCGCGGGCGGCGACGGCGTAAAGCGACAACGCATAGGCGTTGATGACAAGGGAATGATTGATGAAGCGCAAGCCCGGCGGCAGCGCGGGCCCGAGCGATTCAGCGATGCACAGGGCAATCCATGTCGTGAGACAGAACACCGCCAGCGGCCCGATCCGCAGCGGCAGCATGGTCGAGACGAACAGGATCACCATCATCACGCCGGGCGCCGCATAGGTGAATCCCGAGGGCAGCACGAGGTAGACGCTCGGCAGCACGCAGCCTGGAACGACGCAATAGACCAGAAAGATCGTCTCGGCCCACGGCTTCATCGCGGGCACCGAGAGCAAGGCGGTGAGCGGCAGCAAGACCAGCACGGCGACCCCGCCGCGGATCGCCAGCGTGGTCGCCACGACGTCGGGATAGAGCACCCAATCCCAGAACGCATATCCGGCATAGGTGAAGGCGCCGAGCAGCATCGCGACCTGGGTCCAGCCGATATTGCCCCTCACGTACTGGTCGACAAATCGGCGCTCCTCGACGGTGTCGTCGAAGCGCAGTCCAAGGCGGGTCAAAAGACGGAGCATTACGGTACTAAAGTATGAAAGGTCTTGGTGCTGGAATGGGAGCGTGGAAAATGATCTACGACAGCTTGCCTGCGCTGTCGCGTCCTTTTGGCGCATCGCCGACCGCGGCGCGGCATCGCGCCGCGCCCCTCACCGCGCGTTCGCCGGGGCGTGGGTCGGCCAGAGGTCGGCGCGCCAGTGCAGCGCGATCGCCAGCATGGCGATGAATCCGGCTGCGGCGAGCAGCGTGCCGGTCGCGGTGTAGCCGATCAGGTCGATCAGGCTGCCGGCGGCGAGCAGCCCGAGCGGCAGGCCGTAGATCACCATCATGCGCACGCCCATGACGCGGCCGCGCAGATGCGCGCTGGCATTGCGCATCAGCATCACGGCGGCCGAGATCATCGACATGCTCTGCGCGATGCCGGCGAGCAGCAGGCAGGCCATCGCGACCGGCATGGTCCGGAGCTCGACGAACACCAGGAGCATGGCGTACCAGGCGAGCGTCGCGCCGATCAGAAGCCGTGCGATGCGTACCCCGCCGGCCATGCTAAGCGTGATCGAGCCGATCAGCGAGCCCACCGCAAAGCTTGCCGAGAGATAGCCGAGCCCGGTCTGGTCGGTATGGAAGATGTCGCGCGCGACATAGGGCAAGAGCCCGTTGGTGAGCGGAAACGCGGTGAGGTTGGCGAGGAACGCGACGCAGAGCGCGGCGCGCATGCCCGGGCCGCTCCAGGCATAGACAATGCCCTCCTTGAGGTCGCGCAGCAGCTTTGAACCCGGCGCGTCGGCCGCGAGATCGGTCGCGCCATGCGACTTCGGGCGGCTCATGCAGAGCATCAGGATGGCGGCGACGAAATAGAAGCCGGCGATCCCGACATAGACATAGCCGATGCCGAGCGCCGCGAACAATCCGGCCCCGGTCAGGGCTCCTGCGATACGCGCCGAGTCCTGCGTGGTGCGCGCCAGGCTGATAGCGCCGACCAGCTGCTCCGGCGGCATGATGTCGGCGAGCAGCGCGCCGCGCACGCCGAGATCCGACGGGCGGATCACGCCCATGATCGCGACGATGATCATGACGTTCAGCGGGGCGAGATGCTCGGTCAGCGCCAGCGTCATGATGGTGCCGGCGAGCGCCGTATAGGCAAAGCGCATCACGGCGAGGAGATCGCGGTGCCCCATGCGGTCGCCGATCATACCGACGACCGGCGCGACCAGCGTGCCGACATATTGCAGCGACGCCAGCACGGTCAGCAGCAGCACCGAGCCGGTCTCGACCATGATGTACCAGCCGAGCACCAGCGTCTCGACCTCGAACGCCCAGGAGGTGAGCAGATCGGACGGCCATTGAAAGCGATAGCTGCGGATGCGAAATGGCGCGAGCGCGGAGGTCCGCGGGGTCCCGCTCAAGACGCGATGACGCGTGTCCTGCCCTTTTTCGTTGTTCTTCTGGGTCTTGGTTCTTGGTCGTGCTTGCGGCGCTTTGAATCTGTCTTGAGTCGCTTGGGAAAATGCCCTGTTCCGGCAGCGTAGCGCCGAGGCGATGGGTGTCAATCGAAGCCGCCGCATGCGGCCATGCGCGATGGTATCCGCAGCGACGGGATGGCGCAGCCTCGCGAGTCGCAGGCCCTACACCGGCGGCACGGCGCGCCGCAGCATGAAATGGGTGGGTATGAAAGCGAGCAGCGGCAGGCCGATCATCAGGCCAGCCAGCCATACCAGCGGCGGCACGAAGCCTTGCGCCGCCCTGTCGCTGGTGCCGAAGACGTAGTTGATGTTGACCGGAGTCATGCCCGGGTCCGGCCGCGGTCCCGGCATCACAAAGTAGCAGATCAGCAGCACCGCCCACGCCAGCACGCTCCAGGCGATCAGCGCGCGCTGGTCATAGCCGAGCCGCCAGATCAGGAACAGGAGCAGGAACGGCAGCCAGCCGTGGAAGCCCGACAGGAACCGCAGGAACAGCGAGAGATTCTGGTCGAACATGTAGTCGGTCATTCCGGTGAGCGAGTAGCCGGCGACATGGGCGAGAAAATCGATCACCCAAAATGTTTGCGGCACAAGGAGTCCGACGGCGCACATCGAAATCAACAGCGCGCTCTCGGTCCAGACCCCGATCAAGGTGAGGATCAGGCAGACGTCGCAGAAATACAGGAAGTTGGTCGGCCCGTAGCAGTAGGTGTACACCGGCACCAGGACGGCCATGAAGGCGCTGAAGCCGATCTTGACGGAGAGCGGAATGCGGACGGACGGCTGCTCGACGGCGATCACGGACATTGCGGCGGGACTTTCCATTGCACGATCCGCCAGCCCTAGCGCCGGATCGGTAAACAGACCCGTATTCCGCAACCTTGAATTGATCGGCGTTCGGAATTCGGTTAACGCCAACTCAGCGGCGCCGGTACAGTTTTAGCTGCCCGCGCGCGCGATGATCGTGCTAGCATGCCTGTTCCGAAGCCGCGGAGGACGACATGAACGCCTTCGAAGTTTTCGCGATCTACCTCACGCCCTTTGTGATCATCGCGATCGCAATCCGGCTGCTGATGAAGCGCCATGCCGTCGACCTGCCGGACGTGCAGAAACAAGCGGGCTCCGCGCCGAAGCGACGATTTCTGCTCGGCGCCTGGCGGTCGGATTAGATCAGGTCGCAGACAAGCTCGGACGCGCCGCCGCCCGGCGAAATTCTCAATCATTGATTTGCCCGACGGCGCAAGGCCTCGCGAGAAGAGAAACTCGGTGTACGTTCGGGCGATTCATGCCGCGAGAATGCGGACGTGTGACTCACAAGGGGCGCCAAACACTCGGTGTCGTCCCTGCGAAAGCAGGGACCCATAACCACCGATGTTGATCGTTGCGCGATGTTGGAACGACGAGTCCCTTCAACGACCTCCGCCGCGGCGTATGGGTCCCTGCTTTCGCAGCGACGACACCGGTGGAGACTCGCGTGCTCCCATTCTCCCCGGAGTCATCATGAATCGAGGGCCATCCATCGCCGTCATCCTGGCGAAAGCCAGCACCCATTGCCCCAATCTCCATTGTTGCGCGACCTTGGGGCCACGATCCGGTTCATCACTGAATGCGGTGGGTATGGGTCCTGGCTTTCGCCAGGACGACATTCGTGATTGCGGAACGATTCCAGCCCCCAACTCATGCGAACACGACATTTTGTCATGAGAGCCGCAGTTGCATTTTTTGCATCGCATCATATGATGACGATAATTCAATCAAATCCCCGACATAAAAAGGGACTTTTGCCATGGCAACCAGCACCGATCCCGTCGTCATCCTCTCCGCCGCCCGCACCCCGCTCGGCCGCTTCATGGGCGAGCTCTCGCCGCTGCCGGCACACAAGCTCGGCTCGCATGTGATCGGGGCTGCGCTGGAGCGCGCAAAACTCGCGCCCGAGCGCATCGACGAGGTGTTCATGGGCAATGTGCTGCCCGCCGGCCAGGGCCAGGCCCCTGCCCGCCAGGCCGCGCGCGGCGCCAAACTGCCGGATGCCACCGGCGCCACGACCGTCAACAAGGTCTGCGGTTCCGGCATGAAGGCGACCATGCTGGCCCACGACATAATCAAGGCCGGCTCGGCCGAGATCGTGCTGTCCGGCGGCATGGAGAGCATGAGCAATGCGCCGTATCTGTTGCAGAAGGCGCGCGGCGGCTATCGCGCCGGCCACGATCGCATCATCGACCACATGATGATGGACGGGCTCGAGGACGCCTACGAGACCGGCCGCTCGATGGGCGATTTCGGCGAGGCAACCGCGGAGGCCTATCAGTTCACCCGCGCCGACCAGGACGCGTTCGCGATAGAGACGCTGAGCCGTGCCCGCAAGGCGGTCGAGGGCGGCGCCTTCAAGGCCGAGATCGCGCCGATCACGCTCGCCGAGAAGGCCGGCCCGCGCATCGTCGCCAATGACGAGCACCCGCTGAAGGTCGATCCGGCGAAAATCCCCGGCCTGAAGCCGGCGTTCCGAGCGGGCGGCACCATCACGCCGGCCGCCTCCTCCGCCAATGCCGACGGCGCCGCGGCGCTGATCCTCAGCCGGCGCTCGCTCGCCGATCGCGATGGACTGCCGGTTCTGGCCGAGATCAAGGGCCACGCCACCCACAGCCAGGAGCCGCAGTGGTTCACGACAGCGCCGATCCCGGCGATCAGAAAACTGCTCGACAAGGTCGGCTGGAGCGTCGGCGATGTCGACCTGTTCGAGATCAACGAGGCGTTTGCGGTAGTCGCGATGGCGGCGCAGCGCGACCTCGGCATTCCCAGGGACAGGCTGAACATCAACGGCGGCGCCTGCGCGCTCGGCCATCCGATCGGCGCCACCGGCGCACGGCTGATCGTGACGCTGCTGCACGCGCTGGAGGCGCAGAACCTGAAGCGCGGCGTTGCCGCGCTGTGCATCGGCGGCGGCGAAGCCACCGCGATCGCCGTGGAGCGGGTCGCGCGCTGATCCACTGCCTGCCCTCATGGTGAGGAGTGCGAAGCACGTCTCGAACCATGAGGCCCGGTTCCCGGCCTGCATCCTTCGAGACGCCCGCTCTGCGGGCTCCTCAGGATGAGGTTATACAGAGTCCGAAAACGAGGGAACTATGGCATTTTAGCCATGGCGCCCCCGTGCCATATTGCGCATCACGCAAAGCTTTCACCGCAATCGATCTGGAACACAATGATCTCGAACTGGCTTGCTTCCACCCTCGCCCGCCGCAACATCCATTACGGCTGGGTGATGGTCGCCGTCACCTTCCTGGCCGCGCTGATCTCGGCCGGCACCGTCGGCGCGCCCGGCGTGTTCATCGTGCCGCTGCAGAAGGAATTCGGCTGGTCCACCGCCGAGATTTCCTTGGCGCTGTCGATCCGCTTCATCCTGTTCGGGCTGATGGCGCCGTTCGCCGCCGCGCTGATGAACCGCTACGGCCTGCGCAACGTGACGCTGGCGGCGCAGCTGATCGTGGTCTCCGGGCTATTGGCCTCGCTCGCCATGACCCAGGTCTGGCAGCTCATCCTGCTGTGGGGTGTCGTGATCGGCATCGGCACCGGGATGACCGCGCTGGTGCTCGGCGCAACCATCGCGGCGCGCTGGTTCGTGGCGCGACGCGGCCTCGTGGTCGGTATCCTCACCGCAAGCGTCGCGACGGGACAGCTCGCCTTCCTGCCCCTGCTCGCGACGCTGACCGAGCGCTACGGCTGGCGTGTCGCGCTTGGGCTGGTCTGCGTCATGCTCGGCGTCGCCGCCTTTGCCGTGCTGATGGTGATGCGCGACCGGCCGAGCGACGTCGGCCTGCGTCCGTTCGGCGACGAGGGCACCGCGCCGCTTCCCGCGCCGCCGCCGGCCAATGCGCCGATCGTGGCCGCAGCGCTCGGCACGCTGCGCGACTCAGCGAAGTCGTCGGTGTTCTGGATCTTGTTCGCGACCTTCTTCGTCTGCGGCGCCTCGACCAACGGCCTGGTCCAGGTTCATTTGATCCCGATGTGCCTCGACTACGGCATCCCGCAGGTGCAGGCGGCAAGCCTGCTTGCCGCGATGGGGATCTTCGATTTCTTCGGCACCATCGTCTCGGGCTGGCTGTCGGACCGCTACGACAACCGCTATCTGCTGTTCTGGTATTACGGCCTGCGCGGGCTGTCGCTGCTGTTCCTGCCGTTCTCCGACTTCACGTTCTACGGGTTGTCGCTGTTCGCGATGTTCTATGGCCTCGACTGGATCGCGACGGTGCCGCCGACGGTGCGCCTCACCGCGCAGCGCTTCGGCGCCGAGCGCGCCAATCTGGTGTTCGGATGGATCTTTGCCGGCCACCAGCTCGGCGCAGGTGCCGCCGCGTTCGGCGCCGGACTGTCGCGCACGATCTATCAGAGCTACCTGCCGGCGTTCTTCATTGCCGGTGCGCTGTGCATCTTTGCCGCACTGATCGCGCTCGCGATCGCGCGGCCGCAGCCGAAATCGGTGGCGGAGCCGAAGCCGGTCGCGGCCTGAGGCCGCTTCCCGCGCGATGGTCAGTACGACAGGATGGTGCGCATCCCGAACACCACGCTGTCCTTGATCCGATGCGTTTGCGTCGGATCGTTGGGATCGACGGCGCCGCCGCTGGGATGGGCGATGTATTGAAACATCGGCTGCATGGTGAAATTCGGGTTCACCACGTGCTGGTAGGTGATCTCGAGGATCGCCTCGTAGTCGCGGATCGGATACGGCGTGCCCGTGAAGATCTGGGTGTCGCGGTCGAGCGCGCGCGCGGCGTCCGAAATCCTGGCATAGATCGCGGCGATGCCGAACCGATCGTCCGGATACGTCTCGCTGAAGCCGGTGAACAGGAAGCCGCCGTCGACATAGGTGCTGATCAGGTTGCGGTCCGACGGGCTGACCGAGGCGCGCATGAAGAACGCGACGCCCTTGTCCGCGTCCGGCCTGGCGCGCGCAAGCAGCTGCTCATAGACCATGAAGATGCCGTTGTCCCGCCGCAGCCATCGCGTGTCGCCGGAGCTGTCGGGATCGGCGAGCGACAGCCCGTCAGCCGAGAAGCGCTGGTCGGCGAACGAGCCCATGTGATACCAGGTGCCGCCGGTGATGGTCGCCGGCAGCCTGCTCTCGCCGATCTCGAACTTGTATTTCAGCTGGCCGATCCACCACGGCGGATCGTTGACGCGGAAATTCAACCCGTGGGCGTTCAAGATCTGCGGATCGTCCGTCCCCTGCGGCGGCGAAGCCGAACCGTCGAACAGTGCGAGATAGGCGGTGATGCGGTCGGACAGATTGGCCTTGAACCGGATGCCGGGCACGGCAAGTGGCGGCGACGGTCCGCCGGCCGGCAGAATGGTGCCGACAATGCCGGGCCAGCCCAGCGCCGAATTGATGAAGATGTCGTCGTACTGGCTGTCGATGAACTCGACGTCCGAGCCCTGCTGGCCGACGCGCACCGAAAGTTTGCCGCCGAGCAGCTTCTGCTCGATCCAGAATTCATAGAGCCGCGTCGCCGGCAGCGACTCGACGCCGGACACCAGGAACAGGTTGCCGACATAGCTCCGCGACAGCCCGTCGCCGTGGATCTGGTACATGTTGGCGTGGAAGGTCGCGCCGTTCCAGCCCATCGCCTTCTCGAGGTCGATGGTGGTGCCGAGATCGAGACGGCCGGTATAGGCCGCGCCGTTGCTGACACCGCCGGAGACGTTGGAAAACCCCTCACCGATATAGGTCAGGCTGAACTGGTAGCCGGCCTCCTCGAGCGCAGCGCGGGTATCCGCGATCCGATCGGCCACGGCCTTGTCTTCCGCATGCGCCGGCGCGCCGAGCGCGAGGGCCGCGGCCACCAACATCGCGCGGGAAAGAACTCTGCACATCGGGAATGCCGCGGTGCGCTCGCGCTATTTGACGATGCCGAGCCGCCGCATCAGCAGATAGGCCAGCAGCGCCGACCCGACCAGCAGGCCTGCGGCCACCAAAAATCCGCTATCGACATCGGTCAGCGGCAATCCCTTGGTGTTCATGCCGAAGATGCCGGTGACGAGCGTCGGCGGCAGCAGCATCATGGTGACGACGGACAACGCGTGGAGATGCTTGTTGCTCTCCTCCTCGAGCTTGAAGCGCAGCTCCTCCTCCAGCAGGCGGCTGCGCTCGTGCAGTTCGACGATGTCGTGGTCGAGACCGTCGAGCCGCTGCGCGAGCTTGCCGGCCTGCAGCCGCAGCGCCGGGCTGAGATCGTCGGTGTTCTTCTGCTCGAGCCGGTGGAACAGCACACGCAGGCCCGCGAGCTGGCGATGCAGGCGCACGCAGGTGCGGCGCATCCGGCTCAGATTCTTGCGCAGCTCCGATCCGGTATCCTCGGCCAGCACCCGCTCCTCGATCGCATCGATATCGGTGCCGATCTTGTCCGCCATGCGGTCCATGGTGTCGGCGATCTCGTCAACGATCTTCTCCAGCAGCGCCGCGACGCTGCCGACGCGATGGCCGCCCTCGAGCACGCGGCGCGTCGCATCGGCGGAACACAGCGCCTGATGGCGGCCGCTGATCAGGAGACGCTCGGTCATCGCAAAGCGCAGGAAGCCGGTCTCGCGGGTGGCGGCTTCGACATCCCGCACCAGGTCGGAAAAGACGCCGTAGACGCAATTGTCGACGACGTGGATCTGCTGGAAATTGTCGTTCGACAGCAAGAGGTCCCGCGCGAGCTGCGGGATGTGCATGTTGGCGAGCCATGCCCGGGTCCGGACGTCGGTCAGGTTGAAGTGCAGCCACAGCCTTCCGTCGTGGCTCGGCTCGATCGGCGCATCGATCGGAAGCGACTCGGCGCGGCCGTCGTGATGCAGGCGAAACGCCCAGACCAGACCGGGGACCGCCTCGCGGGTCAGCAGCGACCCGACCGGAGCGGGAGGTGGATCAGCCAGCATGGCCGGCCCCCAAGGCAATCGATAACGCAACCGCGCGAAATGACATGTTCAAGACCTCGCCCACGCGCAACGCCGAGCAAGCGCGTCCCTTCGTCGCAACATAGGAGGACGCGCCTGTTACAGTTTTATGTCAGCGACCGCCCTACTCCGCGGCCAGGCCTGTCGGCGCCGCCAACTCCGAGGCCTCCTTGTTGTAGTCGTGCACGACGCGGCCGAACGGCAGCGTCAGATCGGCGAGGAAGTGATGCGCGCCGACGACACGCTTGACCGGGAAATCGGCGACCGGTGCATTGACATGCGGCACCAAATGCAGCCGGCCCGGTCCGATCCAGGAGCCCTTGACGACGATGTCGGTCAGGTTGATCGCGACCAGCTGGCAGACCTCGAGATGGCCGTCGACGCCGGGGATCATCTTCAGATTAACTTGCGTCTTCGAAAGCGTGGCGCGCGTGACGTCGCCATTGCCCGCCATGCTCTCGTGCTTGTAGCCCATCGTGCCCATCGCGACGAGCTGGCCGGCATATTCCAGCGTACCGGTCAGCGTGTCCTTGACGATCTCGAGCTTGGGATGGGCGTATTTCTTCGGAAAGCCCCAGATCTCGCGGCCGGCCGCGATCGGCGGATCATCGTCGAGATACATCTGACAGACGAAGTTGACCTCTTCGCCACGCAGGCGCGCGGGGATCACGAGGCCGGACTCGGTGTAGCTGCCGAAGCCGGAGCTGTCGGGCATCTTGATCCATTCGTAGTGCACGATCGCCTGCTCGATCGGCTCCAGCGGCTCGGGCAGACCGGCGCGGATCAACTCCGGATCGGTCTCATAAGTGATGACGAGGAATTCGCGATCGATGAAGCGATAAGGACCGGCAGGATAGCTCGGGCCGGCGGCCGGCATGGACGGAAGCTTGAGCAGATCTTCCCTGCGCATCGCAATAACCCCCCGTTTGAAAAATTTGGCCGGAAGCTAACGGCCGAGATTGACAGCGATGTGAGGGATTTCCGTCAGGTGCGTGACCGCGGTTGCGCTTGCGTGACCCGCGTCGCGCTGCCGAGGCCAATGCTAACCATGCAGGCAGGCATGCCGGATGCGCCGAGCGTGGGCGCCGCAATTGTCATCACCGCGTCATCGGCGCGCTGAATTCTCGCCGCGAATTTTTGGAGTGTCTGATATGGACGCGCGAACCCCGCATTTCGACGATATCGATCACGCGACGCCGGGCTGGCGTCCCGAAGGCTGCGATCGTGTGGCCCTGGTTCTGCAGGGCGGCGGCGCACTCGGCGCCTATCAGGCCGGCGTCTATCAGGCGCTGCATGAATCCAACATCGAGCCCGACTGGGTGTGCGGCGTCTCGATCGGCGCAATCAACTCGGCGATCATCGCCGGCAATCCGCCCGAAAAGCGGCTGGAGCGGCTGCACACATTCTGGGACCGCATCACCAGCCGCAAGATCTGGCACTACACGCCGGACGGCGACATCTTCCGCAAGGCACGCAATCTCACCAGCTCATGGCTGACGACGACGCTCGGGCAGCCCGGCTTCTTCACCCCGCATCAGACCAATCCGTGGTTCAGCCTGGCCGGCGCGCGTACCGCCACCAGCTACTACGACACCACGCCGCTGCGCGAGTCCCTGCTCGAGCTGGTCGATTTCGACCGCATCAATTCCAAGACAATGCGCTTCGCGGTCGGTGCGGTGAACGTGCTGTCCGGCAACTTCATCTATTTCGACAATGCCCATGACGAGATCATTCCCGAGCACATCATGGCGAGCGGCGCGTTGCCGCCGGCGCTGCCGATGGTGAAGGTCGGCACCGATCATTTCTGGGACGGCGGCATCGTCTCCAACACGCCGCTGCAGCATCTGCTCGACCAGGAAGACAACATGAACTCGCTGGTGTTCCAGGTCGACCTGTTCTCGGCGCGCGGCGCGCTGCCGCGCGACATCCAGGACGTGATGGCCCGGCACAAGGACATCATGTATTCGTCGCGTACCCGCTACAACACCGACGTCTATCGCAAGACCTACAATCTGCGCACCGCCCTGCACAACGCGCTGGGAAAAATCCCCGACGATCAGCTCTCGGACGAGGAGCGCCAGCTCAAGAAGGCAAACGCCCGGCTGCCCGGCATCACGCTATTGCAGCTGATCTATCAGCAGAAGGCCTATGAAGGCGACGCCAAGGACCACGAATTCTCCGGCACCTCGATGCGCGAGCACTGGGTAAGCGGGCACGAGGACACCAAGCGCTCGCTGAAGCGGCGCGAATGGATCAAGATGCCCGAGAGCGGCATGGGCATCGTGATCCACGACGTGCATCGGGAAGCCGAGTAGAGGCGCGGTCGCTCCTTCACCGTCATTGCGAGCGAAGCGAAGCAATCCATGTCACCGCTTGCGGAGGTGTGGATTGCTTCGTCGCTACGCTCCTCGCAATGACGGCTGGAGAGCCCTTACGGCCGCGTCGACATGTTGCTCGGCGGCCCGGCCTTGCGGATCGGTTCGGCGAGGCGCGCGAACTCGCAGAGCAGCGAGCGCGTCTTGCGCGGGTCGATCACCTCCTCGACCCAGAACTTCTCCGCCGAGCGGAACGGTGAGCGCAGCTTGTTGAGGCGATCCTCGATCTCGCGCAGCTTGGCGGCGGGATCAGCGGCCGCATCGATCTCGGCGCGATAGGCCGCCTCGATGCCGCCCTCGAGCGGCAGCGAGCCCCAATAGGCCGACGGCCACGCATAGCGCATCGAGAAGCGGTTGGCCGGCTGATGCACCACGCCGGCGACGCCAAAGGCGTTGCGGATGATGATGGTGCACCACGGCACCGTGCTCTGGTTGACCGCCGCCATCGCCCGCACGCCGTGGCGGATGGTCGCCGTCTTCTCCGCCTCGAGCCCGATCATGAAGCCGGGGCAGTCCATCAGATAGACCACCGGCAGATGGAAGGTCTCGGCGAAGTCGACCCAGCGCACCACCTTCTGGCAGGCGTCCGCGGTCCACGAGCCGCCATAGTGGAAGGGATCGCTGGCGAGCAGCAGCACCGCCCGGCCCTCGATCCGCGCCAATCCGGTGATGATCGGGCGGCCGAAATTGCTGGCGACCTCGAAGAACGAGCCCTTGTCGACGACGGCATCGATGATCGGCCGCATCTTGTAGACCTGCCGGCGGTTGCGCGGCACGGCGGTGAGCAGCGACTCCTCGGCACGCTCCGGATCGTCGGTGCAGGGAACGGTCGGCGGCAGGTCGTAGACCGACGACGGCAGATAGGACAGGAAGCGCCGTGCGTAGTCGAACGCCTCCTCTTCGGTCTCGACGGCCTGATCGATCGCGCCGGCGCGAGTCTGGATGTCGGCGCCGCCGAGCTCTTGCTTGGTCAGATCCTGCCCCAGGCGCTTCACCACCGGCGGGCCGGCGACGAACATCGCGGAGCTCTTGGTCATGACAGAGTAATGCGTGGCGGCGAGCCGCGCGGCACCAAGGCCCGCGACCGAGCCGAGCCCGAGACCGACCACCGGCACGCGTGCCAAATTGGCGGTCGTGTACCAGTACCAGCGCGTACCGCCGACGCCGCCGGGCAGATTGGCCGCGCCCCTGGTCTCGATCGTCTTCACCGAGCCGCCGCCGCCGGAGCCCTCGATCACGCGAACGATCGGCAGGCGGAAGTCGTGCGCCATCTCCTCCGCCATCAACGGCTTGGCGGAAATCGATGCATCCGCCGAGCCGCCGCGCACGGTGAAGTCGTCGCCGACCACGACCACGGTGCGGCTGTCGACCCTGGCGCGGCCGAACACGCAGTTCGCCGGCGTCAGATGCTTGAGTTCGTTGCTCTCGTCATATTCGGCGATGCCGGAGATGGCACCGACCTCGTGGAAGCTGTTCTGGTCGACGAGCTTGTCGATACGCTCACGAACCGTGAGCCGGCCCTGGTCGCGTTGCCGCTTGACCTTGTCAACGCCTCCCATCTCCCGCGCGAACGCTTCGCGGCGGGCGAGGTCGTCGAGTTCCGGCTTCCAGTTCATTCACTGCTCCCGTCTTGAGGATTTTGTTGTTGTTATGGGCGGTCACCGGAAGCGTCTTGCGCTCGATCCGATTGCTGAAGATGTCGCCGTCGGCGCCTTCGAGCAGGCTGCCGAGCGCGGCGGCGAGTTCGACCATTTGCGGCGCGACCTCGCGGTGCAGCCGCGCCTCGTCATACATCGCCGAGAGCAGGCCGATCGTGGTGACCACATAGGTCTGATACTGCGGCGACCACAGCGGCACCGCGACGCCGTTGATGTGCGGGCTCCACAGGCCGCAGGCGACGACGTAGCCATGCTCCTGCAAATGCCGGCGGTTGGCCTCGATGCGCGGCGTCAGCATCTTGGCGCTTTCGGGCAATTCGCCTTCCATCTCCGCGATCAGCGCGTCGCCGATCGCGGGATCGAGCGCGGCCGTGTAGGCGTGGCCGGCCGCGGTGGTCGCCATCGAGATCCGGCTGCCGGTGGCCTCATGCAGGCCGAGCGCGTTGGCCGCGCGGGCGAACTCCAGATAGACCAGATGAAAGCGGTCGGGGATGACGAAGCCCACCGTGCCGGGCAACTGATCGGCGACATCCTGCAGGCGCAGCCGGATCAGATTGCGCAGCTGTAGCCCCTTCATCATCGTGGTGCTCATCGCGACCGCGCTCGGGCCGATGCGGTACTTCTGGTCGCGCGGCAGATAGACCAGCTGTCCCATCCGCGTCAGCGTGTGCGTCAATCGCGACACCGTCGAACGCGGCAGGCCGCAGCGGTTCGAGATCTCGAGATTGCCGAGCCGGGCCTCGTGTCCCTCGAAGCACCGCAACACGTCAAAGGCGCGCGACACCACCTGGATGACATCGCCATCGCCTGTCTCGCTGGCGAGCATTCCCTGCCTGCTAAGCCGTTCCGAGCGCCTTCCCATCTGTTTGGCTCCATTCCGTCCTGCGGAATAAAATTCCACTTGCAGAAGAAGCTACCTCAGGCAATCTGCCGCCACAACAAAAAGCCGTTCGCCGGATGAAATTTCCGCAAGACGGTATCGGAGAGTGGAATGCCAGAGATCAAGGTTGTGACCGAAGTTGCCGGGCGCGTTTGCGCGCTTCCTGTCGAGACCGGCAGCAGCATCGGCAATGGCGACGAGATTGCGTTCGTCGAAGCGATGAAGATGGAAATACCGGTCACGTCGACGGCAGCAGGCAAAATCAAGTCGATTCTGGTCAAGGTCGACGATGTTATCGCCGAAGGCCAGGCGGTCGCGATCGTCGAGACCTGAGATCCCGTCCTTGCCGTCCGGCCGCGACAATCTGTCCGGTGATGCAGCGGCCGAAATCGCCGGCTTGCGCCGGAGGTAGCGTTGCCATCGCCGGATCACGATGCAATCATCCCGCCCGGAAAAGTTTCGCACAGCGAAACAAAGGGAGGAATTATGATCCATCGGCTGATGGCGCTCGCGCCTGCCGCTCTTGCCGGCATTTCGATCTTCGCTGCCCTGCCCGCCTCGGCCGAGGACATCAAGCTGCCGCCGACCATGGCGGTGACCGCCTACGACACCGGCACCGCCGGCTTCAACATCGCGGTCGGCGTCGGCAAGATGATGAAGGACAAATACGGCACCGACGTCCGCGTGCTGCCGGCCGGCAACGACGTCGCGCGGCTCGCGCCGTTGCGCGCCAAGCGCGCGGTCTCCTCGGCGATGGGATCGGGTACCTATTTCGCGCAGGAAGGCGTGTTCGAGTTCGGCGCCAAGGAATGGGGCCCGCAGCCGCTGCAGCTCATGCTGTCGTCGGTGGACTGCAATTGCGGCGCGCTCGGCGTGGCAGCCGATGCCGGCGTCAAGGAAATGAAGGACCTTCGCGGCAAGCGCGTCGGCTTCGTGGTCGGCTCGCCGGCGCTGAACCAGAACTCGCTCGCGATGCTCGCGTTCGGCGGCCTCACCCAGAAGGACGTCAAGATCGTCGAGTTCGCAAGCTACGGCGCGATGTGGAAAGGCCTGATCAACAACGACACCGATGCCGCCTTCGGCACCACGATCACCGGCCCGGCCAAGGAAGCCGAGACCTCGCCGCGCGGCCTGATGTGGCCGCCGCTGCCCGCCGACGACAAGGAAGGCTGGGCACGGGTGAAAAAGGTCGGCTCGTTCTTCTTCCCGCAAACTGCAACATGCGGCGCCGGCATCTCGCCGGACAAGCCGATCCAGCTCGGCAATTACCCCTATCCGATCTTCGTCGCCTATGCCGCGCAGCCGGCCGACCAGATCTATGCGATCACCAAGGCGATGATCGTCAACTACGACGCCTATAAGGATTCGGCGCCCGGCGCCGCCGGGCTCGGCGCCGACCGGCAGACCAAGAACTGGGTCGTCCCCGTGCATCCCGGCGCGGTGAAGGCGCTCAAGGAAGCCGGCCACTGGAGCGACGATCAGGAGGCGCACAACAACGCGCTCTACAAGCGCCAGGAGGTGCTCGCCGCCGCATGGACGGATTACGGCAAGTCGAATCCGCCGTCGGATGACAAGGCCTTCCTCGATGGTTGGATGAAGGCACGCGCGGCCGCGCTTGCGAAAGCCAATATGCCCAACGGCTTTGAGTGAGACCCGCCAACGCGCGATGAGATCGGGTTAGTCGTCATCGCGCTTCAGCTCGTTTGAGCAAAACCGCTTCGCACTTTTGCGGATCATGCTCTAGGCTACGGGCAAAAACGGACAACATTTGGGGGATGCGTAATGCCCGAGAACGCCGCGGCTGCGCCTGCGAAAAGAATCGAGTTTGAAGATCCGCATGCCGGCCTCGACAATCTGCAGGAGGCCGAGGTCACGCGCGTGCGCACCTTGCGCGGCGTGTGGCGCTGGGCGCTGGTGGTCGCAACTGCCGCGACCATCCTGCTCTGCATCAACCAGCAATTCTCGCTGCGCTTCTTCATCGACTACACCCAGCTCAATACCGAGTATTTCTATCTCCTGATCGCGCTGATGCTGCCCTTCACGTTCCTGATCTTCCCCGGATCGGAGCGCGCGCCGCTGAACCGCATTCCCTGGTATGATCTCGCGCTTGCCGTCGCGACCTTCGCCGCCTCGATCTGGCTGATGCTGAACGTGCGCAAGGCGGCGCAATATGGCTGGGAGTCCGACGGCGCCCCGCGGAACGTCATCATCGCCGGCCTCGTGATGTGGGTGATGCTGATGGAGGCGCTGCGCCGAACCGGCGGCTGGAGCCTCTTGCTCAGCGTGCTGCCCTTCACTGTCTATCCGCTGTTCGCCGAGGCCAGCTGGCTCGGGCCGTTCCGCGGCTCGCAGCTCACGCTCGACCAGACCACGGCCTACCACGTGCTGTCGGGCGAGAGCCTGCTCGGCATTCCGATCCAGGCCTTCGCCGACACCGTGATCGGCTTTTTGGTGTTCGGCACCGCGCTGATGATGACCGGCGCCGGAAAATTCTTCATCAACCTCGCCTTCGCGCTGTGCGGCACGTTCCGCGGCGGCGCCGCCAAGGTCTGCATCTTCGCCTCCGGCCTGCTCGGCATGATGTCGGGCTCGATCGTCTCCAACGTGCTGACCGCCGGCACCATGACGATCCCGGTCATGAAGAAGAGCGGCTTCCGCGCCTCCTATGCCGGCGCGATCGAGGCCTGCGCCTCCACCGGCGCCGTGCTGGCGCCGCCGGTCATGGGAGCCACCGCGTTCGTGATCGCGCAGTTCCTCAATATCAGCTACGCGGAGGTCGCGGTGGCCGCGATCATCCCTGCGGCGCTCTACTATGTCGGCCTGTTCATGCAGGTGGACTCCTACGCCGCGCGCCACGGGCTGAAGGGCATTCCGCGCGCCGAGCTGCCGCGCGTGATGGATACGATCAAGAACGGCTGGTATTACGTCTTCGTGATCGCGCTATTGATCGTGATGCTGCTGTATTTCAAGCGCGAAAGCCACGCGCCGTTCTACGCCACCGCGCTGCTGCTGGTGCTGAATCAGATCTTCTCCAAGGAGACCCGCTGGACGCTCGGGACGATCGGAAAATTCCTCGAGGTCAACGGCCGCACCTTCGTCGAGCTGGTCGGCATCCTCGCCGGTTGCGGTCTCCTGATCGGGGCGTTCTCGATGACCGGCGTGGTCTCGAGCCTTGCCAACGATCTGTTGACGCTTGCCGGCGACAACGCGTTCCTGCTGCTCGCGATGTGCGCCTTCACCAGCCTGATCCTCGGCCTCGGGCTGACCACCACCGCCTGCTACATCTTCCTCGCCATCCTGGTCGCGCCCGCGCTGGAGAAGCTCGGGCTCAACCGGATGGCGGTGCACATGTTCATCTTCTATTGGGGCATGCTGTCGTCGATCACGCCGCCGGTCGCGATCGCCTCCTTCGCCGCGGCCGGCATTGCCGGCTCACCCGCGATGAAGACCGGGTGGGAATCGATGTGGGTCGGCAGCATCATCTATTTCATCCCGTTCTTCTTCGTGCTGAACCCGGCGCTGGTGATGCAGGGGCCGAGCCCCTATCTCGCTGGCCTCGGCCTGATGGCGCTCGCGGCGTGCGGCACCCTGTTCATCTGCGGCGGCATCCAGGGCTACCAGGCCTTCGTCGGCGACCTCCGCGGCGCCGGTGCCCTGGAATGGCCGCTCCGGGTGCTGCTGGTGATCGGCGGCTTCGTGCTCGCGACGCCCGGCGGCGGCATCAACCCGCTGTCGCAGCTGCAGGTGTCGCTGTTAGGGCTCGCGATCCTCGCCCCGACGGTGCTGGTCGCCTTGCTGCTGGTCCGCCGTCAGGCGCTGGTTCCGAACCAGTTGCGCGCGCCCTGATTGCGTTGCACAACAGGAGGCGATGAAACGATCGCCTCCTCCCGTCACCGCCACCACCACGGCCTGGTCCAGCTCGAAGCCGCCGCTGCTGCGGTTTCTGCACACGTGTTACGCAGACTTCCTGCCGGAGGCCGCCGGCGCGGTTGCCGACTACATCCCCGAGCTCGGCAAGGCCGACCCTGCCCATTTTGGCATCAGCCTGGCGACGCTCGACGGCCACGTCTACGAGGTCGGCGACACCAGGGTGCCGTTCACCATCCAGTCGATGTCGAAGCCGTTCGTGTTCGCGCTGGCGCTGGACACGCTGGGTGCCGAGCGGGTGGAAAGCGTGATTGGCGTCGAGCCGTCCGGCGACCCCTTCAATTCGATCCGGCTCAATGCCGAGAACCATCCCTTCAATGCGATGGTCAATGCCGGCGCGATCGCCTGCTCCGGCCTGCTCCACGCCGACAAGGGCGACGGCGCGTTCGACTATATCCGCCATGCGCTCGGCCGCTTCGCCGGCCGTGAGCTCGACGTCGACGAGGCGGTCTACGCCTCCGAGAGCGCCACCGGCGACCGCAACCGGGCGATCGGTTATCTCCTGCGCACCAACAGCGTGATCACCGAGAACGTACCAGCGGTGCTCGACGTCTATTTCCGGCAATGCTCCATCCTGGTCACCGCGCGCGACACCGCCGTGATGGCGGCGACGCTCGCCAATCGCGGCATCAACCCGTTGACCGAGGAGCAGGTGGTGACGCCCTACGCCATCGCGCGCACGCTGTCGGTGATGACCTCGTCGGGCATGTACGACTACGCCGGCGAATGGATCTACCGCGTCGGCATCCCCGCCAAGAGCGGCGTCGGCGGCGGCATTCTGGCGGCGCTGCCCGCGCGGCTCGGGCTCGGCAGCTATTCGCCAAAACTCGACAAGCACGGCAACAGCGTGCGCGGCATCAAGGTGTGCGAGACACTGTCGGCGCATTACGACCTGCATATGCTGAACCGCAGCGACGACGCGCGCCACAGCATCATCGCCGACTACAATATCGGCAAGAACCCGTCGCGGCGGGTGCGCCGGCCGCAGGAGCAGGAGATCCTGGCAAAGCACTTCCAGGAGGTGCGCGTGATCGAGCTGGTCGGCACGCTGTCGCTCTCCAATGTCGACTATGTCTCGCGCCGCCTCGCCGGCAGCCCGCGGCCGGAATTCGTGATCTTCGATTTGCGCCGCGTCACCGCGACGACCCGCGCGGGCGCAAGGCTGGTGGCCGAAGCGTTCCAGGAGCTCGCCGAACTCGGCGTCACCGTGATCCTGTCCGGCATCAAGCGGACCTCGCGCGCATGGGCGACGATCAGCGAGTGGACCAGGCGGCTCGGCAATATCAGGGATTTCTACCTGCTCGACACTGCGATCGAGTGGGCCGAGGACCAGATCGTCTACCGCTATGGCGGCTCGATCGACTTCCTCGAGACGACAGAACTTTCCGAGCAGCCGCTGCTCGCCGGATTGAGCGAACAGGAGATCGCCGACCTCACCCCGCTCTGCACTGTCAGGACCTACCAGCCCAATGAGCAGATCATCGCCGCGGGCAGTGAGGCGACCTCACTGTACTTTTTGCGCAGCGGAGTGGTCCACGTCACCCTGCCCGACGGCATCCGGCTCGCGACGCTGACAGCCGGCATGGCGTTCGGCGAGATGGCGCTGTTGGAGCCGAAGCGGATCGCGGACGTGGTCGCCGACATGTCGGCGACCACCTACGAAGTGACGATCGAGGATTTCGAGCGCTTCCGCGAGCAACATCCGCGCGCCGGCGAGCGGATCATGCGCAACCTCGCGCAAATCCTCGCCGAACGGCTGATTCTCGCGAATGCCAAGGTCGATCTGCTGACGTCGGGGTAGGTCTTGTCGTCGGAGGTTGTGAGCTCGTCTCGCTCTCGCAACCCGTCATGCCCGGGCTTGACCCGGGCATCCACGTCTTGGTCTCCCATTGACGAAAGACGTGGATGGCCGGGTCAAGCCCGGCCATGACGTATGGTAAGCCCTAGTCCAGCAAAGCTGGCAACAATGCAAGTGGAGACAGGCTCGAGTGCTCGCGCCTAGCTCACCACTTCCGTCACCGGCTGCATGTCGATCTCGAAGGTTTCGAGAAATTTCGACGTCATGATGTAGAATCCGACCGAGAGCTGCAGCTCGATCAGCGCGGCCGGCGTCAGCTTCGCCGCGATCGTCTTGAAGGTCGCGTCGGTCGGCTTCTTCAGCTTGACGATCTCGTCGGTGAAGGCGAGCGCCGTGCGCTGCACCTCGTTGAAGCAGGTCGCGGACTGCCAGTCCTCGAGCGCAGCGTTCTGCTCGTCGGTGACGCCGACATTCTTGCCGATGCGCTTGTGCGCGACGATCTCGTAGGGCGCCTCGCAGAGAATGCCGGTGCGCGTGATCGCAAGCTCGCGGACGACGGGATCGAGTTCGCCCTTGTGGCGGATCGCGCCGCCGAGCCGGCAGTACTGTTCAAAGTAGCTTGGCGAATGCGCCATCATGCGAAAGATGTTGGCGTTGCGGTTCTTGTCGAGGATCTCGCGGGTACGCGGGCTTGCCTTCGCGGGATCGGAGTAATCGATACGGGCCATTTCCTAACCTTGATCTTGCTGTCGTTTCTGTCGGGTTCCGAAACACTAGAGCCTTTTCCGTTCCGATGAAATCGGAACGGGGCTCTAGATCCCTGTTTTGACGCGTTTTCTTCACGCGAACCGGTATCCACTTCGCTCGAAAACGCTCTGTACGGGCTGCTGTCGCAGGAGCAACACGCGCGAGTCAAATTGCCGCCGCATTCCCAGACAACCTTGTCACAGTCGATATTCGCTGAGTGGGGACTCGTCAAAAGCGAATGCTCGACGCGGGGTGTTCCGAGTAAAAAATCTGGCCGTCTTGCGCGCAATTCGCGCAACGATGAGTCACGCCCAAGTCTAGGGCAAACGCATGAAGGAAGCCACCAAGAGGGCGGCCTCGGAAGCGCTTGCGCAAATGCTGGCGGTGACGGCGATGCTCGTCATCGCCAGCTTCATCTTTTATTGGCACTGAGGCATGATCCGGAAAAGTGTGTAGCGGTTTTCCGAAAGATCATGCCCAAACAAGTTATCCGCAAACTATGAGGGGCAAGAGCGAACCAGTTCAGCTTGGTCTTGCGTTCTGACTGGATCGTTCAGCCCCTCATTTCGCCTTTGCGAAATACGGAACCAGCCGTCCCGCGAATTGCGTGAAGCGCGCCGCGACCTTGTCGCCGATGGCGAGGTCGTTGTCGCCATGGGCCATCATGCGAAAGCCCTCGTCGGCATCGACAAGCACGATGTTGTACGGCACATGCGCCCGCGTCTCCGGCGTCGCGGCGCGGCAGACCAGCGAGGTCGCATACACGATCCCTGCCCCGCTCGCGCGATGCTCGGCAAGATCGGGCGAACCGCAGGCGGCGCAAAAGCTGCGGCGGAAATATTGCCGCGCGGCGCAAGCGTTGCAGGTCTGGTAGACGATGGCTTCAGTGCCCTGGGTCCAGTCCGCGATCAGTCCGTTCATCGCACGCGCTCCAGGAACATGCTGACATGCGACGACAGCACCCCGCCATCGCCGTGCAGCAGCGCCACCGAGGCGTCGCGCACCTGACGATTTTCGGCCCTGCCGGTCATCTGCAGATGGGTTTCGACCAGATGCGCCATCGCGCCGCCGACGCCGCAATGGCCATAGCTGAGCAGGCCACCATGGGTGTTGAGCGGCATTTCGCCATCCTGATTGAAGTAGCCGGCGCGCACCCGCGCCGCCGCCTCGCCGCGTCCGGCGAGGCCGAGATCCTCCAGCAGCATCGCGAGCGTGATCGTGAAGCTGTCATAGACCGCAGCGTAGCGCACGTCCGAGATCGCGATGCCCGACACGTCTTTCGCCTTCGCGATCGAAATCTCGGCGCCGAGCTCGCTGAGCGCGGGCGCGGCGGTGATATGCTGATGGGTATGCGCCTGCGCACAGCCGCGGACGCGGACCCGCCGCTCGCCGGTCGGCTCGCGGCTGATCACGCACGCCGCGCCGCCGTCCGACACCGGACAGCAATCGAGCAGCTTGAGCGGCATCGCCACCGGCTTGGAGGCCATCACGTCGGCAACCGTGATTGGGTCGTGGAATTGCGCGCCGGGATGCGTCAGCGCGTGCTTGCGCATCAGCACCGCGAACTCGGCAAGGTCTTCCTGCGTGAGGGCGTATTCATGCATGTAGCGCGTCGCGACCAGGCCGTAATAGGCCGGGATCGTCGGCCCCAGCGTCACCTCGTAATCGGGATGCCCGACCTGCGCCAGCGCCTGGATTGAGGCGTCGCGGCTCTGCCCGGTCAGCCGGTTCTCGCCGCCGACCACCAGCACGTGCTTTGCGACGCCGGCGTCGACCAGGTGATGCGCCAGCATGGTCATCGCAAGCCCGGTGGCGCCGCCGACCTGCACGGCGTGCGCGTAAGACGGGCGAATGCCGAAGTGCTCGGCGAATACCGTGGCCAGCATGATGTGCGGCGAGACCGTGGAGTAGCCGCACAGGATGCCGTCGATGTCGGAGCGCTTCAGCCCGGCATCCGAGATCGCAAGCTCGGCAGCGTTGCTCATCAGGTCGAGCGAGGACAGGCCCTGATGCTTGCCGTAGGACGTGAGGCCGACGCCGGTGACGAAGCTCATGTCAGCGTACCTCTTTCAGAGCGTCATTCCGGGATGGTCCGAAGGACCAGACCCGGAATCTCGAGATTCCGGGTTCGCATCTTTGATGCGCCCCGGAATGACGGGTTAACATCAATACGACTTCGGAAGGCCGAGCACCTTCTCGCCGATGAAGCTGAGGATCAGCTGCGGGCTGATCGGCGCGATGCGCGGGATCAGCGATTCCCGCAAGTAGCGCTCGACGTGATACTCCTTGGCGTAGCCGAAGCCGCCATGGGTCATCACCGCCTGTTCGCAGGCATGGAAGCCGGCTTCCGCCGCGAGATACTTTGCGGAGTTCGCCGCGGGGCCGCAGGGCAGGTTCTGGTCATACTGCCAGCCGGCGCGCAACACCATCAGCCAGGCAGCCTCCAGCTCCATCCAGCACTTCGCCAGCGGGTGCTGGATCGCCTGGTTCATGCCGATCGGCCGGTTGAACACGATGCGGCCCTTGGCATATTCCGACGCCCGCTTCAGCGCGATCTGGCCGAGACCGACCGCTTCGGCCGCGATCAGGATGCGTTCGGGATTCATGCCGTGCAGGATGTATTCGAAGCCGCGGCCCTCCTCGCCGATGCGGTCCTCGACCGGGATCTCGAAATTCTCGAAGAACAGCTCGTTGGAATCGACCGGCTTGCGGCCCATCTTCTCGATCTCGTGCACGGTGACGCGCTTGCGGTCGAAATCGGTGTAGAACAGGCTGAGGCCATGGGTCGGGCTGCGCACCTCCTCCAGCGGCGTGGTGCGCGCGAGCAGCAGGATCTTGTTGGCGACCTGCGCGGTCGAGATCCACACCTTCTGGCCGTTGACGATGTATTTGTCGCCCTGGCGCACCGCGCGGGTCTTGAGCTGCGTGGTGTTGAGGCCGGTATTGGGCTCGGTCACCGCGAAGCAGGACTTGTCGCGGCCGTCGATGATCGGCGGCAGCATGCGCTGGCACTGTTCCTTGGTGCCGAACACCACCACCGGATTGAGCCCGAACACGTTCATATGCACCGCGGACGCGCCGGACATGCCGGCGCCGGATTCGGAGATCGTGCGCATCATGATCGCGGCATCGGTGATGCCGAGCCCGGAGCCGCCATACTCCTCGGGAATGCAGATGCCGAGCCAGCCGGCATCGGCCAGCGCGCGGTGGAAGTCGGCCGGATAGCCGCCCTCCTTGTCCTTCTTCAGCCAGTAGGCCTCGTCAAAGCGCGAGCAGATCTTGGCGACGGCATCGCGGATCGATTCCTGGTTGGCGGAGAGTGCGAAATCCATCTGTCGTGCTCCTATGCCTGCACCGCTTTGGCCGCGCCGTCGCGCACCATCGCCGCGATCTCCTCGGTGGAGAAACCTGCCTCCTGCAAAATCTCCGCACTGTGCTCGCCGAGCCGCGGCGCCAGCCGGCTTGGCTCAACCCTGGTCTCCGACCAGCGCGCCGACGGCGTCATGCTGCGGATCCGGCCCTCGGTCGGGTGATCGACCACGGGGAAGACGCCGGTCGCGACCATATGCGGGTCCTCGAGCAGGCTCTCGAGATCGTGCATCGGCATCACGGGCACGTCGGCCTTTTCGAGGATTTCGTTCCACTCGGCTGTGGTCTTGGTCTGGAGAATACGCGCGAGCTCGGCGTAGACGACATCGATATTGGTGGCACGGCCGGCGAAGGTCGCGAATTTCGGATCGCTGCGCAGATCGTCGCGGCCGGTCGCCTTGAAGAAATTCTCCCACTGCTTGTCGTTGTAGACGATGACGCAGATATAGCCGTCGAGCGTCTTGTACGGCCGCCGGTCCGGCGACAGATGGCGCGCATAGCCGCCCTTGTCGAGCGGTGGGTCGTAGGTCAAGCCGCCCATGTGGTCGCCCATGACGAAGCCGGCCATGGTCTCGAACATCGGAATGTCGACGCGCTGGCCCTGCCCGGTGCGGTCGCGATGCACGAGGCTCGCGCAGATCGCGCCGACCGCAGTGAGGCCGACGATGCGATCGACCAGCGCGTTTGGCACATAGCGCGGCACGCCGTCCGAGGTTTGCGCCATCAGCGCCGGCAGCGCGGTCGCGCCCTGGATCAGGTCGTCATAGGCGGGCTTGGCGGCATAAGGTCCCTCCTGGCCAAAGCCGAACACGCCGGCATAGATCAGCCGCGGATTGACCTTGGAAACGACGTCATAGCCGAGCTGCAGCCGCGCCATCGCCTGCGGGCGCACATTGTAGACCAGCACGTCGGCCTGCGCGATCAGCCGCAGCACCGCTTCGCGCCCCGCCGGCTTCTTCAGATCGAGGCAAACCGAGCGCTTGCTGCGGTTGGTGTTGAGGAACACCGGTCCCATGCCGGGATGCCGCGTCGGACCGATCTGCCGCGTCACGTCGCCATCGGGCGATTCCACCTTGATGACGTCGGCGCCGTAATCGCCAAGCATCTGCGTGGCGTAGGGTCCCATCAGCACGGTCGTCATGTCGACGACCTTGATACCCTGCAGTGGTCCCATCGTCCTGTTCGCTCCCGGATGTCGTGGTTATGGAGCTAGTAACGGGAGCTTTTCAAAGAGATCAAGCTGCGCCGGGCGTATGGGCGTATGCATGGCGGCGGCCGGAACGCTTCCGTACGGCGGAACGCGGATGGGCTAAACGAAGCGTATTCGCCGCCGCCCTTATGCCGGCGACTGCCCCGTCATCACCTCGCGCGCCTTCAGGAGCCTTTCCAGTTCCGCATTCTGCTGCTCGAGCCGCTCGGCGATGCGCTCCTCGACTTCGGCGCCGGCTGCGCCCGCGGCCTGCTCGATCAGCTGCCTGATATTGTCCCGGAGGATCGCGATACGATCGTTCACTTCCGACAGCGACAGAGACGTCTCGATTCCCATGGTCCGTTCTCCCGGTGACAAGCACGGGCAGCTTAGCGCGGCGGGAGGTCCCGGCCTATCCCTTAACCGCTCTAGTGACCCAATCCCTACTGTGCATGGGGTTGTTTTCGATATTTTCGATTCAACCCAGCCTCGCCGCGATTTAGCCCATGCCTTTGGCCAGCATCTCCCGCAGCGCGGTCTTCAGCACCTTGCCATAATTGTTCTTCGGCAGTGCATCGAGATAGACATAACGCTTCGGCCGCTTGAAGCGGGCGATCGAGGCAAGGCAATGCGCGTCGAGCGTGCCGTCGTCGGCGGTAGCGCCGTCCGCCAGCACGACGCAGGCGACGACGATCTCGCCCCACTCCGGATCCGGCACGCCGACGGCCGAGACCTCGCGGATATCGGGATGGGTCAGCAGGGCTTCCTCGACCTCACGCGGATAGATGTTGGTGCCGCCGGAGATGATCACGTCCTTGGAGCGGTCCGACAGCGTGAGGAAACCGTCGGCGTCGAGCCGGCCGACATCGCCGGTGCGCAGCCAGCCGTCCTTCAGCGTCTCGGCATTGGCCTTCGGATTGTTCCAGTAGCCGAGCATCACGGTCGCGCCCTTGACCTCGATCTCGCCGGTCTCCCCGGCTTGCAGCGGGTTGCCGTCCTTGTCGGTGATGCGCACGGTGACGACGCTCTGCGCCAGCCCGACCGAAGCCAGCCGTTCGAGATAGCGCGGATGGTCGCTCGCGCGGTGCCAGTCGCGCGACAGCGCCGTGATGGTCATCGGCGACTCGCCCTGGCCGTAGATCTGCACGAAGCGCTGGCCCATCGTCGCGATCGCATCGATGATGTCGGCCGTGTACATCGGACCGCCGCCATAGATGATGGTGCGCAGCCCCGCGCCGTTCTCGCCGCGCTTCTTGGCGGCATCGACCAGGCGGCGCACCATCGTGGGGGCCGCGAACATCACGACATTGTCGAGCTGGCGGCCGAGGTTGAGCACCTCGTCCGGATCGAAGCCGCCGGACTCCGGCACGACGTGGCGGCCGCCCATCCGGACGTGCGGGAAATTGTAGAGGCCGGCGCCATGCGAAATCGGCGCGGCATAGAGCGAGGCATCGTGCGGCGTCGCCGGATCGACGTCGGCGAGATAGCACAGCGACATCGCGACCAGATTGCCGTGGCTGAGCATCACGCCCTTCGGGCGACCGGTGGTGCCCGATGTGTAGAACAGCCAGGCGAGATCGTTGTTTTCGCGCGGCAGCGGCGCGGGTGGCCCCTCGCCGCTTCGCATCGCCTTGTAGGCGTCGCTGTCGACCGAAAGCGTGGTCATGCCGGCGGGGCAGTCGTCCTTCGCCTCGTTCAACGCGCCCATCGTGTCGTCGGAGACGAAGGCGAGCTTGGCGCCGCCATTGCCGCAGATCCACGCCGCCTCGCGGCCGTGCAGCTTGGCGTTGATCGGGATCGCGGCCGCGCCGATCCACCAGATGCCGTAGAGGCATTCGAGATATTGCGTGCAGTTCGACGCAAACAGCGCGACGCGGTCGTCGGCGGCAATGCCGTGATCACGCGCCAGCGCCGCCCCGATCGAGGCGGCGCGGCGGGCAAAGGTGGCGTAGTCGGCGTCGAGATCGAAGCCGGTCAGCAGCGCCGGCGCGTCGGGACGCGCCCGTGCCGTCGCCGCCAGCCATTCGGCGATGTTCAAGCTACTTCGCCGGCTCGAGGATCGAGACGTAGTTGGCGACCGCGGCGCCGCCCATGTTGAAGATGCCGCCGATCTGCGGGTTCTTGAGCTGCATGCCCTCGGGCGCTTGCCCCGTGAGCTGCATCGCGCTCATCACATGCATGGAGACGCCGGTCGCGCCGATCGGGTGGCCCTTGGCCTTGAGGCCGCCGGACGGATTGACCGGCAGCTTGCCGTCCTTCTGGGTCCAGCCTTCCATGATCGCGCGCGCGCCCTGTCCCTTCGGCGTCAGGCCCATCGCTTCATATTCGATCAGCTCGGCGACGGTGAAGCAGTCATGGGTCTCGACGAAGGACAGGTCGGAGAGCTGCAGGCCGGCCTTCTGCAGCGCGCGCTGCCAGGCGGTGGTGCAGCCTTCGAACTGCAGGATGTCGCGCTTGGACATCGGCAGGAAATCCTGCGCATGCGCGGTGGCGCGAATGTTCACCGCCTTGCCCATGGTCCTGGCCGTCTCGGCGTCGGTCAGCACCAGCGCTGCGGCGCCGTCCGAGACCAGCGAGCAGTCGGTACGCTTCAAGGGTCCGGCGACGAACGGGTTCTTGTCGCTCTCGGCGCGGCAGAACTCGAAGCCGAAATCCTTGCGCATCTGCGCATAGGGATTGGCGACGCCGTTCTTGTGGTTCTTGGCGGCGATCATCGCGAGCGCATCCGACTGGTCGCCGTATTTCTGGAAGTAGGCCTGCGCGATCTTGCCGAACACGCCGGCGAAGCCGCCGACCGTGTCGCCGTCCTCGGGCAGATATGACGCCTTGAGCAGGTTCTTGCCGATCTCCGGGCCCGGCGTCTTCGTCATCTGCTCGACGCCGACCACCAGCACGATCTTCGCGGCGCCGGCTTCGATGGCGCGGATGCCCTGATGCACGGCGGCCGATCCGGTGGCGCAGGCATTCTCGACGCGGGTGGTCGGCTTGAAGCGCAGCGCCGGATTGGCCTGCAGCACCAGCGAGGCCGTGAAATCCTGGGGCGAGAAGCCGGCGTTGAAATGGCCGAGCATGATCTCGTCGACATCGGACGCGGCGATGCCGGCGTCAGCCAGCGCCTCGTTGGCAACCTTGACCACGAGACCCTCGACGGTCTCCGCGTCGAACTTTCCGAATGGCGTGTGCGCCCAACCCACGATGCTGGCGGTCATGGCTGTATCTCCCTGTTCCTGTTCGGGGAGTTATGTAGCGTATCTCGAGAGCGTTTTCGAGCGAAGTGGACACCGGTTCGCGTGAAGAAAACGCGTCAAAACCAGAATCTAGAACCCCGTTTCTATCGGAGCGGAGTTCTAGCCGGCTTTCAGCGTTTTCATCGCCGTCGCGCACATGGCGGTTATGCCGGCCCAATTGCCGGCGCGGATATCGGCCGCCGGGCACAGCCAGGAACCGCCGACCGCCAGCACATTGGGCTCGGCCAGCCAGGTCGCCGCATTGGCCGCACTGACCCCGCCGGTCGGGCACACCCTGACCTGCGGAAATGGCCCGGCCAGAGCCCGCAGTGCCTTGATACCGCCCGCCTGCTCGGCCGGAAAGAATTTGACGACGTCGAAGCCGTGGGCCAGCGCCTGCATCAGCTCGGAGGCGGTCGCGATCCCCGGCGCGAAGGGCAGCCGGCTGACGGCTGCCGCCGTCAACAGCTCGGGTGTCGCACCCGGGCTGATGCCGAATTTGGCGCCCAGCGCCTCGGCGCGCGCCAGGTCGTCACCACTAAGGATCGTGCCGATCCCGACGATCGCCTCCGGCACACCGGCGATGATGGCCTTGGCCGCATCGACGGCGACCGCCGTCCGCAGCGTCACCTCGAGCGTCCGCACGCCGCCGGCGACCAGCGCCTTCGCCAGCGGCACCGCGTCCTCGAGCCGCTCGATGGTCAGCACCGGGATCACGGTGGCCTGGCGGATCAGCTCGGCGATCTGGTCCTGCTTCGATGTCGTTGTCATTGCGAGGCCTTGCGGGATGATGGGAGACGAAGCGCCTTTTTCGGCGGCATGGCGTAGCGCGGAATGATCGCGCCGGGATAGCACACCACGACACCGGCCAGCCGATGGCCGGCACGCGCGGCCTCCTCCGGCTCGGCGCCGCCGAGCCGCGCGGCAAGATAGGCGGCGGCAAAGCTGTCGCCGGCCGCGGTGGTATCGACCACCGGCTTGGTGAGCTGCTCCGCCTTCACCTCGCGCGTTCCGCCGGCCGAGCGCACGATGCAGGCCGGCTCGGCGAGCTTCAGCACCACCTCGGGGCTCGAGATGCCCGCCAGCAGCGCCGTGTTGCTCTCGCCGGGGTAAAGCGGCGCCAGATCCTCGGTCGAGGCAAGCACGATATCGGCCGTCTCAAACGCGCTGCTGAAGACCTTCCGCGCGACGTTCAGGTCCGGCCAGCCGCGGGCGCGGAAATTGGTGTCGAACGCAAACCGCGTCCCCAGCAGCCGCGCCCGCTTCAGCGCCGCCAGCAATCGCTCCCGCCCATCCTCGCGCAGGATCGAGAGCGTGATCGCCGAGAGATAGACGACGTCATAGGTCGCGAGCGAGTTCAGGATGTCTTCCGTTTCGGGCAGATCCATCAGGTCGCGGGCGGCGGCGCTGTCACGCCAGTGGAAGAAGCGCCGCTCGCCCTTGTCGTCGGTCTGGATCAGATAGAGGCCGGGCAGCTTGCCCGCCGATCGCGCGACATGCTTGGTGCCGATGCCTTCACTCGCCCAGCCCGCGATCATCTCATCGCTCAGCGCATCATCGCCGAGCGCCGTGAAGTAATCGACGTGGATGCCGAGCCGGGACAGATAGACCGCGGTGTTGAGCGTGTCGCCGCCAAAGGAGCGCGAATACAACCCGCCGAGCTGGCCGCCAGGGGCCTGGCGCAGCTCGATCATGCATTCGCCGATGCTGGCAACTCTGGTCATCTCAAGCGCCGCGCTAAAGCGCGATGAAGCATGGTTGCATCATCATCGCGCCTTAGCCCCTTGTCTGAGCATGATCTTCTCGGAAAACCGCTTCGCACTTCTCCGGATCATGCTTTAGCCCGGACGCCGCTCAGGCGGCGAACTTGCCGCCGAGTTCGTCCTCGATATGGATCCGGATGATGTCGTCGAACGTCTTCTCGGCCGTGGTGAAGCCGAGCTTCAGCGCGCGGTCGGTGGCGAAATCGCGCGGCCAGCCCGAGACGATGCTGATGATGGTCGGATCGGGCACCCGCTTGATCCGCGCGGTGACGTTCTTGCCGGCGACGCGCTCCAGCGACGCGATCTGCTCGCCGACGGTGACGGACATCCCGGGCATGCTGAGATTGCGCCGCGGCCCCATCGCATTGAGATCCATCGTGCCGGCGTGGATCAGAAAGCCGACCGCCGATTTCGGCGAGGCGTGCCAGTGCCGGACGTCCTCGGAGACCGGCAGCACCGCCTCCTCGCCCGCCAGCGGCTCGCGGATGATGTTCGAGAAGAAGCCGGACGCCGCCTTGTTCGGCTTGCCCGGACGCACGCAAATTGTCGGCAGGCGGATCGAGATCCCGTCGAGCAGACCCTTGCGGGTGTAATCGTTGATCAGGAGCTCGCAAATCGACTTCTGGGTACCGTAGCTCGTCAGCGGCGTATGGAAGAATTCGTCGCCGATCTTCTCGGGGAACGGCGCGCCAAACACCGCGATCGAGGACGTGAACACCAGCCGCGGCTTGTAGCCGCCGCCGACGGCACGGATCGCGTCGATCAGATAGCGAGTGCCGTCGAGGTTGATCCGGTAGCCCTTGTCGAACTCGGCCTCGGCCTCGCCCGAGACGATCGCGGCGAGATGGAAGATCACCTCGGGACGCTCGGCGATCAAGGGCGCCGCGGCGCCGGCGTCGGCGAAATCGGATGCGACCACATTGACCGGGATCGAGGCATTCGCGGGCTTGGCCGGAGCGACCACGTCCTGCAGCGTCATCCGGGTGATCTCCTGCTTGCCGAGGCGGCCCTCGCGCAAGAGACGCTCGGTCAGCTTGCGGCCGACCATGCCGGCGGCGCCCAGAATCAGAATGTGCACGACCCTGCTCCTTTTCTTGTCTTGTTGTTCGAATTCAGCTGCGGGCCTTGCGCGCTCATTCCTTCACGGCACCCGTCATCGCCGAGACATAATGCTCTACGAAGAACGCGTAAAGAATAACCAGCGGCAGCGAGCCGCATAGCGCCCCTGCCATCAGGGACCCCCAGCGATAGATGTCACCGTCAACGAATTCGTTGACGATGGCGACCGGCACGGTCTTGTTGGGGGTCGATTGCAGAAACGTCAGCGCATAAATGAACTCGTTCCAGCACAGCGTGAAGCAGAAGATGAAGGCCGAGATCAGTCCGGGGACGGCGAGCGGCAGCACGATCTTGATCAGGATCTGCCAGCGGCTGGCACCGTCGATCAACGCGCATTCCTCGAGCTCGAATGGGATGGTCTTGAAATAGCCCATCAACAGCCAGGTCGAGAACGGGATCAGGATCGTCGGATAGGTCAGGATCAGCGCCAGGGGCGAGTCGAACAGGCCGTACTGAAACACGACGGTCGCGAGCGGGATGAACAGGATCGACGGCGGCACCAGATAGGCCAGGAAGATCAGGCCGCCGACGACGTTGGCACCCTTGTAGCGCAGTCGCACGATCGCATAGGCCGCGAGCACGCTCGCGATGATCGACAGCACGGTGGCGCCCACCGCCACATACATCGTGTTCCAGAGCCAGTGCGGATAGTAGCTCTCGAACAGCAGCTTGTGGATGTGCTTGAAGGTCGGATTCCAGGTCCAGAACGGATTGTACTTGTCGAGATCGAGCAGCTGCTCATCCGGCTTGATCGCCGTCAGCCCCATCCAATAGAACGGGAACAGCAGGATGATCACGATGATCGACAGCGGGATGTAGAGCGTCACGATCCGCCGCGGCACCGACTGCAGGTAGCTCATGCCCTCGCTGTTGTCGACGCGCGAAGGCGTCGACAGGATGCTCTTGAGGTCGACCTTGGAGGCGGGAAGATCAGTCATTGCTCTCTCCCTGCTGCCACTTCCTGCGTTGCAGGCCGAACCATGACACCATGATCGCGGCGAGCAGGAACGGGATCATCGCGCTCGAGATCGCGGCGCCCTCGCCCAGCTGCCCCGCGATGATCGCGCGCTGATACGACAGCGTCGCCATCAAATGAGTGGCGTTGACCGGGCCGCCGCGGGTCATCGCCCAGATCAGCTGGAAGTCGGTGAAGGTGAACAGCACCGAGAACGTCATCACGACGGCGATGATCGGCGTCAGCAAGGGATAGGTGATGTAGCGGAACATCTGCCAGCGCGAGGCGCCATCCAACGTCGCCGCCTCATACAGCGACGGCTGCACGGTCTGCAGGCCCGCCAGCAGCGTGATCGCGACGAACGGCACGCCGCGCCAGATATTGGCGAAGATCACGCAGATCCGGGCCCAGGTGGTGTCGCCGAGGAAATTGATGTTCTGGGTGATCAGGCCGAGATGCTTCAGCGACCAGGAGATGATCGAGAACTGGGAATCGAAGATCCACCAGAACGCCAGCGCCGACAGCACGGTCGGCACGATGAAGGGGATCAGCACCGCGGCACGCAACAGCGCCTTGAACGGCATGCGCTCGTTGAGCAGCAGCGCCAGATAGAGCCCGACCGCGAACTTCACGGCGCTCGCGATGAAGGTGTAGAGCAGCGTGTTGAATACCGACAGCCAGAAGATGGCGTCGTCCCACAACCATTCATAGTTCTCGGTGCCGATGAAATGACCGACGCGGCCGATGCGGGTGTCGGTGAAGGACAGCCAGATGCCGAGCCCCAGCGGATAGGCCAGGAAGAAGATCAGGAACGCCATCGCCGGCAACATGAACCAGAAGCCGAGCCAGTTCTTGTTGTGGCGGAGCTGATCCCACGCGGTCGCTTCGCGGATTTCGGTCTTCGCACGTCGCGGCGCAAGGGCGATGTCAGCCATAGGCGATGTCCCGATTGCTCAACGGATTGAGCATGACTACGCAATATTCCAATGATGGCATTCCAATGATGGCGCGGGCGGCGGCGCTCCACCGCCCGCGTCCATCACATCAGCGATAGATGCGCTTCAGCTGCCGTTCGGCTTCCGCCATCGCGGCCTTGCCGTCCTTGGCACCGGTGCAGTAGTTCGCGAACATGTCGACCACGATGAAGTCGGCGATCGCGGTCGCGGCCTTCTCGCCGGGCGTGCCGATGCCGGAGGCCGGCAGCGCGCGCTTCGAGGCCTGGCCGAACACCGCGTTCTTCGGATCGGCGGTCCACACCGGAGCCGAGTCGTAGGCATTGAGCGTGTGGGTGAGATAACCCCGCGCGCCCGACAGCCACTTCTCGAAATTCTCCTTCTCCAGCATGAAGGCGATGAAGGCCTTCGCCGCGTTCGGATATTTGCAGAAGTTGAAGGCGAGGATCGGAACCGCGAGCTGCAACTCGGTCGGCTTGCCGATCGAGCCGACCGGCCACAATGCGTGGTCGATGTCCTCGGCGAGCTCCTTCTTGCTCGGATCGTCCTTGGCGGCGACGTAGATCGAGATGCCGTTCGAGGTCAGGAACAGCTCGCCGGACAGGAAGGCCTTGTTGTTGGAGGAGTCGTTCCAGGACGCGACACCCGGAATGAAGGTCTCCGACAGCGCCTTGGCATATTCCAGCGCCTTCATCGTCTCCGGCGAGTTGATGATGACCTTGTCGTCCTTGTCGACGGTCCAGGCGTTGTGGCCCCAGAGGATGTTGTGCACCCAGGCATTGGCGTCGCCGGTGGCGTGGCCGAGCGCGAAGCCGGCCGGCGTGTTGTTCTTCTTCAGCGCCTTGCACAGTTCGAGATAGGCCGGGAAATCGGACGGCACCTGCTTGAAGCCGGCCTTCTCGACCGCCGACTTGCGATAGGTCAAATAGCCGCCGATGGTCGCGACGGGAATGCCGAGCCAGTCATTGCCCTGCTTGCAGGTCTTGGCCGCGGCTTCGGTCCAGCCGCCATATTTGTTGCCGAGATAGTCGGCAACGTCGTTCATCTTGAGAACCTTGGTCGGGAACAGCTGCGGCAGCGTGTGCAGGCCCCAGGCGAGGTCGAGACCCGAGCCGGTGTTGGCGGCGACCGAGGCCTTCGGCTGCACGTCCTCGAAGGACTCGCTGAATACGTTCATCTCGGTGCCGGTTGCCGACTTGAAGGCCGCGACCATGGCGTTGAATGCATCGTCTTCCGCGGGCACGAAGCGCTTCCAGCGCATCACGGTGAGCTTGGCGCCGGGCTCCGCCTTCCAGGGCGCGCTCTGCGCCCAGGCCTTGGCGAAGTCGAACAGCGCCGGCCCGGTGAGCATGCCGGTTGCAGCCAGCGCCGTGCCGCCCTGAAGCAGCGAGCGGCGAGTAAAATCGTGCATCGTCCTTCTCCCTATGATTGTGTTTTTGTTGTTTTTGATCTGGCCTGTTGGTCGGCCATTGAGATCGATCGCTCCGTCAGCTGTTCAGTCGTTTCCCCGTCGAATCGTCGAACAGATGGACCAGCGACGGATCCGGCTTGAGCCGAACCTTGTCGCCCGGGTTGAACAGATGGCGCTCGCGGAACACGGCGACGACCTGCTCGCCGCCGAGCTTGGCGAACACCTGGGTCTCCGAGCCGGTCGGCTCGACCACCACGATCTCGGCCTCGGCGCCGTCATCGGCGATGGTGAAATGCTCGGGCCGCACGCCGTAGACCGCGGGTTGGCCGTCGGAATTGGCCGGCGCCGATTTCAGCGGCAGCTTGACGCCGTTCGGTCCCTCGAAATAGGCGGCGCCGTTCACCTTCACATTGCCCTTGAGGAAATTCATCGCCGGCGAGCCGATGAAACCGGCCACGAACTGGTTCGCCGGCGTGTCGTAGAGCTCGAGCGGCGAGCCCATCTGCTCGACGATGCCGTCATGCATCACGACGATCTTGTCGGCCATGGTCATGGCCTCGATCTGGTCGTGGGTGACGTAGACGGTCGTGGTCTTCAGCCGCTGGTGCAGCTCCTTGATCTCGGTGCGCATCGCAACACGCAGCTTGGCGTCGAGGTTCGACAGCGGCTCGTCGAACAGGAACACCTGGGGATCGCGCACGATGGCACGGCCCATGGCGACGCGCTGGCGCTGGCCGCCGGAGAGCTGGCGGGGATAGCGCTCGAGCAGCGGCGTCAGCGCAAGGATTTCCGCAGCGCGCTTGACGCCGGTCGAGATCTCCTCGGGCTTGGCGCCGCGCAGCTTGAGCGAGAAGCCCATGTTGTCGGCGACCGTCATGTGCGGGTAGAGCGCGTAGTTCTGGAACACCATCGCAATGTCGCGCTCTTTTGGCTGGACATTGTTGACGACGCGGTCGCCGATCGAGATCGTTCCCGAAGTGATGTTCTCAAGCCCCGCCAGCATGCGAAGCAGGGTCGACTTGCCGCAGCCGGAAGGGCCGACCAGAACGACGAACTCGCCGTCCTCGATCGGGATCGACACGCCGTGCAGGACCTCGAAATTGCCGAACGATTTCCGCACGTCGCGAATCTGGACCGACGACATCCACTTCCCTCCCTCAAGTTCCCGACGACGTACGACGAGTGCCGCCACCGCTCTGTTTTGTTCCGGCCGCGCTGGGTGCGCGGCGCTGTTGGACTGGCGTTATTGTCCGCAGTTTATCCGGTTTTGGCAATCGTTCGATTAGCAACCGCTTGGTAGCGCTGTCAATATCAGTTTGTCTGCGACGAACGTCGTGATATGAGCGGCAAATGGCCCGAAAGCGCATCACGCCAGGCAAGATCCGGCTCGCCGAAGTCGCGAAGCTCGCCGGTGTCAGTCCGATCACGGCCTCACGTTTCTTCAGGAATCCGGAAGCACTTTCGGCCGGCAAGCGCGCGCGGGTCGAAAGTGCGGCAAAAGAACTCGGTTACGTGCCCAATCTCGCGGCACGCGCGCTTGCGTCGCAGCGCACCGAGGTGATCGGTGTCCTGATCCCGTCGCTGACCAACAACGTGTTCTCCGACGTGCTGCGCGGCATCTATGACGCGCTCGACGGCAGTCGCTACAGCATTCAGCTCGCCAACACCCGCTACAGCATCCTGCAGGAAGAGCGCCTGCTGCGTCTGTTTTTGGCACAGAAGCCCGCCGGGCTGATCATTACCGGCATCAACCAGACCGCCGATTCCCGCCGCATCATGGAGACGGTCGATTGTCCGATCGTCCAGATCATGGAGGTCGGTCCCTCCCCGATCGACATGATGATCGGATTCTCGCATTTTGACGCCGCAAAAGCGGCCATCGCCCACCTGCTCGCGCAGGGCTACCGGCGGATCGGCTTCCTCGGCGCGCGGATGGACCCGCGGGTGCAGCGGCGGCTCGACGGCTATCGCTTCGCAATGACGGAAGCCGCGCTGTTCGATCCACAGCTTATTGTGACAACGGCGATCCCGACCTCGGTCACGCTTGGCGGCACGCTGTTTGCCGACCTGCTCGCCAAAGCCCCGGACATCGACGCCGTGTTCTGCGTCAATGACGACCTTGCGCTCGGCGCGCTGTTCGAATGCAAGCGCCGGCACATGGCGGTGCCGGAGCAGATGGCGATCGTCGGCTTCAACGACCTCGAATTCATGGCGTCGAGCGAGCCGACGCTGAGCAGCGTGCGCACCAATCGCTACGAAATGGGCAGAAACGCTGCCGTGATGGTGATCGAAACGCTGGAAGGGCACCGACCCGCCGAACCCGTCGTCGATCTCGGCTACAGTGTCATGGAACGGCAAAGCTCGGCGCGACGCAATTGACTTCGCTCGCTACCTGCCCGTCACAACGGACGCGAAAAATGATAAAATGATAGCGCAACCAAGACCCTTCAACTAAGGTCCAATCCATCACACGAAACACCTGTGCGTGATCGGTCGGGTTTGTAATGCACGACGATTTGCGCAAGGTAGCAACGACGTTGAACCAGAGCCCTTGAATGGGCCCACCAGAGTTTGCATTGCGGGAGAAACCAATGACAAAACCCCCCACCAACGGGCACGACGCCGCAGGCGCGACCAGCAAGGGCAAGGGCCGCAGGCTCCGCTCCCAGGAATGGTTCGACAACCCGCACAATCCGGGCATGACCGCGCTCTATCTCGAGCGCTATCTCAATTACGGCCTGACGCGCGAGGAATTGCAGTCGGGCAAGCCGATCATCGGCATCGCGCAGACCGGCAACGACCTGTCGCCCTGCAATCGGCATCACCTCGAACTCGCACACCGCGTCCGCGAGGGCATCCGCGCCGCCGGCGGCATCGCCATGGAGTTTCCCACCCATCCGATCCAGGAGACCGGCAAGCGCCCGACCGCGGCGCTCGACCGCAACCTCGCCTATCTCGGCCTGGTCGAGGTGCTGTTCGGCTATCCACTCGACGGCGTGGTGCTGACCACCGGTTGCGACAAGACCACGCCGGCCTGCATGATGGCGGCGGCGACCGTCAACCTGCCGGCGATCGTGCTATCGGGCGGCCCGATGCTGAACGGCTGGCACGAAGGCCAGCGCACCGGCTCCGGCACCGTGGTGTGGAAGGCGCGCGAGCGGCTCGCCGCCGGCGAGATCGACTATGAGCAATTCATCGAGATCGTGGCCTCCTCGGCCCCCTCGGTCGGTCACTGCAACACGATGGGCACCGCCTCCACCATGAATTCGCTCGCGGAAGCGCTCGGCTTCTCGCTGCCGGGCTGCGCGGCGATCCCGGCGCCGTATCGCGAGCGCGGCCAGATCGCCTACGAGACGGGAAAACGCATCGTCGACATGGTCTGGGAGGACCTCAAGCCGTCGGACTTCCTGACGCGCGAGGCGTTCGAGAACTGCATCGTGGTCAACTCCGCGATCGGCGGCTCGACCAATGCACCGATCCATATCAACGCGCTGGCGCGCCATGTCGGCGTCGAGCTGTCGATCGACGACTGGCAGAAATACGGCCATGACGTTCCGCTGCTGGTGAACATGCAGCCGGCCGGCTTCTATCTCGGCGAGGAATATCACCGCGCCGGCGGCGTGCCCTCGGTGGTGCGCGAGCTGATCAAGCACAAGCGCATCCACGAAGGCGCCCTCACCGTCAACGGCCGCACCATGGGCGAGAACTGCAAGGAAGCGCCGCAGCCCGACGGCGACGTGATCTGGGGCTACGACAAGCCACTGGTGAAGGACGCCGGCTTCATCGTGCTGCGCGGCAATCTGTTCGATTCCGCGATCATGAAGACCAGCGTGATCTCGAAGGAATTCCGCGACCGCTATCTGTCCAACCCGAAGGACCTCAATGCCTTCGAGGGCCGCGCCATCGTGTTCGAGGGGCCGGAGGATTATCACGCGCGGATCGAGGATCCCGCGCTCGACATCGACGAGCACTGCGTCCTGTTCGTCCGCGGCACCGGCCCGATCGGCTATCCCGGCGGCGCCGAGGTCGTGAACATGCAGCCGCCGGCAGCGCTGATCAAACGCGGCATCCTGTCCCTGCCCTGCATCGGCGACGGAAGGCAGTCCGGCACCTCGGGCTCGCCCTCGATCCTCAACGCTTCGCCCGAGGCTGCCGCCGATGGCGGGCTCGCGATCCTGAGGACCGGCGACAAGGTGCGCATCGACCTCAACAAGGGCAGCGCCAACATCATGATCTCGGAGGATGAGCTGCGCACCCGCCGCGCCGAGCTGAAGGCCAAGGGCGGCTTCCCGCATCCGGCCAACCAGACGCCGTGGCAGGAGCTCTACCGGCAGACCGTCGGCCAGCACGCGACCGGCGCCTGCCTCGAGCTCGCGACGCGCTACCACGATATCGCCGGCAAGGTCGGCGTGGCGCGCGACAATCACTAGGACGCAAACCGTCATTGCCGGGCTCGACCCGGCAATCCATCGTTCTTCGAAAGATGGATGCGCGGGTCAAGCCCGCGCATGACACTGCAAATCGCCAAAGAAGGAAGAAACGCATGTCAGACCGCCTGAAGGGCAAACGCGCATTCGTAACCGCAGCGGCCGTCGGCATCGGCCGCGCCTGCGCGCTGGCTTTTGCCCGCGAGGGCGCGAGCGTGTTCGCGACCGATATCGACGAAGGCAAGCTTGCGCTGCTCAAGCAGGAAGGCGTCGCCGAGGTTGCGAAGCTCGACGTGCGCGACACCGCAGCGGTCGAGGCAATCGCAAAACGCGCCGGCAAGACCGACATCCTGCTCAATGCCGCGGGCTTCGTGCATCACGGCACGGTGCTGGAATGCTCGGACGACGATTGGGACTTCTCCTTCGACCTCAACGTCAAGTCGATGCACCGCACCACGCGCGCTTTCCTGCCCGGCATGCTGGCGCAGGGCGGCGCCGCCATCGTCAACATCGCCTCCGCCGCCGGCGCGGTGAAGGCGGCGCCGAACCGCTACGTCTATAGTGCCACCAAGGCCGCGGTCGCAGCACTGACGCGCTCGGTCGCGGCCGACTTCATCACCAAGGGCATCCGCTGCAACTGCATCTGCCCCGGCACCATCGAGACGCCTTCGATGCTTGAGCGTGCGGCGGCTGCCGGCCCGCAGGGACGCGAGATGTTCGTTGCGCGCCAGCCGATGGGCCGGCTCGGCACCGCCGAGGAAATCGCCGCGCTCGCCGTCTATCTTGCCAGCGACGAAAGCTCGTTCACCACAGGTGTCGCGCATGTCATCGACGGCGGCTGGACGCTTTAGCTCTAACCTCTCCCCGCAAGAGCGGCGCGAGGGAGCCGACTTCCGCCGCGGCAGCATCTGAGGAAACGTCAAAGGACAAAGCAATGAACAAGATCGATCTCAACGGCCGCTGCGCCGTCGTCACCGGCGGCGCGCAGGGATTTGGCCGCGCCATCACCGAGCGCTTTGTCGCGTCGGGCGCCAAGGTCGCGATCTGGGATTTCGACCAGCCGCTGGCCGAAAAGACCGCGCGGGCGATCGGCGAGAACGTGATCGCGATCAAGACCGACGTCACCGATCCCGACGCGGTCGACGCCGCGCGCGATCAAACGCTGCGGGCGTTCGGCAAGATCGACATTCTCGTCAACAATGCCGGTATCACCGGAGCCAACAAGCCGGTATGGGAAACCGATCTCGACGACTGGCGCAGGGTGATGCGGATCAATCTCGAGGGTCCCTTCATCTGCTGCAAGGCGATCGTGCCGACCATGATCGGCCAGAAATACGGCCGCATCGTCAACATCGCCTCGATCGCCGGCAAGGAAGGCAATCCGAACGCCGCGCATTATTCGTCGTCCAAGGCGGGCCTGATCGCGCTCACCAAATCGCTCGGCAAGGAGCTCGCGCAGCACGACATCCTGGTCAATGCGGTGACGCCGGCCGCGGCGAAGACCGCGATCTTCGACCAGATGACCCAGCAGCACATCGACTTCATGCTGTCGAAGATCCCGAAAGCCCGCTTCGTGCAGGTCGAGGAGCTCGCCTCGATGGTGGCGTGGCTGGCATCAGAGGACTGCGCGTTCTCCACCGGCGCGGTGTTCGACATCTCCGGCGGACGCGCGACCTATTAAATCGCCGCTCGCCTCGCCGGCTGCCGCAGCGCCGCGACGAGATGATCGGCCAGGAGTGACGCCGCGTGCGACAGGTTTTGCGCGCGATGCAGCCGTATCTCGGCCCGCGGCAACCTCGGCATGCCGTCGCGCGCGGTCAGCCGACGCAGAGTCTGCGGAAACGTCCCCGACTTAACCACGGTCACGGCGAGGCCCTGCGCCGCGATCGCCTCGACCGCGGACAGGCTGTGGCTGACAAAGGCGAGCCGCCACGGCCGGTTCGCCTCGTCCAGCGCCTGCATCGCCCAGCTCCGGAACAGGCAGCCCTGCGGATAGAGCGCGACCGGCAGCGGATCGAGCTCCTCGATGCGATGCGCGGCGCTCGCAGCCCACACCGCCTGCTCGGTACGCAGCAACTCGCCCTCGCCGCGTCCCTCGGGGTGCATCGCGATCACGAGGTCATAGGGTTCGCCGAGCCGATCGGTCATCGTCGACGTCAGCCCCGTCTCCATCTCGACATGGATCAGCGGATAGCTGGCGATGAACTCCTTGAGCAGCGGCGGGACGATCATCGTCCCATAGTCGTCCATCACGCCAAGGCGAACCCGTCCATCCGTGCCATGCGCGCGCACCCGGCCAACCGCCTCCGCGTTGAGGCTCAGAATGCGGCGGGCATAGCCGAGCAATCCCTCGCCTGCCGCACTGAGATCGACGCTTGACGTGCTGCGGTGAAACAGTTCGGCCTGCAGCCGCTCTTCCAGCCGCTTCACCTGCATGCTGACGGCCGATTGGGTCCGGTTCAGCGCCGAGGCCGCGCGGGTGAAGGAGCGATGCTCCGCCACCGCGACGAAGGCCTGCAGGAGATCCGGGTCCAGGATGGGCGCACTCATAACGATCTGTGATTTAGTCGATCAAATCTATTCCATTCCCTGATTATGTCCTCATCCCTAGATTGCGCAAGCAAAACCAAGGGGCGAACGGAATGGGCGAGATCTGGGGCGTGTTGGCGGCGGTGGCATCGAGCGCGCTGGGCGGCACTTCGATCGGGGCGACGCGGTTTCTGGTCGGCGCCATCGATCCCCTGGCGATCGGCGCGTTCCGCTTCGGCATCGGCGTCTTGCTGCTGCTGCCGCTGGCACTGCTGCAACGCCGGAGCTGGCCGCCACGGCACGACTGGCCCGGCGTTGCCGGCCTCGGCCTGCTGTTCTTTGCGGCATTTCCGGTCCTGTTCAACGCCTCGCTGATCTTCACCACCGCCGCGCGCGGCGCACTCGCGCTGTCGACGCTGCCGCTGCTGACCATGCTGGTCGGCGCGGTGCTGGGCGCCGAAGCGCTCACCGCGCGCAAAACCGCAGGCGTGCTGATCACCATCCTTGGCGTCTCGATGGCGCTGCTCTCCGGCCTCGCCACGGCGCCACCTGGCGCCTGGCGCGGCGACCTCTTGATGGTCGCGGCCGCGCTGTGCATGGCGCTCTACAGCATCTGGTCAAAACCCTATATCCGCCGCTCCGGCCCGATCCCCTTCACCACGCTCGCGATGGCCGCCGGGGCTGTTGTCCTCATGACAGCGTCGCTGCTGCGCGGCAGTTTTGCGCCGGTCGCCGATTTCGGCGCGCCGCAATGGTTCGGCGCGATCTATCTTGGCGCGTTCGGCGCCGCACTCACCTTCTATCTCTGGGCTCTCGCGCTGGAGCGGACGACGCCGACCCGGGTGGCGATCTCGGTCACCGTCAATCCGATCGCGGCATCGCTGGTCGGCGCAGCGCTGCTCGGCGAGCCGCTGAGCTGGAATCTGGTGGCCGGCATCGTCACCGTTTTCGTTGGCATCTGGATCGCGACCACCCAGCCGCCCCTGGCGCACGCGGTCGCTCCCGACATGCGCTGACTGCGGCAACGCTCGCCCGCAAGGCCTTCAGCGAATCCGTGCTAGCCTGAGGTCCGGTCCCAGCGAACCCGAGGCGGCACGCCATTGAACATTTCCCTCTATGACATCTCCGTCTGGGTATTGCCGGTGGTCATTGCGATCACGTTTCACGAAGCCGCGCACGGCTTCGTCGCGCATCGGCTCGGCGACGACACCGCCTGGCAGCTCGGCCGCGTCAGCTTCAACCCGCTGAAGCACATCGATCCATTCGGCACGCTGATCCTGCCTGCGGTGCTGCTGTTCGCGCATTCGCCGTTCCTGTTCGGCTATGCCAAGCCGGTGCCGGTGAACTTCCGCAAGCTCAAACATCCCAAGCTCGACATGGTGTGGGTGGCGCTCGCCGGTCCGGCCACCAACATCATCCTGGCGATCGCCGCGGCGCTGGCATTCCACGCGCTGCCATTGGTGCCGGCCGATGCCGCAAAATGGACCGCGGACAACCTGAAAAACGCCTTCCTGATCAACATCGTGCTCGCGATCTTCAACATGATGCCGATCCCGCCGCTGGACGGCGGCCGGGTCGCGGTCGGGCTGCTGCCAAGGCCGCTGGCGATCCCGCTCGCCCGGCTGGAGCCCTACGGCATGCTGATCCTGATCGGGCTGTTGATCCTGCTGCCGGTGATCGGCCAGCAAGTCGGCCTAAATCTTGATGTTATTTCAACGATACTGCGAACTCTGACCGGCTATGTAATCAACGCCCTTCTCCTCATTACCGGAAACACATAGCCTTGATCTGCGTATGATCCGACCGGAAAACCGGTAGCCTTTCTTCCGGGTCGTGCGTTGAGGACGGGAACGCTTCGAGGCCATGGTGATCAAAGCTGCCGATATGCTGATTGCACGACGCGCCGACACCCGCGCGCGGGCCGACTTTGCGACCTGGAAGATGATGGCCAAGCTGAACGGCGCCTCCGCCTTGCCGCCCGAAGCGCAGAATTTCCTGGCCATTTACAACAAGCTGCTGGGACAGATGAGCGAAGCCGACGCCGGCGAGGCGACCATCCAGCAAATGTATCGCACCTACTATGTCGAGATGGGCGGCGCGGGCAAAGCGCCGGAGGTTCCGGCGCGCGCGCGTGAGCCGGTGGCTGACAGCGGCAATGTCACGGCGTTCCGCCGCCTGCCCGCCAAGAAGACGAGCGCCTCCGACCCGAACGCCAGGCGCCCGATGCCGGTGGCGCTGATCTTCGCCTGCCTCGTCGTGGTCTACGTCGCGATCCGGTACTACTGGAAATAGCGCCGTCCGCGCTTCACCCTATCCGCGTTGGATGATCGACCTCCGCACACCGCGGCATCCCGTCGCGCGTCACCGGTTGCGCAATCGCCGTGGCGTGGAATATCGCGCACGAGCGATCGCGCCGGCGCTCTAGGCGATGCGCCCGATGCCGGGCATAATGCGGAACTCAAAAAAACAAAATCATACTGGAGGGAAGATGAAGCGTTCCATTGCAGCCTCGGTCACGACGGCCTTGGTCATGACCACGAGTCTTGCGTTCTGCGGCGGTGCGTCGGCGCAGACGATGGACAAGGTCGCCAAGGTCGGCGCGCTCGGCGATCAGTCCGGCCTCTATCAGGATATCGGCGGTCCCGGCTCGACGGTGGCGGCGCAGATGGCGATCGAGGATTCCGGGCTGCTGGCGAAGGGCTGGAAGATCGATCTGATCTCGGCTGATCACCAGAACAAGCCCGATGTCGCGGTCAACATCGGCAAGCAGTGGATCGATGTCGAGAAGGTCGACGTGTTCGTCGATCTCGCGGCCTCCAATGTCGGGCTCGCGATTGCCAACCTCTCGAAGGAGAAGAACGTCGTCAACCTGAACTCGGGCTCCGCCTCGTCCGACCTCACGGGCGCGCAGTGCTCGCCGAACACGGTGCACTGGGTCTATGACACCTACATGCTCGCCAACGGCACCGGCAAGGCGCTGGTGAAATCCGGCGGCGACACCTGGTTCTTCCTCACCGCGGACTATGCATTCGGCCAGGCGCTCGAGCGCGACACCTCGGCGGTGGTCACTGCGAATGGCGGCAAGGTGCTCGGCAGCGTCAAGCATCCGCTGAACAATGCCGACTTCTCGTCCTTCCTGCTGCAGGCGCAGAGCTCGAAGGCCAAGATCGTCGGTCTCGCCAATGCCGGCGGCGACACCACCAACGCGATCAAGCAGGCGGCCGAATTCGGTATCGTCTCGGGCGGCCAGCGGCTCGCCGGCATGCTGCTGTTCATCACCGACATCAACGCGCTCGGCCTCAACGTCGCGCAGGGGCTAAACTTCACCGAGACATTCTACTGGGACATGAACGACCAGACCCGCGCCTTCACCAAGCGCTTCATGGAGCGCTTCAAGAAGAACCCGCCGACCATGGTGCAGGCCGGCGTCTATTCGTCGCTGATCCACTATTTCAAGGCGCTGGAAGCGCTCGGCGGCAATCCGCATGACGGCCGCGCCGTGGTCGCCAAGATGAAGGAGCTGCCAACCGACGATCCCCTGTTCGGCAAGGGCTCGATCCGCGTCGACGGCCGCAAGATTCACCCGGCCTATCTGTTCGAGGTGAAGAAGCCGTCGGACTCGAAATATCCGTGGGACTATTACAAGCTGGTCGCCACCATCCCCGCGGATGAGGCCTGGCTGCCGCTCGAGAAGAGCGTTTGCCCGCTGGTGAAGAAGAGCTGAGACAGCGTCATTCCGGGGCTCGCGACTTCGTCGCGCCCCGGAGGGACAACAACTACTTCTTCGGCTTGTTGTAGTTGACGTCGAGGCTGAAGGAGAACTGATCGTCGGTCAGGTCGGCCGGCGGCGCCGGGACCGGATCGGACCGGTGGACCATCGAGATCGCCGCATCGTCAAAGGCGGCATCTCCGGACGATTCCAGCACGGCAACCGACAGCACCTTGCCCAGGCGATTCAGCACCAGGGCGACCTTCACCTTGGCCTCCTTGGCCTTGCCCTTCTCCGGGAATTTCTTGTGCAGGTCGAGATAAGCGCTGATCTTCTTGCCCCACTTGGCGGTCAGCAGCAGCTTGTCCTTGCCGATGCCTGGGTTGGGCGCCTTGGTGGTCTCCGACTGTCGTGCGTCCTCCAGCTTGGTCGGCGCGGCCGCCTCCGAAGCCTGCTGCGCTTCCTGCGCGTTGGTCTCGACCTTGGCGACCTTGGCCTCCTCCTCCTTCTGCTTCTTGGCGGTGTCTTCCGTCACGATGCGATCGGGGTCGTCGGACTCCACCGGCTTTTCCTGAGGCAGGTCGGTGTCCTTCACCTCGGCCTTCTGCTGCGCCATTTCCTGCACAGCCTGCTGCTCGTCAGCCAGCGGTCCGGGCGGTAAGGCCTCTTCGGTCGCATCCGCGGAAGCCAGCTCGACGGCGTACTCCGCGCCGGCCGCGCCAAGCCCCTCGTCGCCGTCGTCGCCGCGCAAATTGGTCAGCGCCAGTGCGGCACCGCCCAGATGAAGCCCGACCGCCGTCACGGCAGCGATCACCCAGAGCCGCTTCGAGGTCCGCAGGTCGAGATCGGGGTTGGTGGACATCGCGTTCGCCGTCAGGGTTTGGCCGGATCGGCCTGCGCGGCCGCAGGCGCTCCCGGAACGCCCTCGAGCGCGACCAGCTTCACATGCGTGTAGCCGCCGGCGCGCAGCAGCTCCATCACGCCCATCAGCTCGCCATAGGGTACCATCCGATCGGCCCGCAGGAACACGTATTTGTCCCGGCTCATGTCGGGTATGGCATCCAGCGAATTGACCAGGTCGACGCGCTTCACCGCGTTCTCCCCGATCGCCAGCGTGAGATCCGGCTTGATGCTGAGATAGGTCGGCTTGTCCGGCTTCTTCTGCGGCGTCGCGCTGGAGGTCGGCAGATCGATCGGAAGATCGACGGTCGAAAGCGGTGCCGCCACCATGAAGATGATCAGCAGCACCAGCATGACGTCGATGAACGGCGTGACGTTGATCTCGTGGGATTCCGCGAAATCGTCGTCGCCATCGTTTTCGGAGATCGAGACCGCCATCGCCTACTCCGCCGCCGCGGCGCGCGCATGCGCGCTGCGCGGAACGTCGCCATGGGTGCGGTCGAGGTCGCGCGACAACAGCCGTCCCGCGGCGCCCGAGGCGCGGTTGACGAGCTCGAGATAGACCTTCGTGACCCGCGAGAAGTGGTTGTAGATGATCACGGCCGGGATCGCCGCGACGAGGCCGATCGCGGTCGCGAGCAGCGCTTCCGCGATGCCCGGCGCCACCACGGCAAGGTTCGTGGTCTGCGACTTCGAAATGCCGATGAAGCTGTTCATGATGCCCCAGACCGTGCCGAACAGACCGACGAAAGGCGACGTCGCGCCGATGGTCGCGAGCAGGCCCATGCCGATGCGGATCTTGCGGGCTTCGGCGCGTACGATCTCGGCGAAGCTCGACGCCGCGCGCTCCTTGATGCCGCTGTCGCTCGAGATGCCCGCCGACAGGCGCCCCTCGCGCATCGCAGCCGCGATGAACGACGACAGCACGCTGCCCTTGGCGCCGAGCGCGAACTGCGCTTCGGCCAGCGACCGCGATTCAGCGATCTTGGCCAGCGCGCCACGCAGCTTGCGCTGCGCGACCGTCAGCTCGACCATCTTGGCGATGAACACGGTCCAGGTCACGAGCGAGGCGAAAGCGAGACCGAGCATCACCGCCTTCACGATGATGTCGGCGTTCAAGAACATATTCCACGGCGACAATTCGTGCAGGCCGGTCGAGGTCGACTTCAGCGACTTGCCGTCGCCGCTCGCGGGCGCAGCCAGGGAGGCCTCGTTCGCCGTCGGAGCCGCCGCGGCAGGGGCCGGCGCGGCCTGAGCCTGCGGCGTCGCTTGTGCCGGCTGGGCGGCCACCGGTGCGGCTTGGGCAGCCGCCGCAGGCTGGGCTGCCGCCGGCTGGGCCGCGGGTGCGGGCTGAGGCCGGGTCACGGGCGCGGGCTGCGCTACAGGCGCCGTTTGCTGCTGCGCCGAAGACGGCGCGGCCAGCATCAGCATCGCCAGCGAGGCGATCATGGCGGATGCAGCGGGGAACTTGAATGTCATCATCAGTTACACTTCAGCCCAGTGACGGATCAGGTTGTGATAAATCCCGGTCAATTTGACCGTTTCGGGGTCATCGCGCCCCAGCCGCTCCACCAGAGCCTGGATCGCTGTATCGAGATCAAAGATCAGGCTGCGCGCGTGTGCATCCCGTACCATGCTCTGCAGCCAGAAAAAAGACGCTACCCGCGTCCCCCGCGTAACCGGCGTGACCAGATGCAAACTGGAAGCAGGATAAACTACGAGATCCCCTGCCGGCAGCTTGATTTCATGGGATCCGTAGAGGTCTTCGATGACGAGCTCGCCGCCGTCGTAGTCCTCCGGCTCCGATAAAAACAGCGTGACCGAGAGGTCGGTGCGGATCCTCATCCCGGTCAGCCTGTCGCCGCGCACCGCATTGTCGACGTGCAGGCCGAAATGGTGCCCGTCGCTGGCGGCATAGCGGTTGAACAAGGGTGGAAAGATTCTAAGCGGGATCGCCGCCGAGATGAAGCGCGGGCTCGCCGACAGCGCCGACAGGATGCGGTTGCCGAGCTGCCGCGCGACCTCGCTGTCGGGCGGCAGCTGCTCGTTGCGCTTGACCATCGCGGACGCGGCGCCGGCGGTCGAGCGGCCGTCCTCCCATTCGGCTTGCGCCATGATGCGGCGGAAGTCCGCCACATCAGCTTTGCTCAATACGTTGGGAACACAGACCAGCATCTGTCGCCGCGAAGCCTCCGTCAGTAACGCGCAGAAACAACCAGATACGCGGCGCGTCCCGGCGCTTCGAGCACGAATGGCGCTGCGCTCTGGTACAGCGCGTCGTAGTAGCGCTTGTCGAAGATGTTGTTGACGAACAGCTTCATCGTCCAGTGCTTGTCGATCTTTGCTTCGGCAAAGGCGTCGAAGCGCCAGTAGCTCGGGATCGAGGTGCCCTGGTTGGCCGCGAGCAGCGTGCCGCCATAGACCTTCGAGCGGTACACCGCCTGCCCGCCAAGCTCCCACATGTCGGTGAGCTGGTACTTGGTCAGCATGCTGAACGACTGGTGCGCGACGTTGGCGAGCGGCAGTCCGACATTGCTGGAATACAGGATGGTGTTGGCCGGCGGCGCGAGCGACCTCGTCACTGCCGACTGCATCAGCACGAGACCGCCGAACACGCTCCATTTGTCGGTGATCTTGCCGCCGACGCCGAGATCGATGCCGCGGATGCGGTAAGCCGCGCCCGCGGTGATGCAGGAGATGTTGCCGGTCGTCCCGGTCGGATAGGAGCAGCCGAGCGCTGCGGCCGCGGTTGCGTTGTTCACGTTCTGCGATTCGCGCGCATTTTCCTTCTCGGTCTGGAACAGCGCCGCCGTCACCAGCAGATGACGATCGAACAATTCCCACTTGGTGCCGACTTCGATCGCCTTGTTCTTTTCCGGTCCGAAGATCTGGGTATTGCCGCCGTTCAGCACGGGAGACAAGCCGCCATACGCAGTGCTGGTGCCGTCGAACTCGGCGCCGACAGGGTTGGACGAGGTCGCATAGGCCGCATAGACGCTGCCGTTTGGCAACGGCTTCAAGGTGAGGCCGAGATTGAAGTTCGGCATCCCGAAGTCGGCCGACTGACTGCCGAACGTCGTCCTGTTGCCCGACGTCAGATATCCGGACGTGTTGATCTTGTAGTCGTCATAGCGGATGCCGCCATTGAGGATCACGAAGTCATTATAGTTCGCGGTATCCATGATGTAGCCGCTGGTGGTGTCGATCCCGATCTTGGTCGGCATCCCGGACAGCCCCGACGGAATCGGGAACGGAATGTTGGTGTATTGCGGATTGAACACGCTGACGCCGGAGAGCGATCCGCTTCCCGTGAAAGCCGATGTGCCGGTCGTTATTTCCGAGCTCAGGCCGAGATATCTGTCGATCGAGGACCGCTCGTTGTCGTATTCGACGCCGGCCGTCGTCGTGTGCTTGAAGCCGAGGCCGTCGACCGACTTGTAGGTCGCCTCGGTCTGGTTGGCGAACACGTCGGTGACCTGGTAGCGGCTTTGCGGATTGGCGCTCAGCGTATACGCCGTGAACGGGGCGCCGGCGGCCAGCGTCGGCGCTTCCGGCAGCGTGCCGATGTAGTTCTGGGTCGAGCGAGATTCCCGGATCTTGTTGCTGACCACGAGGTCCGGCGTGATCTGCACCTCGGCGTTGATGGTGCCGATGTCCTGCCCGGTCCTGAAGAAGTCGCGGTTGACGAAGCCGTAGAAATTGTTGCGGTTGACGCCGAAATCCGGGAACGGACCGCCGGCCGTGCTCGCGGTGCTCGGCCGGTAGTACGGCACGCCGAAATCCGGGATGCCGGTGAGCTCGGTGTGGATGTAGTTGCCGGTGATCTTCACCGCGTCGACTGGCTTCCACGTGCCGGCGACGAACGCGCCGTTGCGGTCGTCGGTGACATAGCTGCGGCCGGCGACGCCGGCATCCTGGAACAGGCCGCCGGCGCGGATCGCCAGCGTCGGGCTGATCACCTGGTTGACGTCGAGCGTCACGCGCTTGGTGCGATCGGTGCCGAACGTGGTGTCCATGTTGTAGAAGCTGTTCTGCGTCGTCGCCTGCTTGGTGACGATGTTGATCGCGCCGCCGGTGGTGCCGCGGCCTGCAAAGGACGAGCCCGGGCCGCGCAGGATCTCGACCTGCTCGGTGAAGAAGTTCTCGCGGACGCTGACGCCGGAGTCGCGCACGCCGTCGATGAAGATGTCGTTGCGCGCGTCGAAGCCGCGGATGAAGAAACGGTCGCCGAAGGCATTGCCGCCCTCGCCCGTGCCGAGCGTGACGCCGGCGGTCGACAGGATCGCCGACTTCAGCGATGTGGCGTTCTTGTCTTCGAGCACGTCCTTGGTCAGCACCGTGACCGATTTCGGCGTGTTCAGGATCGGCTCGGGATATTTCCCGGACGACTGCAGACGGTCGCCCTTGTACGGCGCGGCCGGATCCGCATAGGGATCGCGGTCGGCGGGAAGACCGCCGGCGTTGGGAAACGGCACCGGCGCCTGCTGTGCCTGCTGGTTGTTGCGGCGCGCGGCGCGGCGCAGCGCGTTGCGGGCGCGGACCTGGTCCGACGTGGGCTTTGACGTCACGGGCCGCGGGCGAGCGACCGGCGCATCGACATTCACCGGCGGCAGGTTGGATTGCTGCGCCTCGGCCCCCGAAAACGACGCCACCGCGATCAGGCTCGCGACTGCGGAGACCTTCGTGGCGGAATAACCGGTGTCATCAGCCGTACCGATCGCTGCATCAAAGCGCAGCGATCTCGGCGCCTTCATATTGCTCATGTCTTGCTCGCCCCAGAAAAGTCAGCCCGCTCGCGAAATGAAGCTGCGACGAACTGTCTCTTTCGGTTATCGAGCGTGACTTTTTTTATCAATGCGACGAGCGCAACAGTTGGCTTGAATCGCCCCAATTCAAAGCGATTCTAATCTACGGTTTGAAATCGTTCTAAACTGTAGTTTTTAAGCGTTCTAATAATCGTTCTAAATCGGTACTGCCCGTCATTGGCGGCCGCTTGCGGGGCGCTGTCCTTGCGTCTGCCCGATCACTCGGCGCTTGGTGGCTTCATCAGCGAAAACAGCTCGTCGATCGTCCGCTGCGCGACCTGCCGCACGCGGTCGCTGTTTTCGAGGCCGGCTATATTGACGCCGTTGACGACCGCTTTGATCTCGTCGCGGAAGTCGGTGAGAAAACGCAGCGGGTCCCGCTGCTCGTTGGCGACGCGCGCGATCAATCCGGTGACCAGGATCTGGCATGCCATCATGCGCCCGTTCAACTCATCCATCGCGGCCCTCATCCTCTCGCATCGTCGCTGCGCGATATGAACGACATCCCGCGACGTTTCAACCGGCTCGCGCAAGCTGCAACAGATGAACCGATGGAGAGCAGGATCTGCGCGCGATGAGGCGCGCTATTTCGCGGCGATGCGCTCCGCCTCCTCGCCGAGCGCCTTGATGCGATCCTTGACCTCGCGCAGCGTGGCGAGGCCACTTTCGACATGCTTGTCCGAGACGTCGCGCAACACGTCGCCGGCGATCGCGTCGCGCAGACTGTCGAGATCGTCGACGAGGCGGCGCCCGCTCCTGGTCAGGAACAGGCGATTGGCACGGCGATCCCTGGGATCGGGACGGCGTTCGAGCAGGCCATGCTCGACGAGGCGGTCGAGCAGCCGCACCAGCGAGATCGGCTGCAATTCGAGGACGTCGGCGAGATCGACCTGAGACAGTCCCTCCTGCTCGCGCAGGCGGAAGAGCACGATCCATTGCGCGCGCGTGGTGCCTCGCGCCTTGGCGCGATGATCGATATAATTGCGCAGCAGCCGGGAACTCTCGACGAGCTGCGCAATAAACTGGCGTTTGAGATCGAGCGACATAGGGGTCCTCGGTGCGTTTCCCAGACGAAATGTTTCTGCTCGTTTCTGACCTAAACCTTTCCAAATGTTTAGGATTCTCAAGCCTTGGTGTGTTTACACATTAAGTGCACGCATATTATATCCGCAAGCTCTGTGAACCGTTTCGATCACCCTTTATTGTTACGTCGAACCCAAGAGTCCGCATGTCGAAGTCACGCACCATCGGTTGGGTTTTAGTGATCGCTGCGGTCGGCGCCGCCGGTTATTTCGGCTGGCAGAAACACACGAGCAACCAGCAGGCTGCCGAAGCCGCGCAGAAGCGCTCCGCTCAACGCCCGGCCGTTCCAGTCAAGATTTCGCCGGTCGAGAAGGCCGACTTCCCGGTCTATCTCACCGGCCTCGGCACCGTGCAGGCATTCAACACCGTCCAGGTCCGCACCCGGGTCGACGGCCAGATCACCAGGATCGCCTTCAAGGAAGGCCAGTTCGTCAAGGCGGGTGACACGCTGGTCGAGATCGATCCGCGGCCCTATCAGGCGACGCTCGACCAGGCCAAGGCCAAGAAGGCCCAGGACGAAGCCAATCTCGCCAACGCCAATCTCGACCTGCAGCGTTACACCAAGCTCGGCGAGTTCGCGACGCGCCAGCAGCTCGACACCCAGCGCTCCACGGTGGCCCAGCTGACCGCCCAGATCTCCGCTGACGAGGCCGCCATCTTCAACGCCCAGACCCAGGTGGACTACACCACCGTCAAGTCCCCGATCGACGGGATTGTCGGCCTGCGACTGGTCGATATCGGCAACATCGTCAATGCCTCGGCGCAGACCGGCATTGTCACGATCACCCAGATCGAGCCGATCACCGTGATCTTCACCGCGCCGGAAGACCAGCTGCCGGATATCAAGGCGGCGCTGGCCGTGGCGCCGCCCAAGACCATTGCCCTGACCACCGACGGCAAGCGGGTGCTGTCCACCGGAACCCTGGCGCTGATCAACAATCAGGTCGACACCACCAGCGGGACTGTCCGGCTGAAGGCGGTGTTTGATAACAAGGACCACGCGCTGTGGCCGGGCCAGTCGGTCTCGACCCGGCTTCTGGTCAGAACCTTGAAGGATGCCACCATCGTCCCGGATGACGCGGTGCAGCATGGCACCGAAGGCCTCTACGCGTATTCAGTCAATCAGGAGAACAAGGCCGAGCTTCGCAAGATCAAGGTCAGCCAGTCGATCGACGGCAAGTCGGTGATCGACGAGGGCCTGTCGCCCGGACAGCAGGTGATCACCGCGGGCCAGTACAAGGTCTCGCCGGGAACCCTGGTGACGACGGCGGTGGCGAGCTCGGATCCGTCCCAGTCGAAGGTTACGCAGGAATGAGCGCCGGAATTTCCGCACCATTCATTCGCTTCCCCATCGGCACCTCGCTGCTGATGGCGGGCATCCTCTTCGTCGGCCTCGTCGCCTATCCGCTGCTGCCGGTCGCGCCGCTGCCGCAGGTCGACTTCCCCACCATCCAGATCACCGCGACCCTGCCCGGCGCCAGCCCCGAAACGATGGCGACCTCGGTCGCCCAGCCGCTGGAGCGCCAGTTCGCGCAGATCCCCGGCATCGCGCAGATGACCTCGACAAGCTATCTCGGCACGGCGGCGGTCACCATTCAGTTCGACCTCAACCGCAGCATCGACGGCGCCGCCAATGACGTGCAGGCCGCCATCAACGCGGCCAGCGGCCAGTTGCCGAAAACCCTTCCCTCGCCGCCGACCTATCGCAAAGTCAACCCGGCCGACTCGCCGATCATGCTGCTGTCGGCGACATCGGACACGCTGCCGCTGACGACGGTCAGCGACGCCGTCGACGCCCAGCTGGCGCAGCAGATCAGTCAGATCTCGGGCGTTGCGCAGGTCATCATCGGCGGCCAGCAGAAGCCGTCGGTTCGCGTCCAGATCGACCCTGCCAAGCTCGTCGCCAAGGGCCTGTCGCTGGAGGACGTCCGAGCCGCGATCAACATCGCCACCGTCGACAGTCCGAAGGGCAATATCGACGGCGCCACCCGCGCCTATACCATCTACGCCAACGACCAGTTGCTCACGGCGAGCCCGTGGAACGACGTCATCATCGCCTACCGCAATGGCGGGCCGCTGCGGATCCGTGACATCGGCCAGGCCGTCACCGGGCCTGAGGACGCCAAGCAGGCCGCCTGGGCCAACGGCAAGCGCGGCGTGTTCCTCGTCATCTTCAAGCAGCCCGGCGCCAACGTCATCGACACCGTCGACAAGATCAAGGCGACGCTGCCCCGGCTGGTCGCTGCGATCCCGCCGGCGATCAAGATCGACGTGATCAGCGACCGCACCACCACGATCCGCGCGGCGGTCGAGGACGTCCAGTTCACCCTGCTCCTGACCATCTTCCTGGTCGTGATGGTGATCTTCGTCTTCCTGCGCAGTTTCTGGGCGACCGTGATCCCGACGGTCACGGTGCCATTGGCGCTGCTCGGCGCCTGCGCGCTGATGTGGGTGTTTGGCTACACGCTCGACAATCTGTCGCTGATGGCGCTGACGATCGCGGTCGGTTTCGTGGTCGACGACGCCATCGTGATGCTGGAGAACATCAGCCGCTACATCGAAGAGGGCGAGAAGCCGATGGCGGCCGCCTTCAAGGGCTCGCAGGAAATCGGCTTCACCATCGTTTCGATCAGCATCTCGCTGGTCGCGGTGCTGATCCCGCTGCTCCTGATGGGCGGCATCATCGGCCGCCTGTTCCGCGAATTCGCGGTCGTGCTCGCGATGACGATCTTCGTCTCGATGTTCGTATCGCTGACGCTGACCCCGATGATGGCCTCGCGCTTCCTGCGCGCCCACAATGACGAGAAGCACGGTCGGTTCTACCAGCTCAGCGAGCGCGGCTTCGACGCCATGCTGCGCGGCTATCAGAGCGTGCTCGACCTCGCCTTGCGCTGGAAGTTCACGACGCTGATGATCTTCTTCGGGACGCTGGCGCTGTCGGTCTACCTGTTCGTCATCATCCCGAAGGGCTTCTTCCCGCAGCAGGACGTCGGCCTGATCACCGCGACCTCGGAAGCCAACCAGGACATCTCCTTTGCCGACATGAAGCGCAAGCAGGAGGAGCTCGGCAAGATCGTCATGCAGGATCCCGCAGTGGCGACGGTGGCGATGGCGATCGGCGGTAGTGGCCGTGCCGGCAATAACGGCGCGATGTACATCACGCTGAAGGCGCTGAAGGATCGCGACGCCAACGCACAGCAGGTCATCGCCCGGCTGCGGCCGAAGCTGGAGAAGGTTGAGGGTGCCCGGCTGTTCATGCAGGCGGCGCAGGACGTCCGCCTCGGCGGCCGCCCGACCCGCACCCAGTTCGAATTCACGCTGCAGGATGCCAACCTCGCCGAATTGAACGAATGGGCGCCGAAGATTCTCGGCAAGATGCAGACGCTGCCGCAGCTGCGCGACGTCGCCACCGACCAGCAGACCAACGGCACCACGCTCGAATTGAAGATCAACCGCGACACCGCCTCGCGCTACGGCATCCAGCCGCAGCTGATCGACGACACGCTCTATGATGCGTTCGGCCAGCGCCAGGTGACGCAGTACTTCACCCAGCTCAACAGCTACCACGTGATCCTCGAGGTGCTGCCGGAGCTGCAGGGCGCGATCGACACGCTGAACAATATCTACATCAAGTCACCGCTGACCGGCGAACAGGTGCCGATCTCGACATTCGCGACCTGGACCAGCGTGCCGGTCCGGCCGCTCTCGATCAGCCACCAGGGCCAGTTCCCGGCGATCACCATCTCGTTCAACCTGGCGCAGGGTGTTGCGCTCGGCCAGGCGACGGAAGCTGTACAGAAGGCGATGGTCGACCTTGGCGCGCCGCCGACCCTGAGCTCGAGCTTCCAGGGCACGGCGCAGGCGTTCCAGCAATCGCTGTCGACCGTGCCGCTGTTGATCCTCGCGGCGCTCGTGGTCGTCTACCTGATCCTCGGCATTCTCTACGAAAGCTACATCCACCCGATCACGATTCTGTCGACGCTGCCGTCGGCCGGCGTCGGCGCGCTCGCGATCCTGATGGCGGCCGGCTTCGACTTCTCGCTGATCGCGCTGATCGGCATCATCCTGTTGATCGGCATCGTGAAGAAGAACGGCATCATGATGGTCGACTTCGCGATCGCGGCCGAGCGCGACCAGCACATGGAGCCGGTGGCGGCGATCCGCCAGGCCGCCCTGCTCCGTTTCCGCCCGATCATGATGACGACGATGGCCGCCTTGCTCGGCGGCGTGCCGCTGATGCTCGGGACCGGCACCGGCTCGGAAATCCGCCAGCCGCTCGGCTATGCCATGGTCGGCGGCCTGATCGTCAGCCAGGCGCTGACCCTGTTCACGACGCCGGTCGTCTATCTCTATCTCGACAAGCTCTCCAACGCGTTTGCAAACTGGGGCCGCTCGCCGCCCGCCGACCACGACGCTGACGACGGCGAGCATGGATCGGTCAAGGAGGCCGCCGAGTGACTTGACTTTGCCGGCATCCCGGCACATCCGAAAGATGTCCATTTCGGAGCCGGTATCGTGAAGATTGTCGCAAAGTCGCTCTTCGTCCTGTTGACCTTGTTCGGCATGGGCCACGCTGGCCATGCCCAGACGGCCAAGAACAAGAACGCGCCCGCTCCGGCAGCTGCTCCCGCCGCGCCTCAGGGTGATGCAGCAGCCCCCAACAATTCCGGCTGGGTCGCGCGCTGCACCAGTGCGAGCCGCGACGCCCCGCTCGAATGCGCGATGGAACAGACCGCGGTGCTCACCAAGACCGGCCAGCTGATCGTGCTGGTCAATATCCGCGTGCCCGGCGACACCCGCACGCCGGTTGCGCTGATCCAGCTTCCGCTCGGACTGAACCTGCCTGTCGGCGCCAAGCTGCAGGTCGACGACGGCAAGGCCGTCGACGTGCCGATCCAGACCTGCGAAGCGCGCGGCTGCTACATCAACACGCCGATCGCCGCCGATGTCCTGACCCAGCTGAAATCGGGCAAGCAGCTCAAGGTGTCGTTCCAGAATCTCGGCAAGGAAACCATCTCTATCCCGATGCCGCTCGCCGACTTCGCGACGGTCTACGACAAGATCAAGTAGGCCCGCGCAGTTATCGCTCCCGCTTGTAGAGGAACGCGTTGTCCGGCTGCGGCATGCCTATGGTCTTGTAGAACCCGATCGAGTCAGGCGCCGACAACAGCAGGCACATCGATTCAGGTCCGGCGAGACGCCGCGTTTCCGCGATCAGGCGCTTGCCGATGCCATGTCCCTGGTACTGGCGATCGACTGCAAGGTCCGACAAATAGCAGCAATAGGCGAAATCGGTCAGCGCGCGCGACACGCCGACCAACTTGCCCGCCTTCCGCGCCGTCACGATCAGATTCGCATTGGCGATCATGCGCTCCATCCGGTCGGTATCCGCCAGCGGTCGCCGCTCGCCGAGGCCCGACTGGCGCAGCACCTCGATGAACTCGTCGACGCCGATCGACGCTTCGCGGGCATAGAGAATTTCGTCCATCACCTTAAACCTCTGTCGCAACGAGCCGGACCACACGTGCGGGACCATGGGCGATTACGCTGGACTGATCCACCCTCATGCCGTGATGGCACACACCGCGTCCTGCATCAGGCGCGGGCCGCGCCGGCAATCTCGTCGGGATTTCAAAGGATGACCGCGCCACCGAGGCAGATTGGCTGGGGAACCTGGATTCGAACCAAGACAAACAGAGTCAGAGTCTGTTGTGCTACCGTTACACCATTCCCCAAGAATTGCCCGTGGTATCAACAGCTTAGCTGGATGACTGGACATCTCGGTGCAGCGGGTTCGCCTGCCAAATCAGCGCCCGCGCGAGTGCGACCTTCTACCCGCTTGGTCCCACGCTTGGCAAGCATTGTTGGCGGGGAATGGGCGTGAAAATCGCGGCCAGAAGGCCTTGCCCACCAAGCCTCAGTAAAGCCCGCCCGTCCCTGACCGCATCACGGCTCGATCGGCGTCCGGCGAAATGCCCTGCTGGGTGCCGTCGATCACATCGGTGCCAGCGACCATCCCGGGATCATTGAACGGCGGCGCCTGACCCGGCTTGAAGGCTTCGAGCACCACGCCCCTGTTCTGGCCAGGCGCAGCGCGCTGGCCGGTCTTGGCATCGACCAGGACCAGCCGGATGCCGACCGGCTGCTTGAACGGGGTGGCGGGCTTGTCGGCCAGCGCGAGCTTCAGGAAGTCGCGCGCGATCGGCGCTGCGGTGTGGCCGGCCTGCGCGTTGCGGCCGAGCGAGCGCGGCTTGTCGTAGCCGACATAGAGACCGACCACGAGGTCCGGCGAGAAGCCGACGAACCAGAGATCCTTCGCCTCGTTCGAGGTGCCGGTCTTGCCGGCGAGCGGCTTGCCGACGTCTTTCAGCGCGGTGCCGGTACCGGCCTGAATCACGCCCTCCATCAGCGAGGTGATCTGGTAGGCGGACATCGCGTCGAGCACCCGCTCGCGGCGGTCGACGAGCTGCGGCTCCGGCTGGCTCTTCCAGCCCTCCGGCGCGTCGCAGCCGCGGCATTCGCGCTGATCGTGCTTGAAGATGGTGTGGCCGTAGCGGTCCTGGATGCGGTCGATCAAGGTCGGCTTCACGCGGACGCCGCCATTGGCGATCATCGAATAGGCCGTGGCCATCCGCATCACCGTGGTTTCGCCGGCGCCGAGCGCATAGGCAAGATAGTTCGGCAACTCGTCATAGACGCCGAAGCGCTTTGCATACTCGCCGATCAGCGGCATGCCGATTTCCTGCGCCAGCCGGACGGTCACCGTGTTGAGCGACAGCCGCAGCGCGTTGCGCAGCGTCACCTGGCCCTGATACTTGCCGGTGGAGAAGTTTTCGGGCCGCCAGATGTTGCCCTGCCCCTGGTCGATCTCGATCGGGGCGTCGATCATCATGGTCGATCCGGTGTAACCATTGTCGAGCGCCGACGAATAGACGATCGGCTTGAAGGTCGAGCCGGGCTGCCGATAGGCCTGGGTCGCGCGGTTAAACTGGCTCTGGTCGAACGAGAAGCCGCCGACCATCGCCAGCACGCGGCCGGTGTGCGGATCCATCGCCACCATCGCACCCGACAATTCGGGGATCTGACGCAGCCGGTACTGGCCTTCGACGCGCTGGCCGTCCTTGCTGAAGAGCGGGTCGGCGTAGATCACGTCGCCGGGCTGCAGCACCTGCGCCACCGATGTCGGCGTCTTGCCCCTGCTCTTGGCCCAGCGCACGCCGTCCATCGTGACGATGCCGGTCTCGCGCTGCTTGCTGATGGCGCCGCCGAGTTCGCGGCCCGGCTGGAAACCGATCCGTGCCGACTGATCGTTGCTCTCCAGCACCACCGCCATCCGCCACGGCGAGATGTCGGACAGCGACTTGATCTCGGCGAGCGGCACGCCCCAGTCGCTGGTCAGGTCGAGCTTCTGGATCGCGCCGCGATAGCCCTGCTGCTCGTCATAGTTGACGAGCCCAGCCACCATGGCCTTGCGCGCCATCACCTGGACCTTGGGGTCGAGCGTGGTGCGCACCGAAAGGCCGCCTTCATAGAGCTTCTTCTCGCCATAGCGCTCGAAGATGTCGCGGCGGACTTCTTCCGAGAAATATTCGCCGGCGAAGGTGTGCGCGCCATTGCTGCGGTTGGTGACGGTCAGCGGCTCCTTGCGCGCCTTGTCGGCGTCGGCCGCGGTGATCCAGCCGTTCTCCTGCAGGCGGTCGATCACGTAGTTGCGGCGTTCGACCGCGCGCGCGCGGTTGCGCACCGGATGCAGGCTCGCCGGCATTTTCGGCAGCGCCGCCAGATAGGCCGCTTCCGCGACCGTCAGTTCATTGACGGACTTGTCGAAATACACCAGCGAGGCCGCCGCGATGCCGTAGGCGCCAAGGCCGAGATAGATTTCGTTGAGATAGAGCTCGAGGATCTTGTCCTTGGAGTAAGCCCGCTCGATTCGCATCGCCAGCAAGGCTTCCTTGATCTTGCGGGTGAACGAGACCTCGTTGGTCAAAAGGAAGTTCTTGGCGACCTGCTGGGTGATGGTCGAGGCGCCCTGCGGCCGCCGGTTGGAACCGAAGTTCTGGATGTAGGAGACGCCGGCGCGCGCCATGCCGGTATAGTCGATGCCGCCATGCTCGTAGAAATTCTTGTCCTCGGCGGCGAGGAACGCGTTGATCACGAGCTTCGGCACCGCCTGGATCGGCAGATAGAGCCTGCGCTCCTTGGCGTATTCGCCGAGCAGCGAGCCGTCGGCCGCATGCACGCGGGTCATCACCGGCGGCTCGTAGTTCTGGAGCTGCGAATAGTCGGGCAGGTCCTTGGAGAAATGCCAGAACAGCCCTGCGACTGCGGCCAGACCAGCCAGGAACAGGATGGTGCCTGCGGTGAACAGGAACCCGAAGAACCGCAACAGAAATTTCATCGACCAGATTTCCGTGGCGAATACGTCGCTCGTTCTGAGCGCGCTGCGTGCCACTTAGGCCGCCCGGTATATCGGTCGCTCCATGGACCTGCAATTCAACACCGGAGAATTAAAGCAAGCCAGGCGTCAAACTTATGCCATAGAGCCCGGTTCGCACCCGCAGCCAAATCGGCAGACCTCGCCGACTGGCGGTGCCCGTGGAGGCTGCATCGATCTCCGCTGCAGCGCTGCGCGATTCGCGCGCCGCGCCTGATAGCGCTGCGGTCTCGCTACGCTTGCGCGGAGAGCACGTTACGAAAGAAAAGCGCGGGCCGGACGGATCGATTCCCCTATCCGCCCGCCGATTTGGGTGCTGCGACATCAGAAACCGGTGGACAGCGCCGGCGCGCCGGCCACATTAAGGATTTGTTAACTATAACTACCGCAAGTTGTTGGCATACACCGACTCGCGACGGGCTGATTTGGATGGCACTGCGCGGATTTAGACGGCCTTTTACGGCCGATCCGAATGTCCTTGGATTTCCAAGACCACCCACATCGGCGATGGGCACAGAAGCCTTGGACCTCGTCTATCAGGCGGCGGATTTGTTCCGCAGCATCGAGGACAGGGCCCGCGCCGGCGAGGCCCGCGCCGAGGCCGCCGAACAGGCGCAGCTCGAAATCATCGCCGCCACCGAGCGCAAATTGAGGGATGCGTCGCGGGCGCTTGAGGAAGCCCGACGGCGCATCGAGTCCCAACAGGAGCAGCTCGATGCGGCCGAATTCCGGGCCCAGGCCGCCGAAGCCGAGGCGCGCGAAGCCAAACAATCCCTGGCCCTGGTCGAAGACGCGATCCGCCGGCGCCTGCTGCTGACCAGCGGGCACGACGACGGCAGGTCGACCGCCGTCGCCTGACCGCAGCGCGGATCAATTGGAGCGGTAGCCCGCATGAGCGGAGCGACATGCGGGAGCTCAACAAGACCCGGATATCGCTTCGCTCATCCGGGCTACGGGTTGTCGTTGGGCGTCACGCTCAATACCCCGCAGCGAGCCCCGAATTGCGGCGCGGATCGTTCGCGCCATAGAAGCGGTTGTTGCCGACCGGCTTGCCGTCCAGCGATGGCGCCCCGATGATGATGACCGCGAGGTGATTGGCCGGCTGCGGCGGCCCGAATTTGTGGCCCATGCCCTCCAGGATCTTCCGCGTGTCCGGCGACAGCGTGAAGTCCTCGAGGTTGGTCGCCTCCGGCAGCCATTGCTGGTGGAAGCGCGGCATGTCCACGGCTTCCTGCGCGTTCATGCCGTAGTCGATGGCATTGATCATCGTCAGCAGCACGGCAGTGATGATGCGGCTGCCGCCCGGGGTGCCCATCACGATGACCGGCTTGCCGTCCTTGGAGACGATGGTCGGGCTCATCGAGGACAGCGGACGCTTGCCGGGGACGATCGCGTTGGCCTCCCCCTGCACCAGCCCATACAGGTTCGGCACGCCGACCTTGGCGGTGAAGTCGTCCATCTCGTCATTGAGCAGCACGCCGGTCTTGGCCGCCGTCACCTTGGCGCCGAACCAGTCGTTCAGCGTGTAGGTGACCGACACCGCATTGCCGTCCTTGTCGGCGATCGAATAATGCGTGGTGTTGCTGCCCTCATGCGGCGGAACGCCGGGCCTGATGTCCCTGGAGACGCCGGCCTTTGCCGGGTCGATCGCGGCACGGATCTTCGCGGCGTAGGTCTTGTCGAGCAGCCGCTCGAGCGGATTCTTCACGAAGTCCGGATCGCCGAGGTAGCTGTTGCGATCGACATAGGCGTGGCGCATCGCCTCGATCTGGTAGTGCACCGCCTGCGCCGAATGGTAGCCGAGCTCCTTCAGCGGATAGCCTTCGAGGATGTTGAGCATCTCGCAGATCACCACACCGCCCGAACTAGGCGGCGGCGCCGAGACCACGTGGTAACCGCGATAGTCACATTCGACCGGCGCCAGCTCGCGAACCCTGTAGTTGTCCAGATCCTCCTGCGTCAGCAGGCCCTTGCCGGCCTGGCTCGCGGCGACGATCGCCGCACCGACCCAGCCCTTGTAGAAGCCGTCCGTGCCGCGCTTGCTGATCTCGCGCAGCGTCTCGGCAAGTTCGTGTTGCACCAGCCGTTCGCCGACCTGGAACGGCTTGCCGTTGTTGAGAAAGATCGCGGCCGAGGGCGGATCCTGGCGAAGATCGTCGACCGCAGAATCCAACATCTGAATGTCGCCGCGGTCGAGCACGAAACCGTCCTCTGCGAGTTGCAGCGCCGGCGCGATCACGTCGGCGCGCTTCATGGTGCCGTACTTCTCGCGCGCATATTCCATGCCCGCGACCGAACCGGGCACGCCGACGGCGAGATGGCCCTTGGTGGAGAGGCCGGCGACAATCTTGCCTTCCTTGTCGAGATACATGTCGGCGGTGGCGCCCTTCGGCGCGGTCTCCCGGAAATCCAGGAAGGTCTTGCGGCCGTCGGCGAACTGGATGGTCATGAATCCGCCTCCACCGAGATTGCCGGCGGCGGGATAGGCCACTGCAAGCGCATAACCGACGGCGACCGCCGCATCGACCGCATTGCCGCCCCGCTTCAACACCTCGACGCCGACCTGCGTGGCAAGATGTTGCGCGGAAACCACCATGCCGTTCTCGGCCGCGACCGGCGCAACCGACGCCGCATGGCCGGGAGCTGCCGACACGATGCCGACCGAGACGAGCGCGGCGACCATCCATCGCGCGCATGCATTTGGATTTTTCATGAAGCCTCCCGGGACCTGCGCCGACTGTCGCGGCTTGCAGCGCTATCTCAACGCGTACATCTAGCAGGCCGCACGCGCGCGCACTATAGGCCCGCGCGGTCTCCACCGCTCGCCCGCAGCCGGCTATGCCGTCTGCCATAGGCCGCATAGATCACAAGCCCGATCAGTAGCCACACCGCGAGCCTGATCCAGGTGTCGAGCGGCAGGCCGAACATCAGGAACAGCGAGGTTGCAGCGGCAGCCGGGGCCACCAGCCAGATCGCCGGCGCCTTGAACGGACGCGGCAATTCCGGATCGCGCACGCGCAGCACCAGCGTGCCGATCGAGACCACCGTGAATGCGAACAGCGTGCCGATCGAGACCAATTCGCCGACCAGCCCGATCGGCAACAGCCCGCCGAGAACAGCGGCGATGGTGCCGGCGAAGATGGTCGAGACATAGGGTGTCTGGAAGCGCGGGTGGATTTTGGCGGCAAAGCCCGGCAGCAATCCGTCATGCGCCATGGCGCGAAAGATCCGCGGTTGCGCCAGCAGCATGATGAGGATCACCGATGTCAATCCGAACAGGATGCCGAGCTTGATGAACGGACCGAGCCCGCCGATGCCGACCGCATCGATGCCGACGGCGATCGGATCGGGCACGCTGAGCCGGTCATAGGGCACGATGCCGGTCAGCACGAATCCGACCGCGACATAGAGCGCGGCGCAGATCATGAGCGAGCCGAGAATACCGATCGGCATGTCGCGCTCCGGCGTCTTCGCCTCCTGCGCCGCGGTCGAGATCGCATCGAAGCCGATATAGGCGAAGAACACCACCGCCGCGCCGCGGACCACGCCGGACCAGCCGAACACGCCAGGACCAGCATTCGGCGGGATCAGCGCGCCCTCCGGGTTGCTCGCCGTCACCCAGTTCGCCAGCGTCACCGAGGAAGCCGCGGTGGCGAGAAACAGCGCGATCACGACGAGCTTGACCACAACGACGAAGCTGGTGAAGCGCGCGGACTCGCGAATGCCGACCACCAGCAGCGTGGTCACGAAGGCGATGATCGCCATCGCCGGGATGTTGATGACCGCACCGGTCGACGACCATGCGCCGGTGTTGACGTCGTAGGCGAGCGGCGCCGAGGTGAATTGCTGCGGCAGGTTGACGCCGAAATCGCGCATCAGACTGACGAAATAGCCGGACCACCCGACCGAGACCGCGATCGCGCCGACCGCGTATTCGAGGATCAGGTCCCAGCCGATGATCCAGGCGATCAGTTCGCCGAGCGTGGCATAGGCATAGGTGTAGGCGCTGCCGCAGATCGGCACCGTCGACGACATCTCGGCGTAGCACAGGCCGGCGAAGGCGCAGGCCACCGCACCAATCATGAAGGAGAGCGTGACCGCGGGACCGGCATTGGCGGCGGCCGCGTGGCCCGTCAGCACGAAGATGCCGGCGCCGATGATGCCGCCGATGCCGAGCGTGACCAGTTGCAACGCCGACAGCGACCGCCTGAAGACCGGCGTCTCCGCGTCGCCGTCGGCCCGCGCCGCCTCCCGCAACAGGTCCGAGGTCGACTTTCGGTCCCAGAAACCGGCCAGAGCGTCTGTCACGCCGGGTGTCCTCCGCCGCTCGGGTCCGGCGGGACCCAACACGATCGGCAGACTATAACGCGGCTAACGTCCAGTCGTTCGCGCGCCGGGCGAATGCCGGCGCCGTTATCCACCGCCAAGCGCGGTGCAGGGCCTTATCGGCAGGGATGGCGGCGGCCGTCGCGGCCAAGGAAGGTGCCGGACGCCGGATCGAATGAACGGTAACGCGCGCAGGCGGAAGATGGCTCCGCCGCGGACATGGCACCGTAGGCGTTCGCCGGATTGCGCCCGCGCTGCGCGGCCTCCTGGGCCTCACCCCATGGCGTCAGGGCGCCGCCGTTGATCGCGCTGCGCCCGGGATTTTGCGCGTCGAAATATGCCGGCTCCGACATCTGGGCCGCGACCGGCGTGAACGTCATTCCCACGAGCAGCATGGCGGCTGCGACTGCCCATGACCTGGTCATGCGGCCTCTCCTATCGATCAATAAACGTGTGCCGGATGACGGCCGAGCCGCCCCCAAGCGGAGATAGGGACGGCAATCCTCCGGGCACAGGGGCCACGGCCTCACGATGCTGCGAGCAAGCCGGCCGTGGCCCGCCGCTCAATGGTTATGCACGTCCGGCCGCGGGTCGGAGACGAACCCGTCGCGGTTCGGCATCTTGATCGTGGCGAGCGACCTGGCGTCGAGCACCGCATTGGCCGGCACGATGCCGTTCAGGCTGAGGATGTAGGCGGACACCGCGTAGACGTCCTCATTGCTCAGCGACTGCGGCGCGTTCTGCGGCATCGCGCGGCGGATGTAGTCGAACAGCGTCGGCGCATAGGGCCAATAGCTGCCGACGGTGCGGATCGGTTTGGGACTCGCCAGCGTGCCCTGTCCGCCGACCAGGCGGTCGCCGACGCCGCCCTGCCCGCTGTCGCCATGGCACGCCGCGCATTGCTCGCTGAACACCGTGCGGCCGCGCTCGACGCTGCCGCTGCCCGGCGGCAGGTTGGAGCCGTCACGGCCGATATCGATGTTCCAGCCGGCGATCTCGGCAGGCGTTGCCGCACGCCCGATGCCAAAGCGATCCTCGGCCTGCCCGGCAGTGGCGAGCATCGCGACCATACTCGCAAGGAACGCCGCCTTGAGCTCACGCCTGGCCATTGGTCACCTCACCATTCGCATCGATGCGCCAGGGCCAGATCGCGTTGTTGTGGTAGAACGAGTTGAGACCGCGCACCTTGACCAATTCCGCCAGCGTCGGCTGGACGTAGCCGGTCTCGTCGATGGCACGGCTCTGAATCACGGCGGGCTTGCCGTCCCAATGCCAGGGCAAGCGGAAGCGCGTGAGCGCGCGCGTCAACACCGGCTCCTGCAATTCGGCCTGCTGCCAGCTTTTGCCCTCGTCGAGCGAGACCTCGACGCTCTTGACCTTGCCGTGACCGCTCCAGGCGATGCCGGTAATCTCGTGAAAGCCCTGCGTCGTCAGCTTCTGCCCGCCGGACGGCCGCGTGATGATCGACTTGGCTTCCATATAGAAGGTGAATTCGCGCGACGTGCCGTCGGGCATCGGGTCGGTGTATTTCGAGGTCTCCTCGCGCGAATAGGCCGGCTCGGCGACGACCTTGAGCCGGCGCAGCCACTTCACATTCATGTTGCCCTCGAAGCCGGGCAGCAACAGGCGTAGCGGATAGCCCTGCTGCGGGCGCAGCCGCTCGCCATTCTGGCTGTAGACCAGCATGGCGTCGTCGAGGCATTTCTCGATCGGGATCGAGCGCGTCAACGCAGCGGCGTCGGCGCCTTCGGCCACGATCCATTTGGCACCCGCCTGCAGGCCCGCCTCGTCCAGCACCGTCTTGAGCGGCACGCCGGTCCATTCCGCGCAGCTCAGGAGGCCGACGAGGTCGGAGGCCGTCTTGCCGTAGGGCTTGGTGTAGACCGGATTGCCGGAGCACTCGAGGAAGTGGATGCGCGACTGCGACGGAAAGCGGCGGATGTCCTCCATCGTGAACACCAGCGGGCGATCGACCATGCCATGCAGCACCAGCCGGTGCTCGGCCGGGTCGATGGTCGGCACGCCGCCGTGGTGGCGTTCGTAGAACAAACCGTTCGGCGTGATGATGCCGTCGAGCTCCTGCAACGGCGTGCGGCCCGAAGCGGAAATATACTGCGGCAGTGTCTTCGAGATGTTCTTGACGACGGCCTTCTCGTGAGCCGACGGCGTGCCATAGGGCTGGCTACCCATCGGGTCACCGGGCGCTTTCATCCATTCCGGCACATTGGGCGGAAGATTATTCCCCTGTTCGGCAAGCGCGGTAGAACCGGCAACTCCCGATATCGCGGTGCCACCGGCCAGTGCTGCACCGGCCTGAAGGAATCGCCTGCGAGACGCCTCTCGCACGCGCTTGTCCGTCGTGTGTTCGATCATCGACGTTTTCCTCTGACGTTACCGGGGCATGATCCGGAAAAGTGCGAAGCGGTTTTCCGAAGAGATCATGCCAGGACAACAATCTAAAGCGCGATGACGATTCATCGTGCTCTGGTGCAGCCTAACACCAAACAGCTGAGGCGAGGCAATGCTTCATCGCGCAGAGCTGCATCGACAGCGCGTGATGGCCGTTGTTCGACAGTCTTTGCTTGCGTTCACATCCGTTCGCCGGGCAATAGACTGGCTTGCTTCACCCACGCGGTGAGCTGGGCTTCGTCGAGCTCGTCGTTCTCGTGAATGTCGAGATAGCGCGTGTGCTGCTGCCTGGACTCGCCCGGCGGCACCGGATGCAGCGACGCGCCGCGAAAGAACGCCACCTTGACGTAGCGCGTGAAGACATGGATGCCGAGGAACCAGCCTTCCCCTTCCATGCCGTAGAGCGGCGAGTTCCACTTCACCGCCTTCTGCACGCCGGGGACGGTACGCACGATGAGCGCGTCAAGCTTGCGTCCGACGTCGCGCTTCCACCCCGGCATCGCGGCGATATAGGCTTGCACCGGAGCGTCACCATATCCCTTGGCGATCTGCGGATTGCCGCCTGCGAGCAGACGCGGCTTTGCAGTGTCACGCTTCACGGCGCTCTTTTTCGCACCCTTCGCCGACGTCTTTGGCGTCTTGCCAGCCTTTGTGCTCGTTCTCACCCGTTCACGTCTCGCGCGCAGCGCTGCGCAGCGTCCGTCCTCGCGAGCCGGATCATATCGGCTGCGCGTCGGTGTTGTCGTCAGCGAGCGCGCGTGTTCGCGGCGGCGTATCGACGCGCTCGGGCGGCTTTCGTGTGGCGATCCGGCATCTAGTCGATCACGGGTGGCGTACCGTGGGTGTGGAACGACTCGATCGTCTTCAACCCCCACGCCTGTCCCCTCTTGCGCTCTTCCTCGGTCCACACGATCGGCTTCCAGTCCGGCGCAAGGATCAGACGTGCGCCGGCGTTGGCGACCTCGACGCGGTTGCCGCCGGGTTCATAGACATAGAGGAAGAAGGTCTGCTGGATCGCGTGCTTGTGCGGCCCGGTCTCGATATGCACCCCGTGCTCGAGAAAAATATCCGCGGCCCGCAGGATCTCCTCACGGCTGTCGAGCGCGTAGGTGACATGGTGAAACCGGCCGCGCTTGCCGTAATGGTCGCGCGTATAGGCGAAGTCGTAGCTCTTGTTCGACATCGTCATCCACATCGCGGCTTCCGTGCCGTCGTTGAGCACGATCTGCTCGGTGGTGCGGCAGCCGAGGTAGTCTTCGAAGAACAGACGGTTGGCCTTGATGTCGACCGCGAGGCAATTGAGATGGTCGAGCCGGCGGACATTGACGCCGCGCGCCGGAAAGCGCTGCGCCTGATTTTTCAGCGCGGGCTTCAGCTCGGACGGCGCCTCGTACCACTCGGTCTCGTAATAGAGCTCGATGACATGGCCATCGGGATCGCGGCAGCGGAATGCCGGCCCCTGCCCCATGTCATCGTCGATCCAGCCGATATCGAAGCCCGAGCCCTTCAGCGCGGCGACGCGACGTTCGAGCGCCTGCGGGCTGCGCGCCCGCAGCGCCATGTGCTCCATCCCTGAAGTCTTCGAGGCCGTCAGCTTCAGCGAATAGCGCTCGTAATCGTCCCAGCCGCGCAGATATACCGACTCGCCCTTGCGGCCGCTGACGGTCATGCCCATGACGTCGACGAAGAATTTCAGGCTCTCGTCCGGCTTCGGCGTCAAAAGCTCCATGTGCCCGAGATGCGCGAGATCGAAGATCGGTTCCGGCTGCATGGGCGGTCTCCCTCCGCGACGACGCCGGATCGACGACTTGCGGTTGGACAGGTGAGCGGCGCGTCGATTTGTACTAGTGTACAAATGATTAGGTCCCGTCAACAAAATTACTGGCAACGGCAATTGCGCTCGCACGGCATTCCGTCGCCGGAATCACCTCGTGAAAGCGGTCGAGGCAGGCGGTCAGGCGACCGAGACGGCGGTCTCGCGATGCGACGAGAGCAGCTTGCGGATTTCAGCCGATGACACCGGCCGGCTGAACAGATAGCCCTGCATCTCGGTGCAGCCGAGGATGCGCAGCAGGTTGCGCTGCTGCTCGGTCTCGACGCCCTCCGCGGTCGTGGTCATGTCGCTGGCAGCGGCGATGTTGACGACGGCCTGGACGATCGTGGACGACGCGCCGGTCCCGGCGAGATCCTTGATGAAGGCGCGATCGATCTTGATCTTGTCGAACGGGAAGCGCTGCAGGTAGCTCAGCGAGGAATAGCCGGTGCCGAAATCGTCGAGCGCGATACGGACGCCGAGTTCGCGCAGCTGATGCAGGATATCGAGCGCAGCCTCGTCGTCGCGGATCAGCACCGCCTCGGTGATCTCGAGCTCAAGTCGCGAAGGTGCAAGACCTGTCGCGGCGAGCGCGGCGGCGACGTTGAGTGCCAGTGTCTGGCTCTTGAACTGGATCGGAGACACGTTGACCGCGACATGAACATGCTCCGGCCAGTTCATCGCCTCGCGGCACGCGGTGTTGAGCACCCAGTGACCGAGATCGTTGATCAGGCCGGTGTCCTCGGCGATCGGGATGAAATCCGCCGGCGAGATGGTGCCGCGTTCCGGATGACGCCAGCGCACCAGCGCCTCGCAGCAACTGACCTGGCCCTCCTCGAGATGGAGCAGCGGCTGATAATGCAGCTCGAAGCTGCCGTCGGCGATCGCCTGGCGCAGCTCGAGCTCGAGGCTGCGCCGCGCCTTGGCACGTGCGTCCATGCCGGTCTCGAAGAACCGGTAGGTGCGGCGGCCGTCGCTCTTGGCTCCGTAGAGCGCGAGGTCGGCATTGCGCAGCAATTGATCGATGTCGAGGCCGTCGGCGGGCGCAACGGCGATGCCGATGCTGGCGTCGGTGGTGATCAAATGCCCGCTGCACTCGATCGGCCGGCGGATCGCCTGATAGATCGCAGCAAGGAGCTGCATGGTCTCGGTCTGATCGCGGACGACGGTCTGGATCACGGCAAACTCGTCACCGCCGAGCCGCGCCGCGACGTCGGTGTCCCCAACGCAGGTGCGCAGGCGGTCGGCGATCGCCCTGAGCAATTCGTCGCCGATCTGATGGCCGAGCGCGTCGTTGACGGCCTTGAACTCGTCGATGTCGATATACATGACCGCGAGCTGCTGATCCGGCCGGATCGCCTTCAGCGCCCGCTCCAGGCGCTCGCGGAACAGCACGCGGTTCGGCAGGTCGGTCAGCGCATCATAGTGCGCCATGTGGGCGATCCTGTTCTCGGTGCGCGTGCGCTCCGTGATATCCTGGATGGTCGCCACCCAGCCGCCTTCCGGCAGCGGCTTGTTGACGATCTCGATCGCGCGCCCGCCCGGCGCCTGCGTCAGCTGACGCGTGGCGCGGCCAAGCTTCACGTTGCCCATGATGGCGTCGCAGAAGTCGTCGACATCGCCGTCGAACGAGCCGGTCTCCTGCCTGTGCGCGATCAGCCGGTGCATGGTGCAGCCGGGCTTGGCGACGTCGGGCGAAAGCCCGAACATCTCGATGTAGGGACGGTTGCAGATGATGATGCGCGCCGACGCGTCGTAGAGCACGAGGCCCTGCGGAATGTTGTTCACGGCGGTCATGAGATTGCGACGTTCGGTGGCGAGCCGCTCGTCGGAGATTTCGTGCCGCTTGAGCAACAGGAAGACGATCACGGCCATGATCGCGAATGCCGCCATCAGCAGGCCTTCGCGCTCGCTCCATTGCGCGGTGGCGCTTCCGAGCAGGCTGCCGACCAACAGGCCGGCACAGAACGCCAGCCCCTTGGTCGAGCCAGCATCGGCATTTCCTGAATTGCGATGTTCGATGCGCACGCTGATCTCTCCCGGGCGCGGCATCGTTACGCAGCACAAATGGAAAGGTCGTTACAACTCGCAGTTAGCAATCGGTTACGCGATACCGGGCCACAGCGCATGACAAATCGAGCCCAATTCCCCGCAAACCTACGGAGCTGCCGATGCACTCCTCGGAGATGGTGAATCCCGCGTTAACGGAAAAACCGGGAAACAAACGCGGCTGTGCCGGAAAGCGACGAATCCGCCGCCGATGCACATGACGGGGCGTCATCTCGCGGCACGATAGAAACAAATCGTCACCGGGAAGGTGTAGATTTAGCCGATGCAGAACCCCGGCGATTTAACGGTTTTTCCAATCCCGGGCGGGCATATTGGTCCGGACATTTAGATTTTGAGAACGAGCCAGGCTGGAACTGTGACACCCTTCGGACGTGTGATCTCTGTGCGCGGCTCGCAGGCCCGGGTTGGGCTGCTGGCGGGCGGCCAGATGCAACTTTCAGAGATGCGAGCAACGGTCGGCCGGTTCGTCAGTATCCGCTGCGCGAGTTCGGTCATCGTCGCCATGATCACCGAAGTGACGTGCGAGAACCTGCCGGCATCCGACGAATACATGGCGACCGCCTCGGTCGACCTGCTCGGCGAGATCCTGGGCGGCGACCGCCCGAAATTCCAGCGCGGCGTCACCCATTATCCGACCATCGGCGACAGCACCGATCTGATCACGAACCAGGAGCTGCGCACGGTCTATGCGCCGAGCGGCTCGGATCAGATCAATGTCGGCACGCTGCAGCAGGATCGTTCTGTGATCGCCTATGTCGACGTCGAGGAGATGCTCTCCAAGCACTTCGCGGTGCTCGGCTCGACCGGCGTCGGCAAATCCACCGGCGTGTCGCTGCTGCTCAACGAGATCCTGAAGTCGCGGCCGAACCTGCGCATCTTCCTGCTCGACGTGCACAACGAATATGGCCGCTGCTTCGGCGAGCGCGCGCAGGTGCTCAACCCGCGAAACCTGAAGCTGCCGTTCTGGCTGTTCAACTTCGAAGAGATCGTCGACGTGCTGTTCGGCGGCCGGCCCGGCGTGCCCGAGGAGCTCGACATCCTCGCCGAAGTGATTCCGATGGCGAAGGGCATCTACACCCAGTACCAGAACTCCGACCGGGTCGGTCTCGGGCTGAAGCGCATCGACCCCAAGCAGGTCGGCTACACCGTCGATACGCCGGTGCCCTATCGCCTCGTCGACCTGATCTCGCTGATCGACGAGCGCATGGGCAAGCTGGAGAACCGCTCCTCGCGCATCATCTATCACAAACTGATCTCGCGCATCGACGCGGTGCGCAACGATCCGCGCTACGCCTTCATGTTCGACAATGCCAATGTCGGCGGCGATACCATGGCCGAGGTGATCAGCCATCTGTTCCGCCTGCCGGCCAACGGCAAGCCGATGACCATCATGCAGCTCGCCGGCTTCCCCGCCGAAGTCGTCGATTCCGTGGTGTCGGTGCTGTGCCGCATGGCGTTCGATTTCGGGCTGTGGAGCGACGGCGTCTCGCCGATGCTGTTCGTCTGCGAGGAAGCGCACCGCTACGCGTCCGCCGACCGCAATATCGGCTTCGGGCCGACCCGCAAGGCGGTGTCGCGCATTGCCAAGGAAGGCCGCAAATACGGCGTCTATCTCGGTCTGATCACCCAGCGTCCGGCCGAGCTCGACGCGACCATCATCTCCCAGTGCAACACGCTGTTCACGATGCGCCTCGCCAACGACCGCGACCAGGCGCTGCTGCGCTCCGCCGTCTCGGACGCCGCTGCCAACCTGCTGTCCTTCGTGCCCTCGCTCGGCACCCGCGAGGTGCTGGCGTTCGGCGAAGGCGTGGCGCTGCCGACCCGGCTGCGCTTCAAGGAGGTGCCGCCGCACCAGCTGCCGCGCGGCGAGGCCACCATCGCCACGGTGCCGTCGGTCGCCGCCGGCCATGACATGCATTTCGTCAGCGCCGTGCTGGAGCGCTGGCGCGGCGCCACCTCGCATCGCGACAGCCCGAGCGGCGACGCCAACTTCAACTCTCCGGCGCCGGCGCGCACCATGGCGCCGGCCGAGGCGCCGATGCTGCAGCCCTCGCTCGGCCTCGATCCGGACCGTTTCTCGCTGCTGAAGAAGCCGCTGCGCTGACGTCAGTGCCGCAGGGTGCCGATGCGCCTTGCGCCCGAGGCGTCATCCACTATGGTCTCGCGTGACGCCGCATCCAGGCGGCACGCCGGAACCATCTCATGACGCAGCCGACCGCAAAACGCTTCCCGACGCCCGCTCTCGACAAGCTCCCCCAGGACATTCGCGCCCGCATCCTGACCGTGCAGGAGAAATCCGGCTTCGTGCCGAACGTCTTCCTCACCTTGGCCTACCGCCCGGACGAGTTTCGCGCCTTCTTCGCCTATCACGACGCGCTGATGGAAAAGGACTCCGGCCTCTCGAAGGCCGAGCGCGAGATGATCGTGGTGGCGACCAGCGCCGCCAATCAGTGCCAGTATTGCGTGATCGCCCACGGCGCGATCCTGCGCATCCGCGCCAAGAATCCCGAGATCGCCGACCAGATCGCGGTCAACTACCGCAAGGCCGATATCACGCCACGGCAGCGCGCGATGCTCGACTTCGCCATGAAGGTGAGCCGCGCGGCCGAGGAAGTCTCGGAGGCGGACTTCGCCGCGCTTGCCGCCCACGGCTTCAGCGACGACGACGTCTGGGACATCGCGGCGGTTGCGGCGTTCTTCGCGCTGTCGAACCGGCTCGCCAACGTCACCGGCATGCGGCCGAACGGCGAGTTCTACATGCTCGGCCGGCAGCCGAAATAGAGGACGCCTTGGCGGACTGGAGCGAGATCATCCTGCGTCTCGGCGCGGCCACCCTTGCCGGCTGCGCGATCGGGCTCGACCGCGACCTGCGCGGCAAGCCGATCGGCCTGAAGACGCTGGGTCTCGTCAGCCTTTCGACGGCCATGGTCGTGCTGTTGGCATTGCAGGCCGTCGAGCCCGGCAAGTTCACCGACGCGGTGAGCCGCGTGATCCAGGGCGTGCTGACCGGCATCGGATTTCTCGGCGCCGGCGTGATCGTGCGGCAGGGCGACCGCTTCCAGGTCCGCGGCCTGACCAGCGCCGCATGCGCATTCTTCGCCGCTTGCGTCGGCATCGTCTGCGGCGCCGGACATTGGCCGATCGTCGTCACCGCCGTCGCGCTGGCGTTCCTGCTGTTGACCTTCGGCAAGCGGACCGAGCGGTGGCTGCACCACGCGCTCGGTGGCAAGGAGGATCAGCACAGGCCGGAGGCCGCGGCAGATCAGTCGTCGGATGCCGGCCCGCACCAGCCGGGCAAATAGACCGCGTCCTTGCTGCGACCGAGCGCCAGTCCCTTCTCCAGCGCCTTGGCGAAATTGTTCTCCACCGTCTTGCGCGGGATGTGGCGGCGCAGGAAATCGGCCCACAGGAATTCGCTGAACGGCGTCGTGTCCTTGGCGAAACCGCCCGCCCGGCGCATCTCGCCGGCGAGGCTGCGGAAAGGATCGTCCCTGAGATCCTTGATCGATTTCGGAATGTCCTTGAAGTGGCGGCGCTCGCCCTTGGAATCGTAGGGATAGACCCAGCGCTTGTTGTCCATCACGCCCCAGAACACGTCACGCTCGACCATCGTGAGATCGCCGATTACCGTGACCAGGATGTCCTTGACGCCCTCCTCGTGCAGCGCCCGCGCCATGTGATGGTGATCGACCACGTAGTAGCGATCGTCGGGACCATGGACGACCGGGATCATGTGCTTGCCCAGCAGTTCGGCGCGCTTCTTGTCCGACTTGTGCTCGCGCCAGCGCTTCCGCTTCTCCGTCACCTCCTGCATGCCGACCGTCATCTGGGTCGGCCGCAGCGACATGATCGGGACCGGTTTGACGTAAGGCTCGCGCGTGTGGGCCATGATTTATGCTCCCTTTTGACCGGCACTCCGGAACGGGTTCCACTATGTCATGAGCCCGCAGGCGGGTGAAAGAGTCCGGTGTGCCGGAATGGCTTCACGAAGCGGTGGGGCCGACGGCCGGATGGTCCGGCCTCGGGGCTGTCGATGCCCCCGGCCGTCAATGCGTAGGATGCCAATGCCGGGGCGCGCAGCCTCAACCTCAATGACGGCGTTGCAGCGCAAACTGTGCGTGCGCGAAGGTCGAACGCGTGTGTCGACATCGGCCTCGTCATCGCAATGCCGAGCATCCCGCGCACCGCAGCAGTCACCTCGACGGCAAGCCAGTTCCTGGAGGTGATCGAAGCATGAATACCACCTCTGCGCGCACCAAGATTTTAGGTGTGAAGTGCAGCGAACATGCTAAACATAACCGGCGACGCGACCGGACTGACAACAGTGAAGACGCAGCGGCCAATTTCCTCGGATGCGGAGCACGTGGTGCTCAAATTCCGGCCGCGTACCTCGGCGCAGCCGCCCGGCAAGCGCGAGGAGCCGCTCCGATCGACTCGCCCGGCTTCCGTTGCCAACGATCTCTCTCGCTATGAGAAGCCGCGCGAGGAGCCGGACGATTTCCGCCAGCGCATGCTCGCCAACATCGCCGCCTTCGCCTTCACGGTGGCGCTCACCGCGATCGGCATCTGGCTTGCCATGAGCATCGCCGATTTGCGCAAGACCCAGGATTGCGTGCTGATGGGCCGCCGGGATTGCGCGAAGATTACGGTGATGCCGCGCAGCTAGGCTGGCCGGAACCCTACCCAAAAACCGTCCTTGCGAGGCCGGCCAAGCTCCATTGAACTAACGGCCCTGCTCCGATATACGGGCACACGACTCCGGCACCAGCAATCGGGCATTCCGGGGCAACGCGCCCGCCTCCTCTGAGCCGACCCGGAATTACCTTCAATATATCAAAGGCTTAATGATGTCCTCCACATTCGAGCAGATCGCCAACATTATCGCGGAGACCTGCGACATCCCGCGCGACACGATCAAGCCGGAGAGCCACGCGATCGACGATCTGGGGATCGACAGCCTCGACTTCCTCGACATCGCGTTTGCCATCGACAAGGCCTTTGGGATCAAGATGCCGCTCGAAAAGTGGACCCAGGAGGTCAACGACGGCAAGGCCACGACGGAGCAGTATTTCGTGTTGAAGAATCTCGCCGACCGCATCGACGAGCTGGTTGCAGCCAAGAACGCGGGCACGGGCACGGGCTCGTAATCGCCCATCATGCAGCTCGAGATCTTTCAGCTGATCGATCGGATCGTCGACCTCAACCTCGACGCAAGGACCATTGTCGTCGAGGCGGATGTCCCGCCCGACAGCCATTCGGTGTTCGCGGGGCACTTCCCGGGCTATCCGATCATGCCCGGCGTGCTGCTGACCGAAGCAATGGCCCAGAGCTCAGGCTGGCTGATCCTCGGTCTGACCAAGTTCGAGCGCATGCCCTTCCTCGCCATGGTCAAGGAAGCCAAGATGCGCGGCTTCGTCAGCCCCGGTTCGCTCCTGACCATCGAGGCCAAGATCGAGCACGAAGGTTCAGGCTTCGCCGTGACCTCGGCGAAGGTTCGCGTCGGCAAGGAGCTCAAGTGCAATGCCGAGCTGACCTTCCGTCACATCCCCTTCCCCAGCCCGGACTTGCGCGTGCACATGGATGCCATGGCCACCAAGATCGGGTTTCCGCAGCAGGCAATGAGTCATGGCTGAGAAGGAAGTCTGGATCACCGGCGTAGGCCTGCTCTCCTCGCTTGGCGAAGGGCTGGATGCGCATTGGGAGGCGCTCGGCGCCCGGCGCGTCAATGCCGACGAGAAGCGGCTCGCGCCATACGTGATCCATCCGATCGCCCCCGTCAGCTTCGACGCCCAGATCCCGAAGAAGGGCGATCAGCGTCAGATGGAGACGTGGCAGCGGATCGGTACCTATGCCGCCGGGCTGGCGCTCGATTCCGCTGGCGTCAAAGGCAATCAGGAAATCCTGTCGCGGATGGACATGATCATCGCAGCCGGTGGCGGCGAGCGTGACCTCAATGTCGACCTGGCGATCATGAACGCCGATGCGCAGGGCAAGCTGCCGCCCGCCCTGCTCAACGAGAAGCTGATGAACGAGCTGCGCCCGACGCTGTTCCTGGCGCAGCTCTCCAACCTGCTCGCCGGCAACATCGCGATCGTTCACGGCGTGTGCGGGACCTCCCGCACCTTCATGGGCGAGGAAGCCTCGAGCATCGACGCGGCACGGATCGCGGTCGCGCGCATTGGAGCCGGCCAGAGTGACATCGCCTTGGTCGGTGCCGCTCATAACGGCGATCGCGGCGACCTCTTGATGCTTTATGCATTCGGCGATCTCGCCCTCAAGGACCAGCATAGCTCGGTCTGGGCCCGCAGGAACAACCCGGGCTTTGCCATTGGCTCCGCCGGCGCCTTCCTCGTGATGGAATCGCGCGAACATGCCGAGGCCCGCGGCGCAAAGCCGTACGCCAAGCTGACCAAGGTGGTCGCCGACCTTGCCCGACGCAAGGAGCCGGGCGCCGTGACGAAATCGCTGCAAGCATTGTGGCCGCAACTCGGCGTCAGCGGCGACAGCGGTATCCTGATCACGGGTGCGACCGGCGCCGAGCCTGCGACCGCCGAAGAGCGCGCATTCCTCAGCCAGCATGCCGGCTTTGCCGTCCGCGCCACCGGAACGACCTTTGGCCACACCATGGAGGCGCAGTTCCCGCTCGGGCTCGCGCTGGCCGCGCTGTCGATCTCGCGCGGCGCGCTCTATCCGGCCAACGACCCGACCGGGCTGGAGGTTGAAAAGACCGAAGCGCCAACCCAGATTGTCGTATTGGGGGTCGGCCACTGGCAGGGCGAAGGCATGGCACTGGTCGAGGCCGTCAAGTAATTCGGCGCAAGCACCGACGGGGACACCATGACAGCACCACGCGATAAATTCGGCCGACCGATCGTCGTCGTGACCGGCATGGGAATCGTGACGTCGCTCGGCGGCGGCAAGACCGACAATTGGAAGCGCCTCACCGCGGGTGAGTCCGGCATCAAGACCGTGACACGCTTCCCGCTCGACAGTATGAAGACGACGATGGCCGGCGCCGTCGATTTCGTCACCGTCGACCCGTTCTCCTCGACCAGCCTGTCGCAGCGTCTGGCAGAGATCGCGACCGAGGAAGCGCTCGAGCAAGCCGGCATCGGCAGCAAGGGCGACTTTCCCGGCCCGCTGTTTCTGGCAGTCGCCCCGATCGAGACCGAGTGGCCGCAGCGGCTCGAAGTCGCGCGCGAGGTTCCAACCAAGGACTTTGGAATCATCGAATACCTGGCGACCTGCAGCGGCGGGAAGTTCGCGCACTTTCACCGGCGCTTCACCTTCGGCTCCGTCGCGCTCAACCTCGCCGAGACCTTCGGCACCAAAGGGTCCCCGATTTCGCTGTCGACGGCTTGCGCGTCCGGTGCGACCGCGATCCAGCTTGGCGTCGAGGCGATCCGCCGCGGCGAAACCGATGCGACGCTGTGCGTCGCAACCGACGGCTCGGTGAACCCGGAAGCCATGGTGCGCTTCTCGCTGCTGTCGGCTCTCTCCACCCAGAACGATCCGCCGCAGGCCGCCTCGAAACCGTTCTCGAAGAACCGCGACGGCTTCGTGATGGCCGAAGGCGCCGGCGCGCTGGTGCTCGAGAGCTACGAGGCCGCGATGGCCCGCGGCGCGCGCATCCTCGGCGTCGTCGCCGGCTGCGGCGAGCTCACCGATTCCTTCCATCGCACCCGCTCGGCCCCGGACGGCAAGCCGGCGATCGGCTGCGTGCGCAAGACACTCGCCGATGCTGGAATGGAGCCCGAGCAAATCGATCACATCAACGCGCACGGGACCTCGACGCCGGAAAACGACAAGATGGAGTATCTTGCGACGTCGGCCGTGTTTGGCGAACACACCAAAAACATTCCGGTGTCGTCGAACAAGTCGATGGTCGGCCACACCATCTCGGCCGCCGGTGCAGTCGAGGCGATCTTCTCGCTGCTCACGCTCGAGCATCAGCGGATTCCGCCGACGATCAACTACGAGGTGCCTGATCCCGCGATCCCGTTCGACGTAGTCGGCAACAAGGCGCGCGATGCCAAGGTGACCGCCGTGATGTCGAACTCGTTCGGGTTCGGCGGGCAGAACGCCTCACTGATCCTGACGCGCGAGCCGGCCTAGCGCCCTCGCGTCATCAGATGAAACGCCTGCTCCTTCGCACCAGGGCGCACCTGCGTGACGCCGCGAAGCCCGTGACCGACGCGGCGATCGGCGGGCTGACGATCGGCCTGCTGCGTACAACGCGCTATTTCGATCCCGAGAAGACCGCAAGGTTCTTCGGCCGCGCCGCCCATTTCATCGGCCGCCGGCTGCGCGAGGATCGCATCGGCCGCGAGAACCTCAAGGCCGCCTTCCCGGAAAAGTCACCGGAGGAGATCGAGGAGATCCTGACGGGCGTCTGGCACAACCTCGGACGCATCGGCGCTGAATTCGCGCACATCGACCGCATCTGGGACCACGATCCCCAGAATCCCGACAAGCCGGGTCGCGTCGAATTCTCGGCGCGCAGCAAGCAGCTGTTCGACCAGTTGCGCGACGACGGCAAGCCGGCACTGTTCTTCGCCGCACATCTCGGCAACTGGGAGCTCTCTCCAATTGCCGCCGCAGCGCATGGGCTCGACGCCACCATCCTGTTTCGGCGGCCGAACATCGAAGCCGCCGACCGCGCCATCGAGCGCATCCGCGCAGTCAACCTGGGCACATTGGTCCCGGCCGGCCGCGACGCGCCGCTCAAGCTGGCGCAGGCGCTGAAGAACGGCCAGCACGTCGCGATGCTGGTCGATCAGTATTTGACCAACGGCGTTCCCGTCACCTTCTTCGGCCGCAAGACCACGGCGAATCCGCTGCTGGCGCGCCTGCGCCGGCAGATCGATTGCCCGATCCACGGCACGCGGATCATCCGCCTGCCCGACGGCCGCTTCCGCGGCGAGGTCACCGAGGAAATCAAGCCGGTGTTCGACGCATCCGGCCAGATCGATATCCAGGGCACGATGCAGGCGATCACCGACGTCGTCGAGGGCTGGGTCCGCGAATATCCGGATCAGTGGCTCTGGCTGCACCGGCGCTGGCGGTAGGCTGGCAGCCCTACCTCGTCATTGCGAGGAGCGAAGCGACGAAGCAATCCATGCTTCAGCAGGTGCGACGCGATGGATTGCTTCGCGGAGCCTGTCGTCGGGCGCGCGTTCGCGCGACCCGTTGGCTCGCAATGACTGATAAACCTATTTCCCGGTCTTCACCCTCGTCCACAGCCGGTTGATGATCCGCTGCGTCGCCGGATCGCGCGCGGTGATCACGAACAGCTTCTTCTGCATCGCTTCGTCGGGATAGATGTTCTTGTCGGCGAAGATCTTCGGATCGATCAGCTTCTGGCTCGCCAGATTGCCGTTGGCGTAGGACAGGAAGTTCGAGTTCTTCGCCGCGACCTCGGGACGGTACAAGTAGTTGATCAGCTCATAGGCCTCGGCGACGTTCTTCGCATCCGACGGAATCGCCAGATTGTCGAAGAACATCTGCGCGCCCTCCTTCGGGATCGTGTAACCGATCTCGACGCCGGTGTTGGCTTCCGCCGCCCGGCTGCGCGCCTGCATGATGTCGCCCGACCATCCGACCACGAAGCAGATTTCGCCCGAGGCCAGCGCGCTGAGATATTCGGACGAGTGGAATTTGCGCACATAGGGCCGGATCTTGATGACGAGATCGGCGGCCTTCTCGAGGTCAGCCTGCTTGGTCGAGTTCGGATCGAGGCCGAGATAGCTCAGCGCCGCCGGCAGGATGTCGTCCGCGGAATCCAGCATGTGGATGCCGCAATCCTTGAACTTGGCGAGGTTCTCCGGCTTGAACACCATGTCCCAGCTGTCGATCTTCGCGTCGGGACCGAGAATCTTCTCCGCGATCTTGACGTTGTAGCCGATGCCGGTGGTGCCCCACATGTAGTTGGCGCCGTAGCTATTGCCGGGATCGTAAGTCGCAAGCTGCTCCGTCACCACGGGCCATGCATTGGCGAGGTTCGGCAGCTTCGACTTGTCGAGCTTGAGGAACACCTTCGCGGTGATCTGGCGCTGCAGGAAGTAGCCGGTCGGCACCACGACGTCATAGCCCGACTTGCCGGCGAGCAGCCGCGTCTCCAGCGTCTCGTTGGCGTCGAACGTATCGTAGACGACCTTGATGCCGGTTTCCTTGGTGAAGTCCTCGAGGACTCCCGGCGCCATGTAGTTCGACCAGTTGTAGAAGTTGACCGTGCGCTCCTCGGCGTCGGCGGAGGCCGAGAGCAGCAGGACCGTCGCGACCACGCCGACGAAGCTGACGAGACGACGGTTCTGCTCTCGCATTCTGGCCTACCTCTTGCGGCGGTGGACGGCGTCCGACAACCGCTCCAACGCGGCATCGAGCGTCGCGTCTTTCTTGGCGAAGCAAAAACGCACGACCGACGTCACCGCATCCTGCTCGTAGAACGCCGAGACCGGGATCGCCGCAACCTTGTAGTCCTGCACGATCCGCCAGCAGAACTCGGCATCGGTCTCGTTGAGCCCGAGCGGCGACAGGTCCACGGTGAGGAAGTAGGTCCCCTGCGACTTCAGCACCGGAAAGCCGATGCTCTCCAATCCCTTGGTCAGGCGGTCACGGCTCCGCGCCATGTCCTTGCGCATGTCGAGGAAATAGTCGTCGGGCTTGCCGAGGCCATATGCCACCGCCGCCTGCAAATTGGGGGCCGTCGTGAAGGTGAGGAACTGGTGCACCTTCGCAGCGACGCGCAGCAGCGGCGGCGCGGCGCAGACGAAGCCGATCTTCCATCCGGTCAGCGAGAAGATCTTGCCGGCGCTGCCGACCTTGATGGTGCGGTCGCGCATGCCCGGGATCGTGATCAGCGGGATGTGCTCGCGGCCGTCGAACACCACGTGTTCCCAGACCTCGTCGCAGATCGCGACCACGTCGAATTCCTGGCAGAACCGCGCCAGCAGTTCGAGGTCCTCGCGCGGATAGACCACCGCCGCCGGATTGAGCGGATTGTTGAACAGCACCGCCTTGGTCTTGTGGTTGAAGACGCTGCGCAGCATCTCCTCGCTCAGCCGCCACTCCGGCGGTTCGAGCCGCAGCAGCCGCGGAATGCCGCCGGCCTGGCGGATGATCGGCAGATAGGAATCATAGACCGGCTGGAAGCACACCACCTCGTCACCGGGCTCGACCACGGAGAGGATCGAGGAGGTCAGCGCCTCGGTGCCGCCGGAGGTGACCATCACCTCGGTCATCGGATCGAGCTTGAGCCCGTGCCAGTGGCCGTAATGCGATGCGATCGCCTGACGGAGCTCCGGGATGCCCATCATCGACGGATATTGATTATAGCCGTTGATCGAGGCGTCCGCGGCGGCGCGGCGGATGTCCTCCGGACCGGGATCGTCGGGAAAGCCCTGGCCGAGATTGATGGCGTTGTTGTCGCGCGCGGCCTGCGACATCGCCTCGAAGATGGTGACGGGAAGGTCCGCGAAGACCTTGTTCATGGAGGTCATGTCAGGGGATCAGCCGCCGGTCTTGGTCGGCAGTCCCGCCGCCTTCCAGCCGATGATGCCGCCCGCCAGGTGCTTGTCATAGGGCAGGCCCGCGGCCTGGGCGGCCAGCGAGGCCGTCACGGAGCGCTTGCCGGAGCGGCAGGCGAACACCACCTGCTTGCCCTGCGGATCGGGAATCGCCGCCGGGTCGAACGTCGACAGCGGCACCACGACGCCATCGGGATAGGCCTCGACGGCGACCTCGTTCGGCTCACGGACGTCGACCAGCAGATAGCGGCCTTCCGCTATGCCCTTCGACACCTCGTCCGGAAACAAATCTTCCACCTTGTGGTCCGCCACGGAAATATCCTCCCGATATCAGCTTGGCGAGCGTCGCGCGGCCCGCCGTTCCGGGCCGCAAAGTCGCCTCTTGCGCGGAGAAAATCAAGCGTCCGAAACGGGTTAGATGCCACGCCGAAACGCTGGTTCGCAGACCCTAAATCGTGACCTGCGTGCCGACCTCGACCACCCGCCCTGTCGGGATCTGGAAATAGTCGGTGGCGTCGTTCGAGGAGCGGCTCAGCGCGATGAACAGATGGTCCTGCCAGCTCGGCATGCCCGAATGCGCCGCCGGCTTCAGCGCACGGCGGGACAGGAAGAACGAGGTCGACATGATGTCGAACTGCCAACCGAGCTTGCGGGCGATCGCCAGCGTCTTCGGCACGTTAGGTTGCTCCATGAAGCCGAACTTCAGCGTCACCTTGGAGAAGGTCTCGCTCAGCTGCTCCATCCGCACCCGCTCGGACGGATCGATGCGCGGCGTCGGCGCCGTCTCGATGGTCAGGATGACGTTCTTCTCGTGCAGCACCTTGTAGTGCTTGAGGCTGTGCATCAGCGCGGTCGGCGCGCTGACGGGGTCGCTGGTCAGGAACACCGCGGTGCCGGTGACGCGCTGCGGCGGCCGCTTCTCCAGCATCGCGACGAGATCGGCGAGCGGGAATTCCAGCTTGCGCGACTTCTCGAACAACAGCCGGCTGCCGCGCCGCCAAGTGTACATCACCACGATCATCGCGCCGCCAAGCGCGAGCGGCACCCAGCCGCCCTCGAACACCTTGAGCAGGTTGGCGGCAAGGAAGGTGATGTCCAGGAACAGGAACGGCGCGACCAGCGCGGCGGCCGCAATCGGCGACCAGCGCCAGACCTTCCAGATCACGACAAAACCCATCATCGCCGTCACCACCATGGTGCCGGTCACCGAGATGCCGTAGGCCGAGGCCAGCGCGCTCGACGAGCGGAACATCAGCACCAGCACGATGACCGCGATGAACAGGAAGCGGTTGATACGCGGCATGTAGATCTGCCCGGAATGCGCTTCCGAGGTGTGGCGGATCTCGAACCGGGGCAACAGGCCGAGCTGGATCGCCTGCCGCGTCAGCGAATACGCGCCGGTGATGACGGCCTGGCTCGCGATCACGGTCGCCATGGTCGCCAGCGCGACCATGGGGATCAGGGCCCAGTCCGGGAACATCAGGAAGAACGGGTTCTCGATGCCCTTGGGATTGCCGATCAAGAGCGCGCCCTGCCCCAGATAGTTCAGCGCCAGCGACGGCAGCACGATGAACAGCCACGCGGTCTGGATCGGGCGTTTGCCGAAATGGCCGAGGTCGGCATAGAGCGCCTCGGCGCCGGTCACGGCGAGGAAGACCGCACCGAGCGTGATGAAGCCGATCACGCCGTGATGCAGCATGAACGACACCGCGAGGATCGGATTGAGCGCGTACAGCACTTCGGGATGCCGCACGATCTGCGGCAGCGCCGCGACCGCGATCAGGGCGAACCACACGCACATCACCGGCCCGAAGAAGGCCGCGACGCGCGCGGTGCCGCGCGACTGCACCGCGAACAGCACGACCAGGATCACCACCGTGAGCGGGACGACATAGGGATCGAATGTCGAGGTGACGAGCTTAATGCCTTCGATTGCCGACAGCACCGAGAGCGCCGGCGTGATGACGGCGTCGCCATAGAACAGCGCGCCACTGATGATGCCGAGCAGCACGATCGCGGCGCCGCCCTTGGTCGCCGCGCGCTGCGCCAGCGCCATCAGCGCCAGCGTGCCGCCCTCGCCATTGTTGTCGGCGCGCAGCAGGATCACGACGTATTTCAGCGTGACGACGATGATCAGCGCCCAGAGGATCAGCGAGAGCACGCCGAGCACCGCATGCGCCGTCACCGCGCCCTCGCCGCCGGCGGCCGCCGCGACGGCTTCGCGCAGCGCGTAGAGCGGGCTGGTGCCGATGTCGCCATAGACGACACCGATGCTGCCGAGCATCAGGGCCTTGAAGGTGGCGGTGGAATGCGCCTCGCCATTGCCGTTTGCCGCCGGCGTTTCCGCCGCGGTGATCGCACTCTCGGATGACATGGGGAAGCTGTGCCTCTGTCTTCTGCCGCACCGCACAATGCCGGGTCGCAGGGCTATACTCCCGGCAGGAATGCATAGGTTAGCCCGGATTCAGGCCTCCGCCATGCACATCACGCATGGATCACGGTTGATATCAGAATCCTGCGCCCGATCAGATAGTTACCTGGGTACCCACTTCAACCACCCGGCCGGTCGGGATCTGGAAATAGTCGGTGGCATCATTGGCGGACCGGCTCATCGCGATGAACAGATGGTCCTGCCATTGCGGCATCCCGGACTGGGCCGACGGCTTCAGCGAGCGGCGCGACACGAAGAACGAGGTCGCCATGATGTCGAACTGCCAGCCGAGCTTGCGCGCGACCGCCAGCGCCTTCGGCACGTTCGGCGATTCCATGTAGCCGAAGCGCAGGCGCACCGCGGTGAACTTGTCGCTCACCTTCTCCATGGTGACGCGCTCGGACAGATCGACGCGCGGCGTCGGTGCGGTCTCGATGGTCAGGATCACATTGTGCTCGTGCAGCACCTTGTTGTGCTTGAGATTGTGCAGCAGCGCGGTCGGCACGAAACTGGGATCGCTGGTCAGGAACACCGCGGTGCCCTTGACGATATGCGGCGGCCGCTTCTCCAGACTGTGGATCAGGTCGCGCAGCGGCACCTCGATGCGTCGGGTCTTGGCGACCAGGATGGCGGCGCCGCGGCGCCAGGTCCAGATCATCGTCGCCATGACGGCGCCGAACAGCAGCGGCACCCAGGCGCCCTCGAACAGCTTCAGGAGATTGGCGCTGAAGAAGGTCATGTCGACGATCACGAACGGCAGGATCAACGCCGCCGCCGACGCCACGCGCCAGTTCCACAGCTTCCAGATCACGATGAAGCCCATGATGCCGTCGGCGACCATGGTGGTGGAGACGGCGATGCCATAGGCCGACGCAAGCCCGCTCGAGGTGCGGAACAGCAGCACCAGCAGCAGTACGCCGATCAACAGCAGCCGGTTGACCCGCGGCAGATAGATCTGGCCGGCATGAGTCTCCGAGGTGTAGCGGACCTCGAAGCGCGGCAAGAGCCCGAGCTGCACCGCCTGGCTGATCAGCGAATAGGCGCCGGTGATGACCGCCTGGCTCGCGATCACCGTCGCGGCGGTGGCGAGCCCGACCAGCGGCAGCAGCAGCACGTCGGGCACCATGCGGTAGAACGAGTTCTCGATCGCGCTGGGATCGGACAGCACCAGCGCGCCCTGCCCGAAATAGTTCAGCAGCAGTGAGGGCAGCACGAAGAACAGCCAGCCGGACTGGATCGGCTTGCGGCCGAAATGCCCGAGATCGGCATACAGCGCCTCGCCGCCGGTCACCGCGAGGAACACCGCGCCCAACGTCACCAGGCCGATGGTGCCGTGGGTCAGCATGAACTGGAGCGCGTAATAGGGATTGATCGCCGCCAGCACCGACGGGTCGTCCATGATGTGGACGAGCCCCATCACCGCCAGCGAGGCGAACCACACCACCATCACCGGACCGAAGGCGGAAGCGACGCGCGCGGTACCAGAACTCTGCACCGAGAACAGCACGACCAGGATCAGGATCGTCAGCGGCACCACATAGTGCTCGAGATGCGGGGTGGCGAGCTTGAGGCCTTCGACCGCCGACAGCACCGAGATCGCCGGCGTGATCATGGAATCGCCGATGAACATCGAGGCGCCGACCACGCCGAGCGCGAGCAGCGGCCAGCTGCGCCGACCGATCGCGCGCTGGCCGAGCGCCATCAGCGAGAGCGTGCCGCCCTCGCCATTGTTGTCGGCGCGCAGCAGCAGCAGCACGTATTTCGCGGTGACGACGGTGAACAGCGCCCACAGGATCAGGCTGAGCACGCCCAGCACCATGATGCGGGTGACCGGCTGGCCGTGCGCGGCGCCGCCGACCGCCTCGCGGAATGCGTAGAGCGGCGAAGTTCCGATGTCGCCGAACACCACCCCGATGCTGCCGAGTGTCAGGGCCCAGAAGCTGGAGGTGGGTTGCCCTTCCTGAGCTTCGGTAGATGAGACGCTGACAGCCATGGCGAGGTTGGAACGCCCGATCGGTTGATTTGATCCGCGCGGCTATCGACGCTTCCGCTCCGCGTGTCAACCGCGCAACAATGGTAGTTGACGGTAGTATGGTAACCCAGAGCTACGGCTTCAGATCCGGCGGCAGTGGCGGATTTTCGCGCATCAAGGTGATGGTCACGCGACGGTTGGCCGGCAGCGTCGGATCGTCGGGAAACAGCGGCTGGCCGTCGGCCTTGCCGGAAACCGCGAAAATATGCGACGGCGGCAGCCCTTCCCGCTCCAGGATCTGCCGCACCGCGTTGGCGCGGTCCGCGGACAGGTCGAAGCCGTCATAATCGCTGCGCGCCGGCACGAAGCCTGCGGCCGTATGCCCCACGATCGCGACCCGCAGCGGCGTCGCCTTCAGCGGCGCGGCCAGCTTCTGGATCAGCCGGCGGGTGCGGTCATACGGCTCCCTTGAACCGTCGGCGAACATCGAGCGGCCGTCCTGGTCGACGATCTCGAGGTTGAGCCCCTCCTTGGTCTCCTCGAACATGATGTTCTTGGAGATCTCGGTCAGCTCCGGCATGTCCTGCAGCGCCTGGCGGAGCGAGGCCGAGGCGAGCGCGAATTCGCGGTCGATCTTCAGCCGCGCGCCGTTGATCTGGCTGCGCTCCTTCTCGTCCGGCGTCGGATTGGCCGAAGAGTCCTCCGGCGAAATGTGCTCGACGTTCTTCAGCTTCGGCCGGGTCGGCAGGCCGTCGGATTCGACGATGCCGGAATAGCGCACATTGGTCTGCACACCGAAGGCATCGCGCATCGAGCCGGCGACGATCTTCAGCTTGTTGTTGTCCATGGTGGAGAACGCGACGAGCATCACGAAGAAGCTCATCATCAGGCCCATCAGGTCGGCGAAGGTCACGAACCAGCCGTGACCTCCGGTATGGGCGTCGCCGCGCTTTTTCTTGGCCATCGCTGCGTTTCCCGAAAGCGCGGTCCGGTCAGGCCGGAACCGGCTCGCCTTCCTCCTGGCGATGCTTCTCCGGCAGATAGGCCAGCAGCATCTCGCGCACCAGCGCGGGGCTCTTGGAGTCGCGGATCATCAGGATGCCGTCGATGATCAGCGTGCGGTTGGTCTCCTCGTCGAGCAGCTTGCCATGCAGCTTGTCGGCGATCGGCAGGCAGAACAAATTGGCGACCAGCGCGCCGTACAGCGTCGCGAGCAGCGCGGTCGCCATGAACGGGCCGAGCTTGGAGGGGTCGGTCATGTTGGCGAACATCTGCACCATGCCGATCAGCGTGCCGATCATGCCGAACGCCGGCGCGCAGTCGCCGATCGCGCGATAGATCTTGCTGCCCTCGTCGAGGTGCATCAGGAAGTTGTCGCGGTCGCGTTCCATGTTGTCGCGGATGAATTCGAGGTCGTAACCGTCGGCGACGTAGCGGATGCCCTTGGCGAGGAACGGCTCATCGGTCTCGACTTTTTCCAGGCCGACCGGCCCCTGCTTGCGGGCGATCTCGGCGATGCGGGCGAGTTCGTCGACGAGGTCGCGGGCCGACAGCCGGCTCATGGTGAAGGCGAATTTGGCGCCGAGCGGCAGGCCGTGCAGCATCACGCCGAGCGGAAAACGGATCATCGTCGCTGCGATCGAGCCGCCGAAGATGATGATCATGGCGTGTTCGGAGATGAACATGTGCAGGTCGCCGCCCATGAACATCATCACCGCGATGACGATGATGCCAGCCAACAGCCCGGCGCCAGTCATGATATCCATAGGAGACTCCAACGCGTACGCAACCTGCCCGTCCTGGACGGCGCGCAGCCCAAGGCGGGCCGCGTGGAAAACCCTAACGTTAACGCGATTAAGGACGCGTTACCGAATTTGGTAGGGATAACAACGGGTAAACGCCGGTCTTTTCGCGATGTCGTTGAAGATGCTGGCTTTCCGCAAGCGAGCCTGCCGTCGCATGCACAAAACCCCTCCCCGTAGAACAACGGACATGGGATAGGATTGCCGGAAGCGTTTTCGCACAAGCTGGCTACCGGCTCGCGTGAAGAGAACGCGTCAACACAAGAAACCAGGGCCCCGTTCCGATTCAATCGGAACGGAAAAGGCCCGCGAGGAAACCAACCAATGAGCAGGACAGGATGAAGGCGGTCGTCGTCGAGCAATACGCACCCATCGATCAGATCGGGCTGAGGGAGATCGGCACCCCCGAACCCGGCCCCGGACAGATCCGCGTCCGGGTCCACGCCGCGAGCATCGGCTTCGTCGATGGGCTGAAGGTCGGGGGCCGCTATCAGACCAAGGATGCGCTGCCCTTCACGCCGGGCGCGGAATTCGCCGGTGTGGTCGATGCGGTCGCGGGCGACGTCGCCGACATCGCGCCGGGCATGCGGGTGATGGGCGCGGCGCGCTCGGGCGCGCTGGCCGAGCATATCGTGGTGCCGCCCGACGCCGTCGAGATCATGCCCGACGGACTGTCGATGGAGGCCGCCGCGGCCTTTCGCACCAATTACCTCACCGCGCTCTATGCACTCGGCGAACGCGGCTCGCTCAAGGCCGGCGAGCAACTGCTGGTGCTCGGCGCCGCCGGCGGCACCGGCATCGCCGCCATTCAAGTCGGCAAGCTGCTCGGCGCGCGTGTCGTCGCTGCGGCCTCGACGGAGGAGAAGCGCCACTTCGCCGCAAGCTTCGGTGCCGACGCGGTCGTCGACTACACGAGGCCCGACTGGCGCGACGCGCTGAAGGACGCGACCGGCGGCCATGGCCCCGACGTGATCTTCGATCCGGTCGGCGGCGAGGTCTCGCTGCAGGCGTTCCGCTCGATCGCCTGGAACGGCCGCCATGTCGTGGTCGGCTTCGCGGCCGGCAGCATCCCCGCTTTGCCGTTCAATCTGCCGCTCCTGAAGGGCGGCCTCCTGATCGGCGTCGACGCCGCCCAGATCGCGCGCCGCGAGCCCGAAGCGCAGGCGCGCGTGATGACGCAATTGTCGGCATGGCTGAACGATGGCCGGCTGACGCCCGTGGTCGGCAAGGTGTTCGCGTTCGAGGACTTTCGCGCGGCCTTCACCACGATGCAGACCCGCGCCGCGCTCGGCAAGATGGTGGTGCGGATCGGATCGTGAGAGAGGCAGCGCTATCGCCTCATCCTCGCTGTCGTCCCGGCGAAAGCAGGGACCCATAACCACAAGCGCTGATTGGTGTGCTTCGCTGGAATGACGAGCTCTGTTCACGACATCCGCCGCGGCGTATGGGTCCCTGCTTTCGCAGGGACGACACTGAATGTGTGGCGCGGTCTGTTAGTCAAACAACCGCATTCTCGCGACATGAACCGTCCGAGCTTTGCTTTTCGTTTCGCCGCTCTGGAAGCAGAGGGCGCAGGGAAAGCCGGGTGCCGATCGCACCCATGGGTCCCGCGTAATAAAAAACGCGGGAGGTAGGACCACAGGTGTAACCGGAAACAACCCGGCTTTCCCTGCGCGATGGGTTACGGCTTATACGTGCTCTCCCCGGTGAGACTGGGCTTGTTTGTCACCGTCTTCACAACGCGCACCGCGCAATGCGAAAAGACACCTGCCGCTAGGGCGTCAGGACCACACGATTTCGCCGTCCGCCTCACATGCATGTCGTCGCGCACATGCTCGGCGTCCACCGCATCCCACGCCGCGTTCGTGACGATCGCGAAGCGCCCCTCGATCGGGTGAGACGGATGTATTGAACATCTGAGTTGGGTCATCTGTCAAGTTAAATTCTGAAAAGCCGAACGAATTGATTGAGCCCACAGACTAACGAATGACGAGCAGCAAGCTGCGGGAGGGCGCCGACCTCCTGGAGAAGCCGGTCTCGCAAGCCAAGCTCGACTTGAGGATCGGAATGATACGCGACCGTCGCCAAGGTTCGCGAAAAGTATCACAGGTTATTGTTGCGGGGTTCTGTGCCGCCTTAGCGTTGCGGAATACGGCATTCGGGGACGAAAAAATGCAGGACATGCTCACGCATCTCGAAAAGCTTCGCCGCGACGCGGCGGAGTGTGCGTTGATCCGCGATCTGGCGACTGACTTGCGCAAGCGCGAGCTGTTCAGCAAGCTCGCCGAACATCTCACGGCCCTTGCCACCGAGGTGGAGGAGACCATCAACGCAGCACGCAAGGAGGACCAAGTCATCTAGCGAAGCCTACGTCGTCCGTTCGAACGTATCGACATTTGTCGTGACAGCTCGCCACCAGTTCACGGACTTCAGGGCCGCCGCTTCACCCTCTCGGGCCGCGACCAGCGCCTTGTCCGACACGACAAACCACGCCGTTTCGATTTTTTGATGTCGAAGCAAGCCGGTATAGGAGACCACACGATCGCCAGTCGCCGACGAACCGACCGACGAAAATCCGATGCAATTGCCTTGGTGGACGCCGACGATCGCGACCGTCTGGCCGTAGAAGCCGCTATCGGCCAGCGCAGTTCGAAACGTCCCCTCGATGCGGCCATTGGCTTCGCTGGTGATCTCGACGATCGAACCGTATTGGTTCTTCCACCTGCCGACCCACGTCATCTCGTCCTCCCGATGCCGCACACCGCGGCCACGAATGCGCAGACAACTTTCCCAGAAAATCGACGTTCCGAACGTCGCCCAGGTCCTGGGAGGGCGTGGCAATTTGCAGGATGGAACCAACGTCGCAACGGCGCATTGTCATTTCACCCATCGGTTGACAGGTAATATGCCGCTAGTATCGGTAGACGTGCCGATCCTGTAGCATTGCTGGTTCGCCGAGGAGCCTATTCGCCGCAATGTGTTGTATTTCAGGATTCTTTGTCTTGGCACTTTTTGCACATCGAGCATCGAGCACGACGTCGCGATCGCGCGGGCGGATTACCACCAAAGAGGCGCGATGAAGACCGACAAGGCCATCTGGTACGTCTCGTTCGCCATGCGAAATCCTGACGCCGGACATCACCGCTTCGCGCGCCAGACCCGTACCTTCACGACCGAGCAGGATGCCAAGGCGTTTGCGCGCACGTTGCTCGTCCAGACGCAGGACGTCAGCGCCGGAACGATCAATCCGCACATACCGAGACGCGTGATCGCGCCGGCCGCGATCACGGCCTGGGCCGGCGACAGCTGAGGCTTCGCCGCCGTTGCTTCCTACAGAAAGCGTGAGGGCGCAAACGGGGCGAGCGGAATCTCCGGCACCTTGCCGCTCAGGAGTTGCGCGACCAGCCGGCCGGTGCGGGCCGATCCGACCAGGCCGACATGGCCGTGGCCGAAGGCGTAAACCACGTCGCGCGTCGCACGGGCATAACCGATGCAGGGGCGCCCGTCGGGCATGCTCGGCCGATGGCCGAACCAGGTCTTGATCCGCGATGGCGGAATATCCCTCGGCAGCTTCGGGAACATGCTGAAGAGATGCTCGCGCAGGATTTCGGCGCGCTTCCAGTTCGGCGCGGCGTCAAGCCCCGCGATCTCCACCGTACCGGCGGCGCGCAGGCCCTTGTCGGTCCAGTTGACAACCATCTTGGCATCGGAGGCCATCATTGAATTGCGCGGGCCGGATTCCGGATTCTCGATCATGACGTGATAGCCGCGCTCGGTCTCCAGCGGCAGCGGATCGCCGATCGAGGCGGTCAGTTGCCTGGAGCGCGCGCCCGCGGCGACGACAGCCGCGTCGCAGGCGATCTCGCCGCTCTCGGTGACCACGGCGACCAGCCTGTTGCCGGCAAGCCTGAGGCCCGTGGCCTTGGCGGCGACGCGCTCGGCGCCATTCGCGATGGCGTGGGCGGCGAGCGCCGCGACATAGGCGCCGGGATCGCGGCAGCGTCCCGCCTCCTCCACCACGACGCCGAATTTGTAGCGCGGATGCAGATCGGGCTCGCGCTGGCGCATCTCGTCTTCATCGAGCTCCAGCCATTCGATGCCGACGCGCTTGCGGATGCGCCAGCCGAGATCGCGATCGAACGGCGCGCGTGAGGGAAACACATGCATCACCCCGCGCCGCTCGATCAATTCGCCGACGCCCGCTTCCTCGGCGAGCTGCCGGTGCAGCAGCGGCGCATCCTTCAACAGATCGCGCATCGCCCGCGCGGTGGCCTCGACCTGCGCCTCGGTCCGGCTCGATAGCAGATACTTGACCAGCCAGGGCAAGGCCTTCGGCAGGTACGACCAGCGGATCGCCAGCGGCCCGAGCGGATCCATCAGATAACCCGGCACCTTCTTCCAGGTGCCCGGCTCGGCCGGCGGGATCACCGAATGCGACGACAGCCAACCGGCATTGCCGTAGCTCGCCGCCTGCGTGCCGCCGGGCTCGCCCGGATCGATCAAGGTGACGCTGTGGCCCTCGCGCAGCGCCTCGATGGCGCTGATCACGCCGACCGCGCCGGCCCCGATGATCGCGACCCGACGGCCGGTGGACTCAGGCATCAGTTCGCAGCCTGCACGAAGTCTTTACCGACCGACAGCGCGCGCTGATCGACCAGGCAGTGCAGGATCGCGGGCTTGCCGGAGGCCAGCGCGCGCTCGAACGCGGGCGCGAAGTCTTCGGTGCGCTCGACCCGCTCGCCATGGCCGCCGAACGCCTTGGCATAAAGCGCGAAGTCCGGGTTCTTGAGCTGGGTGCCGACGACGCGGCCCGGATAGTCGCGCTCCTGATGCATGCGGATGGTGCCGTATTGCGCGTTGTCGATGACGACGACGATCAGCGGCGCGTCGTATTGCACGGCGGTGGCGAACTCCTGCCCGTTCATCAGGAAGCAGCCGTCGCCGGCGAACGCCACAACGACCCGGTCCGGATGATGCCGCTTGGCCATCACAGCCGCCGGCACGCCGTAGCCCATCGAGCCTGAGGTCGGCGCAAGCTGCGCGGCGAAAGCGTGGAAGCGATGGTGGCGGTGAATCCAGCCGGCATAATTGCCGGCGCCGTTGCAGACGATGGCATCCTTCGGCAGGCGATCGCGCAGCCAGGTCACGACCTCGCCATACTGGAAGCTGCCCGGCAGCTCGCGCGGCCTGTCGGTCCAGGCGAGGTAATCCGCGTGCGCCTTGGCCGCCTCACCCTTCCAGACGGGTGCGGCTGCGGGCTTCATGGTCTCGACCGCGGCGGCGAAGGCTGCGGGCGTCGCCTGGATCGCCAATGCCGGCTGGTAGACGCGGCCGAGCTCTTCGGCGCCGGGATGGACATGGATCAGCTGCTGGCTCGGCACCGGAATGTCGAGCAGCGTGTAGGACGAGGACGGCATTTCCGACATGCGGCCGCCGATCAACAGAATGACATCGGCGCCGGTGATGCGATCCCTGAGCTTCGGGCTCGGGCCGATGCCGAGATCGCCGGCATAATGCGAGTGATCGGCGTCGAACAGCGAGGCGCGGCGGAACGAGGTTGTAACCGGCAGGTCGAAGCGCTCGGCGAAGCGCGCGATGCCCTTGGCGGCCTCCGCGGTCCAGGCCGAGCCGCCGAGTACCACGATCGGCGCCTTGGCGCCGGCGAGCATGGTGCCGAGGCGTTCGAGATCCGACGGTGCCGGCCAGGTCGCCGCAGGCTCGACCTTCGGCGCGTCGGCGACCGCTGCGGTCTCCGTAAGCATGTTCTCCGGCAGCGAGATCACCACCGGACCGGGCCGGCCCTGCAGCGCGACGCGGAAGGCACGCGCGACCAGTTCCGGAATGCGATCCGGACGATCGATCTCGACCGCCCATTTCGCCATGGTGCCGAACACCGCCTTGTAGTCGAGTTCCTGGAACGCCTCGCGCTCGCGCATGCCGGTGTCGACCTGGCCGACGAACAGGATCATCGGGGTGGAGTCCTGCATCGCGATGTGCACGCCATGGGCGGCATTGGTCGAGCCCGGGCCGCGGGTGACGAAGCAGATGCCCGGACGTCCCGTCAGCTTGCCGTAGGCCTCCGCCATCATCGCGGCGCCGCCCTCGGCGCGGCAGATCACGACGTCGATCGGGCTGTCGTGCAAGGCGTCGAGCGCCGCCAGATAGCTCTCGCCTGGCACGCAGGTGACGCGCTCCACGCCTTGCGCGACCAGCTGGTCGATCAGGATCTGGCCTCCGGTGCGGGCATTGCTTTTGGTCATGAGGGCTCCCTGCAAGTACTGGCGCGCGTTTGAGCTTCGCGCGGATCGTGGTCCCACGGGGTATGATAGACGGAAATGGGGTGCAAGGCCGAAGCTGCGTCTCGCGGGCGTAGCGGCGCCAAGCCATGCGGTAGGCAATGGGCAACGCTGTTTCGTCATCGATTTCCGCAGAGCGGACGATCGCCGGCGGGATTGAAGCCGCCGGCCGGCCAGCAACGCAGGCCACCGTCGGCCGGGTCCAGGGCGATCTCGTCGCGCTCAAGCGGGACCGATGTCACGACGCCGGTCTGCAGCCTCGATCGGGTCTCGCGCGGCGTGATCAACCTGTGCGCGCTTCTTTCAATAACACCCCCATCGACGATGCGACTACCTCGCGATCATCGCGAGGCGCCGACCGTCACAGAGCGCAGGCGGAACAATGCTCGCACGCCACATCGCCAGGACCGACAGCGCGCGGCCGTCGAGACGATTGAGTCAAGAGCTCTCCGCTGCGCACGATGGCGTGGCACAACCTGCATAAGCCAACGCGTCATGTGCACGATAACAATCATTCGGAGCGCACGCGTCTGCTTCCGTAAGACTACGGTGCAGCGATCGGTCGCTTCGCATCTTCGCCGCAGGATCGCAAGGATTTCACGGCAAATCGCGGTGTTGCGCGACGTTTTCGATTACGCTCATCGCGAGCATCGCGCGTTCGATCTTGCGCGAGCGCATGCGGCGCATTGCACGCCCTTCTTGATGGAACTCGAATCGCCTACCGTTCCACGCAGTCAGAAATTGTAAATCGTATAGCGCACCTGCGTGGGGCCCGCGGTGGAAGGCATTCCGCTGCCGATCAGGTGCACCGTTTCAATTCACCAAGATCATTATCAAGGCTGGAGGGCAATGCATGTTGGGGATGAAGAGCGTCGCAAGCGTCGTCGGCTCGGACAGTTCGTACCGGCTGTTCGACGACATGCCGATCAGTGTCATGCTCTGCGAGCTGGACAATTTCAAAATCACCTACATCAACGAGTCGACGCGACAGAACCTGAAGAAGATCGAGCATGTCCTGCCGGTGAAGGTCGACGCGCTGATCGGGCAATCGATCGATATCTTTCACAAGAATCCGCAGCATCAGCGCCGGCTGCTGTCCGACCCGAAGAACCTGCCGCACAGGGCGCGCATCACCATCGGCGGCGAGACGCTCGATCTCACCGTGACGGCCATGACCAATTCGCGCGGCCGCTACACCGGCCCGATGCTGACCTGGGAGCTCGCGACCGAGAAGGCGCGGCTTGAAACCCAGACCGAGCGGCTGTTGCAGATGCTCGACAACATGCCGATCAACATCATGATGTGCGATACCGATTTCAATATCACCTACATCAACCAGACCAGCCTCAAGACGCTCGACACCGTGAAGCACCTGCTTCCGGTGGCGCCGGACAAGATCCTCGGCAACTCGTTCGACATCTTCCACAAGAACCCGGCGCACCAGCGGCGCATCGTCGGCGATCCCAAGAACCTGCCGCATGCGGCCAAGATCAAGCTCGGTCCGGAAACGCTCGACCTGCGGGTCTCCGGGCTGACCGACAAGCGCGGCAACTACACCGGCGCGATGCTGAGCTGGTCGGTCGTGACAGGCAATGTGAAGCTGGCCGACGATTTCGAGAAGGACGTGAAGGGGCTTGCCGGGATGCTGGCGTCGGCCTCGACGCAAATGCAGGGCACGGCGCGATCGCTGACGACGACCGCCGAATTCGTCAATCAGCGCTCGGCGAGCGCGGCGTCCGCGTCCGAGGAGCTGTCGTCCTCGGTCAACGAGATCAGCCGCCAGGTGGCCGAGGCGAGCCGCATCGCCCGCATGGCGGTCGACGAAGCCGAGAAGTCCGACAAGCTGGTCGCGGGCCTCGTGACCATGGCGCAAAAGATCGGCGACGTCGTCGCGCTGATCAGCCAGATCGCCGGCCAGACCAACCTGCTTGCGCTCAACGCAACGATCGAGTCCGCGCGCGCCGGCGAGGCCGGACGCGGCTTCGCCGTCGTCGCCTCCGAGGTGAAGGCGCTGGCCAACCAGACCGCCAAGGCCACGGAAGACATTTCGGCGCAGATCAACGAGATGCAGGCCGCGACCGGCAACACCGCCACGGCGCTGAAGGCGATTTCGCAGGTCATCGTCCAGATCAGCGAGATCTCGACCGTGATCGCCAGCGCCGTCGAGGAACAGGCCGCGGCCACCAAGGAGGTCACCGCAAACATCAACGGCACGACCAAGGCGATCGACGATGCCAGCAAGGCCGCCGAGAACGTGCTGGCGGCCTCCGGAGAGCTCGCCAGCAACGCCTCCGAGCTGGAAGTTCAGGTCGACAAGTTCCTCAAGAACGTGCGCGCGATGTAGCGGCGCGCGAAGGACATGAGCGCGCACTCACCTCTCCGCGTCATTCCGGGGCGATGCGCGAGCATCGAACCCGGAATCTCGAAGTTGCGGCTCGAGATTCCGGGTTCATGCTTCGCATGCCCCGGAATGACGGCGAAGAAGTTTCAAAGCGAGCGCGCGATCAGGAGCTTCATGATCTCGTTGGTGCCGCCATAGATCTTCTGGATCCGGGAATCGATGAACATGCGCGAGATCGGATATTCCTGCATGTAGCCGTAGCCGCCATGTAGCTGCAGGCATTCGTCGGCGGTCTCGACCTGCTTCTGCGAGCACCACCATTTCGCCATCGACGCCGTCACGGTGTCGAGGTCGCCGGCGACTAGGCGCTCGACGCACCAATCGACGAACACGCGGGCAATCATCGCCTCGGTCTTGCGCTCGGCGAGCTTGAAGGCGGTGTTCTGGAATTCGAGCAGCGGCTTGCCGAACGCGGTGCGTTCCTTGGTGTATTCGGCGGTGATCCTGACCGCGCGCTCCATCGAGGCGACCGCGCCGATCGCGAGCGACAGCCGCTCCTGCGGCAATTGCTGCATCAGCTGCACGAAGCCGTTGCCCTCCTCGGCGCCGAGCAGGTTTTCCGGCGGCACCGTGACGTTATCGAAGAACAGCTCCGACGTGTCTGATGCGTGCAGCCCGATCTTGTCGAGGTTGCGCCCGCGCCGGTAGCCCTCGGCGCCTGCGGTTTCGACGACAATCAACGAGATGCCCTTGGCGCCCGGAGCCCCGGTCCGCGCCACCACGATGACGAGATCGGCGGCTTGGCCGTTGGTGATAAATGTCTTCTGGCCGTTGATGACGTAGGAATTGCCCTGCTTCTTCGCCGTGGTCTTGACCGCCTGCAGATCCGAGCCGGTGCCGGGCTCGGTCATCGCGATGGCGCCGACCATCTCGCCCGACGCCATCTTCGGCAGCCAGCGCTTCTTCTGCTCCTCCGAGCCATAGTTGACGATGTAATGCGCGACGATCGCGCTGTGCACGGAGACGCCGGTGGTCAGCTCCGGCACCGTGCTCTCGAGGTCATCGAGCACGGCGGCGTCATAGGCGAAGCTGGCCCCTAAGCCGCCATAGGCCTCGGGCACGCTCGGCAGCAACGCGCCCATTTCGCCGAGCGCGCGCCAGGCCGAGCGGTCGACCAGCTTCTGCTCGCGCCATTTTTCGGCGTGCGGCGCCAGATCCTTGGCGAGGAATTTGCGGAACTGGTCACGGAAGGTGTCCAGCTCCTCGGTCATCCAGGACGATCGGTAGTGCATTCTGCCCTCGCTACGCATTCTTTCTTTGACGCGTTTTCTTGACGCGAACCGGTACCCACTTCGCTTGAAAACGCTCTCGTCAAATCAGCAGACCGCCGCCGGCGACGATCACCTGACCACTGATGTAGTTCGATTCCGGAGCGCAGAACAGATAGACCGCATCGGCCGCCTCCTCCGGCGTGCCGCCGCGGCCGAGCGGGATCATGCGGCCCATCGCCTCCAGCATCTGCGGCTGGACGCCGACCTTGATGTCGCGGCCGGCGACGTCGATGGTCTTCTGCTGGCTCTCGATCGGCTGGGTCAGGCGGGTGTTGATCAGGCCGAACGCGACGCAATTGACGTTGACCTTGTAGCGGCCCCACTCCTTGCACATCGTGCGCGTCAGCCCGATCAGCGAAGCTTTGGCGGACGAATAGCTCGCCTGCCCGGCATTGCCGTAGAGGCCCGCGATCGAGGAGATGTTGACGACCTTGCGGAACACCTCGCGGCCCGCCTCGGCCTCCCTCTTCGCCATCACCCGGATCGGCTCCGACGCCGCGCGCATGATGCGGAACGGTGCGACCAGATGGACGTCGAGCATCGCCTGGAACTGCTCGTCGGTCATCTTCTGGATCGTCGAGTCCCAGGTGTAGCCGGCATTGTTGACGATGATGTCGAGACCGCCGAACCGATCGATCGCGCGGCCTACGAAGCGATCGGCAAAGCCGGCTTCGGTCACGCTGCCGTTGACCGCGATCGCCTCACCGCCCATGGCCTTGATCTCGGCGACGATCGCATCGCCCGGCTCGGCATCGAGGTCGTTGACCACGACCCGCGCGCCCTCGCTGGCGAGCTTCAACGCGATCGCGCGCCCGATGCCGCGGCCGGAGCCTGAGACGAGCGCGACTTTGTCTTGCAGTTTCGACATGATCTCTCCTAAAGCGCGATAATGGCTTCCCCGGCGAGCTTGATCTCGCCGTTATGATCCTTCGTCGTCAGCGCGAGTTTTGCGCACTTCTCACCGCCCTGCTCGATCAGCTCCGTCACCGTGCCTTCGCAGGTCAGCTTCGCGCCGAGCTGGGTGATCGCGGCAAAGCGGGTCGAGAAGGAGCGGACGCGCGACGGCGCCACCGCGTCGGTCAGCGCCTGGCCGAGATAGCCCATCACCAGCATGCCGTGCGCGAACACGTCGGGGAAGCCGGCCGCCTTCGCGAAGTCGATATCGACATGGATCGGGTTGTGATCGCCGGAGGCGCCGCAATACAGCGCGAGGCGATGGCGGGTGATCGGCGGAAACTCCTTGTGGACGATGCGGTCGCCGACAGAGGGAGAGCTGGTCATGACGGCCTCGCATTGCGCACCACGACGGTGCGCGAGACATCGGCAACATGGACGCCGTTCTGGTTGGTGACGGGGGTGTCGACCACGATCAGCGTCATCGCTCCGCCCTTCTTGTCGGTCACGCCAGTGACGCGCGGGCGGAACGTCAGCGTGTCGCCGACGATCACGGGCGCGTGATAGTCGAAGCGCTGCTCGCCGTGCAGCACGCGGGCCAGATCGATGTCGAGCGCCGTGAGGAACTCGAACGGGTCGGGTGCATCCATCATCTCGAGGCAGAACAGATAGGTCGGCGGTACCGGCGCCGCCGTGAAGCCGGCCGCCTGCGCGGCCGTCTCGTCGCGATAGACGGCATTCGTCTCGCCGAGCGTATCGAGGAAGAAGCGCAGGCGCCCCGGCTCGACGCGCGCGGTCACGGGCGTGAATGTACGCCCGACAGCGGATTGATCGACCATGGGCGGCCTCAGGCGCGTTCGTAGAGCGTCACGACGCAGGCGCCGCCGAGGCCGAGATTGTGCTGCAAGCCGATCCGCGCGCCCTCCACCTGCGTCGCCGCAGCGGTGCCGCGCAGCTGCCGCGTCAGCTCATAGCACTGCGCAAGTCCGGTGGCGCCGAGCGGATGGCCCTTCGACAGCAGCCCGCCGGACGGGTTGGTGACGATCCTGCCGCCATAGGAGTTGTCGCCGTCGTCGATGAATTTCGCGGCCTCGCCCTCGCCGCACAGGCCGAGCCCCTCATAGGTGATCAGCTCGTTGTGCGCGAAGCAGTCGTGCAGCTCGACAACGTCGAGATCATCAGGCCCGATGCCGGCGGCCTCGTAGACCTTTTTGGCGGCATCGCGCGCCATGTCGTAGCCGACCACCTGCATCATGTCTGACGCACCGAAGGTCGACGGCGTATCCGTGGTCATCGCCTGCGCGGCGATGCGGACCTGCTTGTTGAGACCGTGCTGGTCGGCGAATTTCTCCGAGACCAGGATCGCGGCGGCGCCGCCGCAGGTCGGCGGGCACGCCATCAGCCGCGTCATCACGCCGGGCCAGATCACCTGGTCGTTCATCACGTCGTCGGCTGAGACCTCTTTCCGGAACAGCGCCAGCGGATTGTTCTTGGCATGACGGCTCGCCTTGGCGCGCACCTTTGCAAAGGCGGAGAGCGGCGTGCCGTATTTCTTCATGTGGCTCAGGCCGGCGCCGCCGAAATAGCGCAGCGCCAGCGGCACGCCGGGCGCGTCGACCAGCTTGTCGGCCGCGGCGTCGAAATCGTCGAACGCGCTCGGGCGGTCGGTGAACACGGCGCCGAGCGCGCCGGGCTTCATCTGCTCGAAGCCGAGCGCCATCACGCAATCGGCCGCGCCTGACTCGATCGCCTGCCGCGCCAGGAACAGCGCGGTCGAGCCGGTCGAGCAGTTGTTGTTGACGTTGACGATCGGGATGCCGGTCATGCCGACCGGATAGAGCGCGCGCTGCCCGCAGGTGGAGTCGCCATAGACATAGCCGACATAGGCCTGCTGCACGCGGCCGTAGTCGAGCCCGGCGTCGGCGAGCGCCAGCTTCGCGGCCTCGGCGCCCATCACGTGATACGGCGCATTGGCGCCGGGCTTGACGAAGGGGATCATGCCGACCCCGGCAACATAGGTGCGTGACGTCATCGCGTGTCCTCCCGGAAATTACCCACTGGACTATTTATTACCCATGGGTAATATACGGGCGATCTTCCGGAGTCAATGCGACAGCACCCACGCGATGGACGCCAGCTCTCCCTCTTCCAGCAACGAGTCGCCCTGGCTGCCGTTCGAAAGCCGGCGCCGCGCCCGCGACGAGAAGCGCGAGGCGGTGCTGCGCACGGCCGTCGCCCTGTTCCTCGAACAGGGCTATCACCGCGCCACGCTGAACGACGTCGCCAAGCGGCTCAACATCACCAAGCCCGCGCTCTACAACTACTTCCGCGGCAAGGACGAGATCCTGTTCGAGTGCTGGTCGATCGGCAATGAGCTGGTCGACGAATGCATTGCCGAGACGTCGGCCGGCGGCGGCTCGGGGCTCGACAAGCTTCGCAAGCTCACCGTCCGCTATGCCGAGCTGATGACCGCGGACTACGGCAAGAGCCTGGTCCGCTTCGACATCCGCGATCTCAGCGAGGACAACCGCAAGATCGTGCAGACCGCGAAGCGGCGGATCGACCGCGCCTTCCGCGACTATATCGCACAGGGCGTCGAAGACGGTTCGGTGAAACCGTGCGACCCGAAGCTCGCGGCTTTCGCCATTGCCGGCTCGCTGAACTGGATCGGCCACTGGTTCCAGCCGGGCGGCGAGCTGAGCGGACGCGCGGTCGCCGAGGAATTCGCGATCCGCCTCACCGAAGGCATCGCCAAAACATCAATGCAAATGGCATCAACGCGCAAGACAACAGCGCACAAAGCAGCCCTTCCGGCTGCAGAGAAGGCGGACAAACCGCCTCGCAAGGGAAACGCATCAAGGGAGGAGACGAGTGAACATCACGCACGGACTGCGGCGCGCGCTGCAGGTCAATCCAAACGGGCTCGCAGTCGTCTGCGGTGAGCGGCGGCGCAATTGGCGCGAGGTCGGCGAACGCGTCGCCCGCCTCGCCGCAGCGATCCGCGGCCTCGGGGCGCAGGACGGCGACCGCGTCGCGATCCTGTCGCTGAACTCCGACCGCTATCTCGAACTCTATTTGGCGGTCGGCTGGGCCGGCGCCGTGATCGTGCCGCTCAACATCCGCTGGTCTCCGCTGGAGAACGAGGACGCCCTGCGCGACTGCCGCGCAACAATCCTGTTCGTCGACAAGGCGTTTGCGCCGGTCGGCGCGGCGCTGGCAGGCGCCATCCCCGGCCTGAAGCTGGTCTATGCCGACGAGGGCGAGACGCCGGCCGGCATGGAGAATTACGAGACGCTGATCGCGCGCAGCGCGCCGATAGCCGATGCCATGCGCAGCCGCGACGATCTCGCCGGCATCTTCTACACCGGCGGCACCACCGGCCGCTCCAAGGGCGTGATGCTGAGCCACGGCAATCTGATGGCCAATGCGCTCAACGCGCTCGGCGAAGGCCTGTGGCCGAGCAGCACGATCTACCTGCACGCGGCGCCGATGTTCCACCTCGCAAACGGCGCGGCGATGTATTCGGTGCTGCTGTCCGGCGGGTCCAATGTCGTGATCCAGGGCTTTACGCCTGACGGCGTCGCGGCCGCCGTGCAGAAGGAGCGCATCACCGACGTGCTGCTGGTGCCGACCATGATCCAGATGTTCGTCGATCATCCGACGCTCGGCAATTACGACCTGTCGTCCTTGAAGCGGATCTCCTACGGCGCCTCCGTCATCAGCGACGCCGTGCTGATGCGCGCCATGAAGGCGCTGCCGCATGTCGAATTCACGCAAGCCTACGGCATGACCGAGCTGTCGCCGATCGCGACCCTGCTGCACTGGAAGGAGCATATCGGCGACGGCCGCGCCAAGGGCCGGCACCGCGGCGCCGGCCGCGCCACGCTCGGCGCGGAGGTCAAGATCGTCGACGCCGAGGACAAGATCGTGCCGACGGGCACCGTCGGCGAGATCGCGGTGCGCGGCGACATGGTGATGATGGGCTATTGGGAGCGGCCGGAGGAGACCGCGCGCGCCGTGATCGACGGCTGGATGCACACCGGCGACGGCGGCTACATGGACGAGGACGGCTTCGTCTACGTCGTCGACCGCGTCAAGGACATGATCATTTCCGGCGGCGAGAACGTCTATTCGGCCGAGGTCGAGAACGCCCTCGCCCAGCACGCGGCGGTGGCGCAATGCGCCGTGATCGGCATTCCGAGCGAACGCTGGGGCGAGCAGGTTCACGCCGTCGTGGTGATGAAGAGCGGCGCCAGCGCCACGCCGGAGGAGCTGATGGAGCACTGCAAGGCGCTGATCGCCGGCTACAAATGCCCACGCAGCGTCGACATCACCTCGACCCCGCTGCCGCTCTCCGGCGCCGGCAAGATTCTGAAACGCGAGCTGCGCAAGCCATATTGGGAGAACCGCGAACGGCGCGTGAGCTGAGGGGCAGCTCTCAACGTCACCCCGTCATTCCGGGGCGATGCGAAGCATCGAACCCGGAATCTCGAGATTCCGGGTCTGGCGCCAACGCGCCAGCTCGGAATGACGACGTCTCATAACGCCATTCAGCTGCGAGCGTTGACATCGGCGCACGCGGCCGATTGGATCAGTACTAGATTCAATCCAGCGAGTTCCGATGTCCGCACCCGATACCAATGCCGACGGCAAGCCCCGCCGCCTGATGCACCGCCGCTCCGTCGAATGTCTCGGCTATCTCCGTGACGACGGATTGTGGGAAGTCGAGGCGCGGCTGGTCGACACCAAACCCTATGCCCGACAGGACAAGCATCGCGGCCTGCAGCAACCCGACGATCCCGTGCACGATATCCGCCTGCGGCTCGCGGTCGACGACAGTTTTACGATCCGCGAGACCGGCACCACGATGGCCTCGACGCCCTACCCATCCTGCCTCGACGTCGAGGGCATTTTGCAGCGCCTAGTCGGCGAACGCATCGGTAAGGGCTGGCGCGAACTGGTCCGTCGCAAGATCGGCAAGCTCGAGACCTGCACCCATCTCGCCGAGCTCCTGGGACCGGCGGTGACGACGCTGTTCCAGACCGCAACCTCCGGCAAGGACCCGCAGGGCCGCGGCGCGCTCGATCATCAGCGCGATGTCACCGAGCCGCCGTTCTTCGTCGGCGGCTGCTATTCATGGCGGCTGGATGGACCGGTCGTGGCGGAGACATTCCCGCAGTTCGCGCAGAAGCCGGTCGAGGCGAAGCCGGGTTCGTGAGTGGTGCTCCGCCGCTGACCAAGACGCGTGTATGGCGCGCCGTTGCTGGAGCTCAAATGCAGCTCCTCGTCGCAGCTTTATCCCATTCACGCAGATGATCGAACGCGGCACTAGCTTTCCGGCACGCCGGCCATGCGCATTCCCTCATAAAAGCGCTTACGCTTGGCGAGCCATACCGGATTGTCGGACAGGAAGACGACATTGACGTCGTATCGACGAATGCTGAAGTTTGGATCAAGTGCCAGTCCGGCCTTGGCACTGGATTGTGCTTCCTCGAGGTCTCCCATCATGGCCAACGCGCCAGCCAAGTGAAAGTGAGCGAGCGCAAAATTGGGATTAGCCTCAATGCTCCGGCGAAGCCAGTCCAGCGCCTCGAGGTCTGCATTGGTACACGACATCAACTTGGCCATCCCGACAACCATGACCCAGAGAAAGGCACGCGTATCGCGAGGGGACAGTCGTAACGCCTCTTGAATATGCCCCTCGACTTCCTCACCACGCCCCAGCGCATGCTTCCCGAGGCCAATAAACCCATGCGCATCGGCCAAATTCCGATCGAGCGCCAGCGCCTGGCGACATTCAGCGATACCCTTTGCAGCGCGGTGCGTCCGAATTTGAACCGCGCCGAGCAACATGTGGGCTCTGGGGTGGTTGGGCGCACGCAACAACACGCCATTCAGCGCCTTCTCCGCGGCCCTGAAATATGCCGGTCCGTCATCGGCCATGGAGGAAGAACCGATCGCAAAATCGACCTGAGCCGCGGCAACCGCTGCTTCAATATTGTCGGGATCAAGCGCGAGGGCGCGCATGAAGAAATCCCTTGCTCGCGCCATAACCGCAGGCGCTATTCCTTTGTTCAGGACAGCCCTGCCCTGAAAATAGAGATCCATGGCGTCCGGTTGGGGCGACCGTTCCGCCCGTCGTGCTTCGGCCTTGATAAGCTCGGCGTTCAACGTATTGGCGAGCCGGGATACGATCTCATCCTGCATGTCCAGCAAGTCGGCAGCGGGCTTGTCGAAGCGCTCGGCCCACACATGGGCTCCGGTTTCCGTGTCAGTCAACTGAACGTTGAGGCGAAAGCGGTTGCCGCCGCGTTGAACCGACCCTTCCAGCGCGTAACGGACATTCAATTCACGACCGATCTCCCTCACGTCCACCGCCTTGCCCTTGAAGGTGAACGCGGTGCCCCGGCCGATGACGAACGCGCCGGCGATCCGCGACAGGTCGGTGGTCAAACTGTGAGTCACGCCATCGACGAAATATTCCTGCTCCAGATCGCCGCCAATATTTGTGAATGGTAGAACAACAATGGACAGGTGTGGGATCGAAGATGAACCCGCTGGCCTTCCGGCGTTGTCCGGCATCGACGGGGTCGTGACACTGGCAGAAGCCGGGCGGTCGGCCTGCTCGCCATCCACGACCAGCATGTAGCCGCGGCGAGGCAGGTTCTCAGGGCCAATCGGCCCGCCCCTCCCAGGGCCTGCCTGATGTCGCCGATGGCCTGGACAAGCGAGTCTTCCGTGACCTCGCAGTCCGACCAGACCTCATCCAATATCTCGTCCTTATGCACCAGGCGCCCGACGCGTTGCGCGAGGAGCCGCAGCACCGCCCAGGCTTGAGGACGCAACGGCACGATGTCGCCGCGCCCGTCGAGCAGCAATTCGCGGGCCAGGTCCAAGGTCCGGTCGCCGATCACAATCGAAGGCTGCGATGACTTAAGCAAGAACGCCTCGTTGGGCCATTTCGGAAAATATCGGCAGAATATCGGCGAGGTTTCGGGACCTGGCGGCAATTGTACAGCATCATCTTGCGGCGCGGGATAGCAAAACCGTCCCGAGCAGCGATCCACCAAAAGCGGTCAGCGCCAGGCAGGCCTCCATGATCAGTTCTGTCATCCATACTGCGCTAAGTATTTCAGGTTTCAACCCTTCCCCGGTTGCGGGGACGGACCAGCGATGCGGCCCCGGCGTCACCGACACCGAGATCAGGATCGGCCAATCGATGCCGCACAGCGCGCCGCAGCCTGAGCAGGTTTGCCCGGGAGCGCTGGACCGGCACCAACGAGCAGCATGAGAGGGAATGATCGATGTCCTCTATCCACGCATCCGCAAGATTGCTGCACCTTATTCAGTCGCAGCGCGTGACCGCGATCATCTATGTCGCCGCGAAGCTGGGGATCGCTGAGCTCCTGCGCGATGGATCGCGGCCCCTTGGCGAACTCGTTGAGGCGACCGGCGCGAACAAGCAGGCGCTCCGCCGCCTGCTGACCGCGCTTTCGACCATAGGCATTTGCACGGTCGCTGAAGAGCAATACGCATTGACCGAACTGGGGGCTTGCCTTGATGGGGCCGCAACCCAGTCCCTCAAGAACTGGACGATCTTTGAAGGCCAGTTCCTGACCGAATCGTGGACCGGGTTGCTGGACTCGATCATGACGGGCAAGACCGCCGCGCAACTGCTTGGCCATGAAAACAGCTTTGATCTGATGGCGCGCGATCCGGAGATGGTCAGCATATTCAACGCAGCGATGATGGAGGGGACGCGTCTGGCGATTCCGGATATCCTGGGGGCCTACGACTTCGGTGCGTTCGCTCATCTCATGGATGTCGGCGGCGGCTCCGGCGAACTCGTTGGCGCCATAGCCGGGCAACATCCGCACATCCGAGGGACCATTTTCGACCTTCCGCGCTGCGCCGAATCCGCGACTGGCCACCTGAGGCGCAGCGGGCTCAGTGACCGCGTCGAATTCATGGCCGGCGATTTCTTTCAGACGATTCCATCGATCGCGGATGCCATCGTCATGAAGAACATCATTCACGATTGGAGCGATGAGCGCAGCATGGTCATCCTCGCAAACTGTCGAAGGGCGCTCCCCGGAGGTGGCGTGCTCCTGCTTATCGAACGGATCATGCCGGAATTCCCGAGCGTAAGCGATGCGCACAGGGAACAGACGCTGACCGATCTGCTCATGCTTCGCGGGCCTGGCGGTCTCGAAAGAACGGAAAAGCAGTACGCTTGGCTGTTTCGCGAATCCGGCTTTACTCACACCGCGACCTATCCGGCCGGGCCTCTCAGCGTCATCGAGGCAAAGGTCGCCTGAGCTTTCGAGGTCAGACCATTACTCCCGCGCAATGGAGCAGCGACTGGTTCGAAGGACATCATAGGCAAAAGCATACTTTGGAAGGAACAGGAATGCATCTGCCTGCTGCAAGCAAGTCGTCGTCGCCCATATTAGAGAACCCGGCGTACAAGGCCGTGTTCGCCAAGGTCGACTGGCGCCTTATACCTTTGCTGCTGATCGCCAGCATGGTCGCCTTTCTCGACCGCATCAATATCGGCTTTGCACAACTTCAGATGAAGCAGACACTGCCGTTCGATGATGCAGTCTACGGGCTCGGCGCGGGCATCTTCTTCGTCGGATATTTCCTGTTTGAGGTGCCCAGCAATCTTCTTCTGGAAAGGATCGGCGCGCGCAAGACCCTGTTGCGGATCATGGTGCTCTGGGGATTGGCGGCGACCGCCATGATGTTCGTATCGACGCCGCTCCAGTTCTATGCGGCGAGGTTCTTCCTTGGTGTCTTTGAGGCCGGCTTCGCCCCGGGCGTGCTGCTGTATTTGACGTACTGGTACCCATCGGTGAGGCGCGGGCAGGTCATCGCGATCCTCGCGTCGGCGCCCCCCATTGTGATGTTCATCGCTGGTCCGCTGTGTGGTTCGATACTGAAGTATTTCGACGGCGTCAGCGGTCTTTACGGCTGGCAATGGCTGTTTCTGATCCAGGGGCTGCCCGCGCCAATCCTCGGCGTTCTCGTGTATTACCTGCTCAAGGACAAGCCGTTCCAGGCCGCGTGGCTCTCGAAGGGAGAGAAGGCGCTGCTGGACGATGCTTTACAGCATGACGAAGAGAACATCGTGAAGGCAACCTCGGGGACGTTCCGGCAGCTGCTGCGAGACCCGAAGGTCTACCTGTTGTCGCTGGCCTGTTTTTGTCTGCTGGGCGCCAACTACACGATGGTATTCTGGATGCCGACCCTGATCCATAGCTGGGGAGTGAAGGATCCGCTACTGGTCGGCGTCTATCACGCAGTGGCCAACGCCGCGGGTATCGTCTGCATGATCCTGATCGGTCGTCATTCGGACAAGCGGCATGAGCGCCGCTGGCACTATGCGACCTGCGTCACGATTGCCGCCGGCGGCTTGTTCTTTCTCATGTTGCTCCACGGCACTTTTGTTGGTTCGATCCTGGCTCTCTCCTTCGCCGTCATCGGGTTTGTGTCAGCGCCGCCGCTCTTTTATGCATTGACCAGCGAGTATCTCTCAGCTGGCGTGGCGGCCGGCGGCCTTGCCCTCGTCACCAGCCTCGGAAACCTCGGTCCGGCGGTAAGCCCGTCGATCACGGGGTTCATCGTGCGGAACACCGGCGACAACATCTATGGCATGTACCTCGTCATGGCGCTGTACTTGCTCTCCGGCGCACTCCTGCTGCTGAGCATGCGGCCCGCAACAAATGAGTTGCTCCTGTCGAGGAGTTGACCATCCAGCCAAGTTCAAGCCGCCGCAGCGGAATGCTCGACCACAGCCTGCGGCGGGTTGCGGAAGCCGATCGCGATCCGGTTATAGGTGTTCATCAGGCCGATCGCGATGGTCAGGTCGACCAGCTGCTTCTCGCTGAACACTGCGCGCGCCACTTCATACGCGGCATCCGGGATCGCGGTCTCCGCCACGCGGGTGACGGTTTCGGCCCAAGCCAGCGCGGCGCGCTCCTGATCGTCGAACAGCGCCTCCGCCTCGCGCCAGACCTGCAGCAGCGCCAGCTTTTCGACCTTGACGCCCATCTTCTGCAGTGAGCGCGTGTGCATGTCGAGACAATAGGCGCAGCCGTTGATCTGCGATATCCGCAGATAGACCAGTTCGACGAGCTGCGCGGAAAGGCCGCTTTGCGTGATGTAGCCATAGACGCCGCCGAGCGCCTTGATGCCCGCTGGCGCGACCTTGTTGTAATCGATCCGCATGCTCATTGCTTGTGTCCTTCCTTGTCGAAGACGGTCAGCGCCTTGTCGTTGCTGTCGACGACGAACACCGCAAGCAGCTTCGCCGGTTCGGTCGCGCTGGCGTTGCGTCCGAGCACGTGATGCGCGCCGGGCGGCTCGAAGAAGCTGTCGCCGGCCCGATAGATGTGCGCGGCCTCGCCCTCAAGCTGGCTCTCGATCGCGCCCTGGAGCACGTAGACATAGAGAAACGCCGATTTGGCGTGATGATGCGGTGCGGACGGCTCGCCCGGCGGGAAGTTGACCTCGACCGCGATCAGCGACTTGCCGGGAATGTTCGTGATCATATGCTCGAATTTCGGCGTCACCGATTGCGCCATCGCCGGGGTCGCAAGCGCGGCGCAGGCCAGCAGCGTCGTCATCAAGGTCTTCATCTCGTGCCTCCATTGCTAAAGGATAGATGCGGGCACGCATGGCCAAAAAGAAGCACCAAGAATGAACCGAATTGGTGTACCACGAGCCATGCCAAACCCGCTTCCCATCGCGCTCGACCGCTCGGCCAGAACGCCGCTCTCCGAGCAGATCCGCAAGGCGATCGCGGCGGCGATCGACAATGGCGTGCTGGTGCCGGGCGCCCGGCTGCCATCGTGGCTCGACCTTGCCGCGCAGCTCGGCGTTGCGCGCGGCACTGTGCGGGCGGCCTATGACAAGCTGTCGGACGCCCAGCACATCGTGTCGTCGAAGGCGGGCGGCACCACCGTCGCGAGGCAGCCCAGGAAGGCCGCCAAGCCCGATGCGCCGGTCGCTCCCGGATCGGTCGTGGAGATGCTTCGCGATCTGAGCGGTCAGGGACACTTTCGGATGGGCGTCCCCGCGCAGGATAGCCTCCCCGCCAAGCTGCTGGCGCGAATCCGCGCGCGCGCCGTCCGGGCGGAATTGAGCACGGTGACGCGCACGATCGATCCGCGCGGCGAGCTCGAATTGAGACGCGAGATCGCGGCGCACCTCGCGATCGCGCGCGGGCTCGAATGCTCGCCCGCGCAAATCGTCATCACCTCGGGCTTCACCGGCGGACTCGGCCTCGCGCTGCGCGTGCTCGGCCTCGAAGGCCGCCGCGTGTGGATGGAAGACCCGGGATTTCCATTGACGCGAAAGGGCCTCGAGCTCGGCCGGCTGGAGGTCGTCCCGATCCCCGTCGATGCCAATGGCGTCGATGTCGAGCACGGCCTCAAGCACGCCCCCAATGCGGCACTCGCGGTCGTGACGCCGGGCCAGCAGGCGCCGCTCGGCCCGCCGCTGTCGCCGCAACGTCGCACGCAGCTGCTCGACTGGGCCGCGCAAACCGGAGCCTACATCATCGAGGACGACTATCTCGGCGAGTTACAGCTCGACGGCCGCGCTGCGCCGGCGCTGGCCTCGCTCGACCGCGCCGGCCGGGTGATCCATCTCGGCTCCTTCAGCAAGACGATCTCGCCGACGCTTCGCCTCGGCTTCCTGGTTGCTCCGGAGCCATTGGCAGCGCAGTTCGCCGATGTCGCGACGTGCCTGGTCCCTGCTCCCGGCCCGGCGGTGCAGCTGTCCACGGCGGAGTTCATGAGCGACGGCCACTACATTCGCCATCTCAGGCGAACCAAGCGGGCCTATTGCGACAACCGCGATGCGCTGACGACGGCGCTACGGAGCTGGAGCAACGACGTGCGGGTTGCCGGCCTCGCCGTCATGCTGACGCTGCCGGACAAGACCGCCGATGTCGAGATCGCCAGGGCACTGCTCGCGCACGGGCTGGCGCCCGCCCCGCTCTCGCCCTGGTATGTTTCACCGAAGCGCGCGCAGCCGGGTCTCTTGCTCGGCATTGCAACGGTGCCGGATCGCGGCGTTCCGGCCGCATGCAACCGCCTGTTCGAGGCGATCCGCGCCCAAGGTCGCATCCAAGGGGGGCAGGCGCCGCGCCGGATCAGGAAGCCCGCAGCCCGGTGAGCGTAAGGCTCAACGCCTTGAGCCGCTTGCGCGCCTCGGCGTCGTAGGCCTGGGCATGGGCGCGGGCCTCGCGCTTACCGTCGAAGAACAGCCCGCTCCGGCCTGCCACATCTTCATCCTGGACCAGACGCAGGATGGCATCACCGCCCTGCTCGACGGTCGAGATCGGCGTCGCCCCGCTGGCGCGCACCATCGTGGTGTTCATATAGGTCGCAGGGTGCAGCGAGTTGACGGTCACGCCGGAGCCTTCGAGCTCCGCGGCCAGGTCGATGGTGAACATGATCTGCGACAGCTTGCTCTGCGCATAGGCGCGCGCGCCGCTGTAGTTCTTCGTGATCATCACGTCGCCGAAATCGATCGGGTGCTGGCCGAGCGACGCGACATTGACGATGCGCGCCGGCGTGCTCGCCTTGAGCCGCGGCAGCAACAGATGCGCGAGCAGGAAGCCGGCGAGATAGTTGACCGCGAAGCGCAGCTCGTGGCCGTCCTTGCTGGTCTGCCGCGCCGGCCCCTCGTTTTGCGAACCGATGCCGGCGTTGCTGACGAACACATCGAGGCGCTCCTGGTCGTCGAGCACCAGCTGGGCGAACTCGCGGACCTCGACGAGCGAGGACAGATCGGCCTGGTAGAACATCGGCTCGCGGCCGCTGAGGCGCTTGATCTCGTCGGCGAGCGTCTGCGCCCGCTTGGTATCGCGGCCATGGATCAGGACCCGGGCGCCGGCCGACGCCAGCTTCATCGCGACGTAACGGCCGACGCCGTCGGTGGAACCGGTGATCAGCACCGTCTTGCCTGCCATATTCATCGAAATTGCCTTTCGATCGTTCGCCCAGCGCTGTCAGCAAAGATAAAGGCGCCGCGCGGACTTTGCCATGGCATGCCACCGCGCCGGCGGCGCCAAAACGGCGCCAAGAAAGTCGCTCCGGGCGCGCCGTTCTCCGGAACCGCAGACGTACATCTTGTCGCGCGGCCGGCGGTCGCGCGGCGCCGCGTCGCGCCTCAGGGGGATCGCGTTCTGATATCCTCGACGTGAACGACAAGCCAGGATCGGCACAAGATCGGCAAAGGACCGGAATGTCCTCGACCATTCCAGACAGGATCTTGCGAAAGACTCCCTCGCTGGAGCCGTTCGGCATGCTGCTGTTGTTCGGCGCGCTGACCGCGCTGCCGATCGTCCTGACGCTCCGTCTGGTTGAGCCCGCACTCGTGCTGCCCGTGCTCAGCCTGTTGTTGTTCGTCCAGGCAGCCATTACCGCGATTGCGGCGCGCGTGATCCACGTGCGCACAAGCGTGGCGAACCTCACGCTGTGGGATTTTGCCGGCGCGTTCACCTTCATGGGGTGCGCAGCGGCAATCCTCGGCGAACCGGATCAGGCGGCGCTGTTCTTCGAGGAAGAAGCAGCAATGCGTCCGGTGTCACGACCGTAATCCCAGGCCGGGCCCCTCTGGCAGCCACAAGCTGCGATGTCGGACTGGAACTCAGTTGGAGTGGCCCTGCTTCGACCCGTGACGCGGATAAGCGTCGCGGTGGATTTGCCGTCCGCATGACGGCAAGAGCCGGTTTCGTCGAAAGGGTCCGCTCCCCGACCTCAAGGGGAATGCGACCATGTCCGAACTATTTTCGCCCGAATTGTTTTCACTCGACGCCCTCAGCGCATTGCTGCAAGTCGTCGTCATCGACCTCGTGCTGGCCGGCGACAATGCCGTCGTGATCGGCCTTGCCGCGGCCGGCCTGCCGGCGAAGCAGCGCGGCAAAGCGATCCTGATCGGCATCGGTGCCGCGACACTGCTGCGGATATTGTTCGCCCTGGTCACCACGCAGCTGATGCAGATCGTCGGCCTGCTGCTGGCCGGCGGCATCCTGCTATTGTGGGTGTGCTGGAAGATGTGGCGCGAGCTGCGCGCCGACGCACACGAGACCACGGCCGAACATGCCGATGGCGCAAAGGGCCAGCGCAAGACGCTGTGGCAGGCCACCACGCAGATCATCGTTGCCGACGTCTCGATGTCGCTCGACAACGTGCTGGCGGTCGCGGGCGCGGCGCGCGAGCAGCCGATCGTGCTGGTGTTCGGCCTCGCGCTCTCGATCGCGATGATGGGCGCAGCGGCCTCCTTCATCGCGCGGCTGCTGCAGAACCACCGCTGGATCGCCTATGTCGGCCTCGCCGTGATCCTCTATGTCGCCATCGACATGACGGTTCGCGGGGCGAACGAGATCGCGAAGGTTGCGCCGGCCTGACGAAAGCAAAACGGCGGGCCCTTCGGCCCGCCGTTCCGCAAATCGACAACGCGCGCTCAGTGGATTTCCGCCGAACGCTTCAGCGCGTCCTTCAGCTTCTCGAGCGAGAAATCCTTGGAACGCGCGATGTCCAGGATCGGGGTCTCGCGGCGGCCGCAGAGTTCGGCGGCCTCGGGCAGCTTCGCCGCGACCTCGTAGGGGATCACGATCGCGCCGTGGCTGTCGGCGTGGATCAGGTCGTCGGATCGCACCGTCATGCCGGCGACGCGGACCTCGCCGCCGAAGCTCTCCGCATGCACCCAGGCGTGCGACGGACCGATCGAGCCGGCCAGCGCCTGGAAGCCCGGCGCCCATTGCGGGATATCGCGGATCGAACCGTCGGTGATGACGCCAAGGCAGCCGAGCGCCTTGTGCACATTGCTCTGCACCTCGCCCCAGAATGCGCCGTAGCCGACGTCCGGACCGTCGATGTCCTGGATGACAGAGATGCGCGGGCCGAAGCCGGTGCCGACATATTCGTAATATTCGATGCGGCGCTTCGACTGCTCCTCGGCCGAGAGACCGGATTTCAGCACTGAGCGGATCGTCGTGGTGCGGGCATAGCCGACCATCGGCGGCAGCGTCGGGAACGGGCAGACCAGCGGCTTCACGGTGTAGCCGATCAGACGGCGCTCCGACGCGACGATCTCCATCGCGTTGCAGATCGTCGGCGTGTCGTAGCGCGCCAACGCTTCAAGGACGGAAGCAGGAAGCGGGGCGGAAGCGGATGTCGTCACGGCGTTTCTCTCCTGATTTTTGGCGTTCGCTGGGCCGTCTCAGCCTATAGCCGAGATCGCAGGCGAACCCAACCGAGGCACGCTCATGGCTGATATTTGGGAAGGCGCAACCAGCTCTATCACCGTCACCCCCGCGCAACGGCGAAGCCGTTGTCGCTGGAGGAGGCCGCGCAAGCGGCCGTCTCGAAGGGTCGACGGCCCCGCTGGTGGCCGTGCATCCTTCGAGACGCGCTACGCGCTCCTCAGGATGACGGATCATAGAGAAGCATCAATGCAGATGCGTCGGACGATCGTCGCGATCGCTCTCCGTGACCGGCGTTGCATAGGGAGCAGCAGCGGCCGGCGCTGGTGCGCCCGCAGCTTGCGTCTGCGCGGCAAGCTGGCGCTCCTGGTCGCGGTAGGACTTCCAGCCCCAGGGCAGGCTGATCAAATAGGCAACCGAGCCCGCCGACAGGATGTGCCAGGGATAGCCGATCAGCAGCGCGACGAAGAACACCACCGCAACGAACACCGGCAGCACCATTTCCGGCGGCACGCGCATCTTCACGGTCTTGCCGGAGAACACCGGCAGCCGCGACACCATCAGGAAGGCGATCAAGAGCGTGTAGAACGCCGTCAGCGTCGCCGGCGGCATCGGCACGCCGAGGAAGGCGAGATAGATCGGCAGCAGCACAGTGATCGCACCGGCCGGCGCCGGCACGCCGGTGAAGTAATTCGCGGCGAAGGCCGGCTTGTTCGGATCGTCGATCGAGGCATTGAAGCGCGCAAGCCGCAGGCCGCCCGAGATCGCGAACACCATCGCGGCGATCCAGCCGCCGTTGTTCAGCTCATGCAGCTGCCAGAAATACAGGATCAGGCCCGGCGCGACGCCGAAATTGACGAAGTCGGCGAGGCTGTCGAGCTCCGCGCCGAATTTCGACTGGCCCTTGATCATGCGGGCGACGCGGCCGTCGATGCCGTCGAGGATCGCGGCGAAGACGATGGCGGCGACCGCAAGCTCCATCCGCCCTTCCGTCGACAGCCGGATCGCGGTTAGCCCGGCGCAGATCGCCAGCAGCGTGATCATGTTCGGCACCAGCATCCGCACCGGGATCGGGCGGAACCGGCGGCGGCGATACTCGGTGGAATTCGGATCGAATGGCGTCATGGTTTTGCAATATAGCAAGCGCTGCCCCGCTCCGCCATCGGTGCGGGAACCGGCTGATCGAGCCGGAGAAACAGAGTTAATTGCCTGACTCAGGCGTACCCCCTCATGGTGAGGAGCGTGGAACGCGCGTCTCGAACCATGAGGCCCCTCTCGGCGGCCTGCATCCTTCGAGACGCCCGCTTTGCGGGCTCCTCAGGATGAGGGGCTAGATGTGCGAGCAATCAATCGGCGCGGTAGGTCCGACCCGGATCGGCGCCCCGGAAATCCGCGAGGATCGTCTCGCCGGCGACCGCGGTCTGCCCCTCGGAGACCAGCGCCTTGGTGCCCTCGGGCAGATAGACGTCGAGCCGCGAGCCGAAGCGGATCAGGCCGAAGCGCTCGCCGGCGCCGATCGACTGGCCCTCCTTGACGAAGCAGACGATGCGCCGCGCCACGAGGCCCGCGATCTGGACCACGCCGATGCGCCCGTTGGAGGTCGAGATCACGAGCGAATTGCGCTCATTGTCCTCGCTCGCCTTGTCGAGCTCGGCATTGATGAAGGCGCCGGGCCGGTAGGCGATGCGGTCGATGCGGCCGACCACCGGGCTGCGGTTCACATGGCAGTTGAACACGCTCATGAACACCGAGACCCGCGGCAGCGGCTTGTCGCCGAGCCCGAGTTCGGCCGGCGGCAGCGCCTGCACCACCATCGAGACGCGGCCGTCGGCGGGCGACACCACGATGCCGTCGCGCAGCGGCGTCACGCGGACCGGATCGCGGAAGAACAGCGCGCACCAGACGGTCAGCAGCGTCCCGATCCAGCCCAGCGGGGTCCAGATCCAGAACAGGATCAGGCTCGCCAGAGCAAAGCCGCCAATGAAGGGATACCCCTCCGGGTGGATCGGCGGGATCTGCGCGCGGATGGAATTGGCGATCGACATCAGAGCTCGCTTGCGTTTCCCCGCCCCATTTGGCGGGAGAGGCCCTAAATCGACTATTCCGCGGCGGTCGGCAAGGGCTTCTCACCCGCGTCAGGGCTGGAATCCTCCGACGATTCAGTGACCGCCGGCGGCAGCCGATTCGGCGTGGTGCCGTCGTCATCGACCTGGGCAAGCCGTTCGCGGGCTTCCTCGGCCTCGCGCTGCCGGTTCCACATGCTGGCATAGAGGCCGTCGGCGGCCAAAAGCCGCGCGTGGGTGCCGCGCTCGGCGATCCGGCCCTGGTCCAGCACGATGATCTCGTCGGCGCCGACGATGGTCGACAGCCGGTGCGCGATCACCAGCGATGTGCGGTTGCGCGAGACCCGCTCCAGCGCGCCCTGGATCTCGTGCTCGGTGTGGCTGTCGAGCGCGGAGGTCGCCTCGTCCAACACCAGGATCGGCGGCGCCTTCAGCACCGTGCGCGCGATCGCAACGCGCTGCTTCTCGCCGCCAGAGAGTTTCAGGCCGCGCTCACCGACCTGTGTCTCATAGCCCTGCGGCGACATCCGGATGAAGCCGTCGATCTGCGCGAGGCGCGCCGCCTCCTCCACCTCGTCGTCGCCGGCATCCCAGCGGCCATAGCGGATGTTGTAGCGGATGGTGTCGTTGAACAGCACGGTGTCCTGCGGCACCATGCCGATCGCCGAGCGCAGCGAGGCCTGCGTCACGGTCTTGATGTCCTGGCCGTCGATCAGGATGCGGCCGCTCGAGACGTCGTAGAGGCGGAACAACAGCCGCGAAATCGTCGACTTGCCGGCGCCGGAGGGACCGACGATCGCCACCGTCTTGCCGGCCGGCACCTCGAAGCTCAGGCCCTTGAGGATCGGCCGGTCCACCTCGTAGGCGAAGCGGACATCCTCGAACCGCACGCTGCCGGACGACACCGCGAGCGGCTTGGCGCCCGGAATGTCCTGCACCTCGGGATCGCGCGCCAGCACGTCGAACATCTTCTCGATGTCGATGATCGCCTGCTTGATCTCGCGATACACCATGCCCATGAAGTTCAGCGGCTGGTAGAGCTGGATCATCATCGAATTGATCAGCACGAAATCGCCGACGGTGTGGGTGCCGTTGCGGATGCCGAACGCACACATCAGCATGGTCGCGGTCAGCCCCGCGGTGAAGATGATCGCCTGCCCGGTGTTGAGCACCGCAAGCGAGGTGTAGGTCTTCACGCTGGCCTGCTCGTAGCGCTCCATCGAGCGGTCGTAGCGCCGCGCCTCGCGCTCTTCGGCGCCGAAATATTTCACCGTCTCGTAGTTGAGCAGCGAGTCGATTGCCTTGGTGTTCGCCTCGGTGTCGGAATCGTTCATCTTGCGGCGGATCTCGATCCGCCACTCGGTCGCGATGTAGGTGAAGTACATGAACACGACGACCGTGAGCAGCACCGCGAGCACGTAGCGCCAGTCGAACTGCCAGAGCAGCACCGCCGCCAGCAGCGCGACCTCGACGATGGTCGGGATCAGCTGCAGGATCACCATCCGCACGATGGTCTCGATGCCGGAGCGGCCGCGCTCGAGGACGCGGGTCAGGCCGCCGGTCTTGCGCTCGAGATGGAAGCGCAGCGACAGCTCGTGCATGTGCACGAAGGTGATGTAGGCGAGCCGCCGCACCGCATGCATCGCGACGCGCGCGAAGATGCCGTCGCGCCACTGCGTCAGCACCGCCATGATGATGCGCACCGCGCCGTAGCTGATCGTCATCAACACCGGCGAGGCGATCAGCCACACCATCCAGTTGGAGGACGCGACCGGCGCCGAGCCCGTGCCGTTCAGCGCGTCGATCGCCCATTTGAACGTGAACGGCACCGACAGCGTCGCGAGCTTGGCGAACAGCAGCAACACCACCGACCAGATCACGCGCGTCTTCAAATCGGCGCGATCGCCGGGCCAGATATAGGGCCAGAGATGAACGAGGGTGCCGAGCAGCGTCCCCTTCTCGGCGGCCGGCGGCGTGGCCGTGGGCTGTGCGGCGCCGGTCACACTCTGTTGCGGCGGCACCATCAGGCGCCCGCCCGCGCGGTCGCGGCACGGCGGTCCGCCGCCACATCTTGTCCACGGTTTGCCATTGTGCCCGTCATATAGATCGTTTGAACGCCGCGTACAGGCTTATGACGAAAATTGTTCGCGATTCGCGGGAATTTACGGGATTTTTGGCTCTCAATCCCCATATCGGAGTCTTGACCCTATTTACGCTGCGGTGCCACAAGGATCATATGAACCAAATCAAGACTGTCTGTGTTTATTGCGGCTCCGGCCCCGGTAACAATCCCCGTTTCGTTGAAGCTGCCGTCGCGCTCGGCAAGAGCTTTGCCGAAAACAACGTTCGCCTGGTCTATGGCGGCGGCTCGATCGGCCTGATGGGCGCGGTCGCGAAATCCACGCTCGACCACGGCGGCTCCGTCACCGGCATCATTCCCGAATTCCTGCGCGCGCGCGAGAACGCGCTGACCTCGGTTCAGGAGATGATCGTCACGCCCGACATGCATGAGCGCAAGCGGCTGATGTTCGAGCGCTCGGATGCATTCGTCGCGCTGCCCGGCGGCATCGGCACGCTGGAGGAGCTGGTCGAGCAACTGACCTGGCAGCAGCTTGGCCGTCACCATAAGCCGATCCTGCTCGCCAACATCGATGGCTTCTGGGAGCCCCTACTCTCGCTGCTGAGCCACATGCGCACGACCGAATTCATCCGCGCGACGCTGCCGATCAACGTGCTGATGGCCGACCGCGTTGACGAGATTTTGCCGCGGCTGCGTTCGGCGGTGGCCGGCAAACCGGCGGCCGCGAAGGAGCTGGCGCCCGAAGTGGCGCGGCGGCTGTAACTGTTCGCCGCACTTTCGGCTCCATCACCGTCATGCTGAGGAGGCCGCAAAGCGGCCGTCTCGAAGCACGACGGCCCCGCTGGTGGCCGCGCATCCTTCGAGCCGCGCTACGCGCTCCTCAGGATGACGGGTCGAGATAAGCGCCAGCCTAAGATCTTTACTACTCGCTCGGAAAAGTCACGGCCTCGATGCGGTTGCCGTCGGGATCGAGGACGAAGGCCGCATAGTAGCGCACGCGGTCGTGCGGGCGCAGGCCCGGAGGGCCATCGGAGAGGCCGCCTAACGCCAGCGCCGCAGTGTGGAAGGCATCGACCTCGGCGGTGGTCTTCGCGCGCAGGCAGATATGGGTGCCGCTCTCATGCGGGACCTGCGACATCGCGGCGCGCAGATTGATCCAGAATTCGGGATAGGCCTTGCCGAAGCCGATCGTCGCCGGCCGCGTGACGAGGCGACTCAGGCCAAGCGCGGCCAGCGTCGGCTCATAGAACCGCGCGGCCCGTTCCAGATCGCGGACACCGACGGAGACGTGGTCGATCATGGATACTCCCTCCCCGTTGTCATTCCGGGATGGTCCGAAGGACCAGACCCGGAATCTCGAGATTCCGGGTTCGCTGCTTCGCATCGCCCCGGAATGACGGCTCAATCACTCAAGCCTGTGCGCCCGACTTCACCAGCTTGTAAAACACCGAATCCATCAACGCCTGGAACGAGGCGTCGATGATGTTGGGCGAGACGCCGACCGTGGTCCAGCTCTCGCCGGTCTCGTCTTCGCTTTCGATCAAAACGCGCGTGACCGCCTCGGTGCCGCCATTGAGGATACGCACGCGGTAATCGATCAGCTTCAGGCCATCGATATATTTCTGGTACTTGCCGAGATCCTTGCGCAGCGCGACGTCGAGCGCGTTGACCGGGCCGTTGCCCTCGGCGGCCGAGATCAGCCGCTCGCCGTCGACATCGACCTTCACCACCGCGAGCGCCACGGTGACGCGCTGGCCGTTGGCGTTGTAGCGCTGCTCGACATTGACGTCGAACTGCTCGACCTTGAAATATTCCGGCACCTTGCCGAGGGTGCGGCGCGCCAGCAGGTCAAACGAGGCGTTGGCGGATTCATAGGCAAAGCCCGCCGCCTCGCGCTCCTTCAACTCCTCGACCAGCCGCGTCAGCCGGGGATCGCTCTTGTCATAGGCGATGCCGGCACGGTCGAGCTCGGCCATCACGTTGGAGCGGCCGGCCTGATCCGACACCAGCACCTTGCGGTGGTTGCCGACCAGTTCCGGCAGCACATGCTCATAGGTCTGCGGATCCTTCATGACCGCGGAAGCATGGATGCCGGTCTTGGTGACGAACGCGCTCTCGCCGACATAGGCCGCGTGCCGGTTGGGCGCGCGGTTCAGCATGTCGTCGAGCGTGCGCGACACCTTCATCAGCGTCGCCAGCTTCTCCGTGGTGACGCCGATCTCGAACTTGTCGGAAAACTCCTGCTTCAGCTTCAAGGTCGGGATCAGCGAGCAGAGATTGGCGTTGCCGCAGCGCTCGCCGAGGCCGTTGAGCGTGCCCTGGATCTGCCGCGCGCCGGCCCGCACCGCGGCGAGCGAATTGGCGACCGCCTGCTCGGTGTCGTTATGGGCGTGGATGCCGAGATGGGCGCCCGGCACCTGCGTGACGACGTCGCCGACGATGGTCTCGATCTCATGCGGCATGGTGCCGCCATTGGTGTCGCACAGCACCACCCAGCGGGCGCCGGACTGGTAGGCCGCCCTGGCGCAGGCGAGCGCGTAGTCGCGGTTCTCCTTGTAGCCGTCGAAGAAATGCTCGCAGTCGACCATCACCTCGCGGCCGAGCGCCTTCGCGGCCGCGACGCTGTCGCGGATCGAGGCGAGGTTCTCCTCATTCGTGGTCTCGAGCGCAACGCGGACCTGGTAGGCCGAGGACTTTGCGACGAAGCAGATCGCATCCGCCTTGGCCTCGAGGATGCCGGCAAGCCCCGGATCGTTCGACGCCGAGCGGCCCGGCCGCCGCGTCATGCCGAAGGCGGTGAAGCGCGCGTGCTCGAACGCAGGCTTCTTGCTGAAGAACTCGCTGTCGGTCGGATTGGCGCCGGGATAGCCGCCCTCGACATAATCGATGCCGAGCGCGTCGAGCATGCCTGATATCACCTGCTTGTCCTGCAGCGTGAAGTCGACGCCGTTGGTCTGCGCGCCGTCGCGCAGCGTGGTGTCGAACAGATAGAGGCGCTCGCGGCTCACGCGTGGCCTCCCGGGGTGGCGACACCGTCGAGCTGCTTCTGCATCGTGGTGTTGGCAAGCCACTCGTCGTTGATGGTGACGGAGTTGCGCTGTTGGGCGACGTAGCCGCGCTTACGGAAGAATTCCAGCGCGGTGTCGCTGGCATCGACCTTCAGGGTCTTGGTGCCCCGGGCGCTCGCGATCTTCTCCAGCGCATCGCACAGCGCGCCGCCGACACCCTGCCCGACCGCGCTCGGATGCACATAGAGCATGTCGATGAGATCGGCGCCCTTCAGCGAGGCGAAACCGACCGGCGCGCCCTGCAAGGTCGCGATCAGCGTGAGCTGACCGGCGAGCTTCTTGCCGAAGGCCGCCTCGTCGTCGGCGGCCATCGCCCAGGCTTCCTGCTGTGCCTCGCTGTAGTCGTCGCCGGTCAGGTCCATGATCGAGGCAGCGAAGATCGCCGCCAGCAGCGGCGCGTCGTCGGGCAGATACGGGCGGAGTGCGGGTGCGGAACGGCTCATCGCGCGACCTCCCAGGTGGTGATCGGCTTTCCTTCGGCATCCTTTCCGTCCTTGATCGCAACGCCCATCGCGGCGAGCTGATCGCGGATCCGATCGGACTCCTTGAAATCCTTGCGCGCCCGCGCCGCGGTGCGCTCGGCAATCAGCGCCTCGACAGCTGCGGCATCGACGCCGCTCGCCTGCTGCTTGCGCGCCTCCCACGCAGCCGCGCTCTCCGAAAGGAAGCCGAGCAGCCGGAGCGAGCCGGCAAACTCCTTGCGGCTCTGTTCGCTGCTCGACGCAGCACTGCGCAGGCCGTGCAGCACCGCCATCGCCTGCGCGGTGTTGAGGTCGTCGTAGAGCGCCTCGACCATCGCCGGCGACGGCGCGCCGGGCTCGGCGTCGGCCGCGACCGCGTACCAGTCGTCGAGCGTCTTCGCGGCCTCCTCTGTGGCCTTCACGGTCCAGTCGAGCGGCGAACGATAATGCGTCTTCAGCATGGCAAGCCGCAGCACTTCGCCGGGCCAATCGGCCAAGAGATCACGGATCGTGAAGAAGTTGCCGAGCGACTTCGACATCTTCTCGCTTTCGATCTGCAGGAAGCCGTTATGCATCCAGACATTGGCCATGCGGTCGGAGTGGAACGCGCAGCAGGTCTGGGCGAGCTCGTTCTCATGGTGCGGGAACACCAGGTCGATGCCGCCGCCATGGATGTCGAACTTCTCGCCGAGATGCTTCCAGGCCATTGCCGAGCACTCGATGTGCCAGCCGGGACGGCCCTCGACCTTGATGCCGGCCGGTGACGGCCATGAGGGCTCGCCCGGCTTCGACGGCTTCCACAGCACGAAGTCGGTGTTGTCGCGCTTGTAGGGCGCGACGTCGACGCGGGCGCCCGCGATCATCTCGTCGAGCGAACGCTTCGACAACGCGCCGTAGCGCGGCAACATCGAGTTGGCCGCGTTCATCGCCTGCGGTGAGAACAGCACGTGATCCTCGGCCACATAGGCAAAGCCACCGGCGACCAGCTTCTCGATGATCGCGCGCATCTCCGGGATATGCTCGGTCGCGCGCGGCTGCACGGTCGGCGGCAAGCAGCCGAGCGCCGTGACATCGTCCTGATACTGCTGGTAGGTCTGCTCGGTGACCTTGCGGATCGCCTCGTTCAGCGGCACGCCGGGATAATCCCGCGCGGCGCGGACGTTGATCTTGTCGTCGACGTCGGTGATGTTGCGGACATAGGTCACGTGATCGGCGCCATAGCGATGGCGCAGCACGCGAAACAGCACGTCGAAGACAATAGCCGCGCGGCCGTTGCCGATATGAGCGAAGTCATAGACCGTTGGTCCGCAGGCATACATGCGGACGTTGTCGGCATCGAGCGGCACGAACGGCCGCTTCTCCCGGGTCAGCGTATCGTAGAGGCGCAAATCCATGGAAACCGTTCCCTTGCGGCCGGGCGGTCCAATGCTCTCATGTGTTGAGAAAAGACGGCCTCAGCCAGCGAATCGCTAGCTCATAATCTCGCGGCAAATGCTGCAGATGGCGAGGTGGCCGTTCATGGTTCCACCATGTCTCACGGCCCCTTTATCGCGTCAAGGGGCTGTTTTCGGGCGGTTTGCCGCCCCGCCCCGCACCGAAATCACGCCGACGCCCTCATGGTTAATCATTATTAAGGATTTGGGCGTATCCGGACGCATGCGGATTCCCCGCCATTTTCATCGGTGCACCATGCGGCCCATTTCAGCATTGATTGCCTGCACGCTCGTCCTTGCTCCGTCCCTCCTTGTCTCCTCGGCCGCGTTGGCCGACAGCCGCGTCTTCATCGTCGCCAACCAGGCCGACGGCTACGGCATCGACCAGTGCCTCGCCCGCGGCGATCGCTGCGGAGCCTCCGCCGCCCGCGCCTATTGCCGGTCACGCGATTTTGCGCAGGCCACCAACTACCGCCGCGTCGATCCCGACGAGATCACCGGCGCGGTTCCGCACGCCGCGAATGAAAAATGCGGCGGCAACAGCTGCGGCGAATTCGTCGCCATCACCTGCCAGCGTTGAGCCAAGCCGCTGGTCGGGCGGGGTTATTGCCACACCGGCGCCCCGGAAACGACGTGACGCTGCCCCGAGAAACGGCTATTGCAGCGGCCTTGCCCGCGCGCTTTGGCGTTGATCGCCGCGCGGCGTCGTTCTAATGGCCGGATATGCCCAATAGCTCCCGTTCTCGCTTCTCCTGCTGGTTTCTGACGTGCGCCGTGCTGGCCGGCATGGCCCTGCCCGCCACGCATGCCCTGGCGCAAGTGCCGCCCGGCCCGCCCGGTCCGGCTCCGCAAGCCGCGCCGCAGCCCAATCCGCAGGCCAATCCGATGTGCGGCCGGCTCGAAGGCCAGCTGGCGGCGATCGACCGCGGCGGCGGCTCCGGCGATCCGGCCAAGGACGAGCAGATCCGCCGCTATCAGGACGCAGCAACCCGCCAGCAGGGCGAATTGGATCGCGTGACGGCGCAGGCGCGGCGTATGGGCTGCGACAGCTCCGGGTTCTTCTCGCTCTTCAACAACAATTCGGCGCAGTGCGGTCCGGTCAACACCCAGATCCAGCAGATGCGCGCCAATCTCGACCAGATCACCGCCAATCTCGAGCGGCTGCGCTCCGGCGGGCTCGGCGGCGCCGACCGCGAGAACCAGCGCCGCTCGGTCCTGACCGCGCTGGCGCAGAACAATTGCGGTCCGCAATATGCCGCGGCCGCGCGTGGCCCCGGCAACTTCCTCGAGAACCTGTTCGGCGGCGGTGGCGGCGGCAATCCCAACAATCCGCTGCCCCCGCCCGATGCGCAGTATGGCGCCCAGTCCGGCACCTTCCGCACCGTCTGCGTCCGCACCTGCGACGGCGCCTATTTCCCGATCTCGTTCGCAACGGTGCAGGCGCGCTTCGCCGCCGACGAGCAGATCTGCAAGGCGCAGTGCCCCGCCGCGGATGCCAGCCTGTTCACCTACCGAAATCCCGGCGAGGACATCAACCAGGCGGTCTCGATCAGCGGTGTGTCCTACTCGTCGCTGCCGAACGCCTTCAAGTACCGCACCGAGTTCAATCCGTCCTGCTCCTGCAAACCGGCCGGCCAGAGCTGGGCCGAGGCGCTGAAGGCGGTCGACGACAAGGCGTCCGCCGAGCAGCAGGGCGATATCATCGTCACCGAGGAGAGCGCGCGAAAGATGCAGCAGCGCGCCCAGACCAAGGCCGCCGCCGGCAAGAAAGGCGCGCCCGCAGCCGCTGACGCCACGGCACCGGCGGCCGCGCCGGCGAGCGACGGCCAGATCCGCACCGTCGGCCCGACCTTCATCCCGAAGCGGTAAGAAGAGCTCAGCCCTCGAACGCTTCCGCCGACGCGCGCGAGGTGCGCGCCACCAGCGTCTCGTCGGGCGCCGGCAGCGCCTTGCCGAAATCGCGGAAGCGGTTGGTGATGGGATAGCGGCGGTCGCGGCCGAAATTCTTCCGCGTCACCTTCACCCCCGGCGCCGCCTGCCGCCGCTTGTATTCGGCGATGTTGAGCAGGCGATCGACCCGGGCCACCACGTCGCGGTCGAAGCCGGCTTCGATGATGGTCGCCAGCGGCTCCTCGCGCTCCACCAGCCGTTCGAGGATCGCGTCCAGCACGTCGTAGGGCGGCAGCGAATCCTGGTCGGTCTGGTTCTCGCGCAACTCGGCGGTCGGCGGCCGGATGATGATGTTGACCGGGATCACCTCGCCTGACGGCCCGAGCGCGCCGTCCGGCTTCCAGCCATTGCGCAGGCTCGACAGGCGGAACACCTCGGTCTTGTAGATGTCCTTGATCGGATTGAAGCCGCCATTCATGTCGCCATACAGCGTGGCGTAGCCGACCGACATCTCCGACTTGTTGCCGGTGGTCACCACCATCGCGCCGGTCTTGTTGGAGATCGCCATCAACAGCGTGCCGCGGGCGCGCGCCTGCAAATTCTCCTCGGTGATGTCACGTTCCAGCCCCTTGAACACCGGCGCCAGAATCGTCTCGAAGCCGTTCACGGCATCGGCGATCGGCAGGATCTCGTAGCGGATGCCGAGCGCTGCGGCGAGCTTGGCGGCATCGTCGAGCGACACCTGCGCGGTGTAGCGGAACGGCAGCATCACGCCGCGCACCTTGTCGGCGCCGAGCGCATCGACCGCGATCGCCGCGCACAGCGCCGAGTCGATGCCGCCGGAGACGCCGAGCAGCACGCCGGGAAAACCGTTCTTGCGGACATAGTCGCGCAGGCCGAGCACGCAGGCCGCGTAATCGGCCTTGTCGCCCTCGAGCTGCGCCGTGATCGGCCCCGAGCAGCGCCAGCCGTCGGCGGTCTTGCGCCAGGTCAGCGTCGTGATGCTCTCCTCGAACGCCGGAAGCTGCGCCGCGACGGAGAGATCGGCATTCAGCGCGAACGAGGCGCCGTCGAAGATCAGCTCGTCCTGGCCGCCGACCTCGTTGAGATAGACCAGCGGCAGTCCGCTCTCGGTGACGCGTGCGACCACGATCGACAGCCTGAGGTCGGCCTTGTCGCGGGCATAGGGCGAGCCGTTCGGCACCACCAGGATCTCGGCGCCGGTCTCGGCGAGACATTCGACGACGTTCTCGTACTCTTCGGACTCCTCGAGCCAGATGTCCTCGCAGATCGGCACGCCGATGCGCACGCCGCGCACCGTCACCGGGCCCGGCGCCGGGCCGCGCGCGAACAGCCGCTTCTCGTCGAACACGCCGTAATTCGGCAGATTGGCCTTGAAGCGCAGCGCGGCGATGCGGCCGCCGTCGAGCAGCGCGCAGGCATTGTAGAGCTTGCCGTCCTCGACCCAGGGCGTGCCGATCAGCATCGCCGGGCCGCCATCCCTGGTCTCGCGCGCCAGTTGCTCGATCGCGGCGCGGCAGGCCGACTGGAACGCCGGCTTGAGCACCAGATCCTCCGGCGGATAGCCGGCGATGAACAGTTCCGACAGCACCACGAGGTCGGCGCCGTCGGCCTTGGCCGTCTCGCGCGCGGCGCGCGCCTTCGCGGCGTTGCCGGTGACGTCACCGACCGTCGGATTGAGTTGCGCCAGGGTAATCTTGATCTGTTGTTCGCTCATACGCTTAAGTTGTCCTGCACAACCGCAAACTTCAATCACCTTCCGCTCATGGTGCGATTGCAGAAATCGCACCATGACCGGCGAGAGCTTCTTTTGAGCATGATCTGATCGGAAAACCGGTTCCCACTTTTCCGGATCCTGCTCGGGATCAGAACGCGCCCATGCGTTCGGCGAGGGCGAACAGCCAGAACAGGCCGGCCATGACGAGCGCGACGCCAACCGCGGCCGAGCCCATATCCTTGACCCGCCCGATCTGCGGATCGTGATCCATGGTCAGGCGATCGGCGAGCTTCTCGATCGCGGTGTTGAGCAGCTCGATGACGAGCACCAGCACCACGGTCGCGACCAATTCGACCCGGCGCATCACGGTGGCGCCGACCAGCCAGGCCAGCGGCAGCGACAGCGCCAACGCCACCACCTCCTCGCGAATCGCCTGCTCCGAGCGAATGGCGAATGCCAGCCCGTTGCGCGAGTTGATGGTGGCTCGCCAGAACCTCAGCAAGTCACGGCCCCCAAAGTCACCTGCCCCAAATCACAACCCCGCAGCGGCCGGCATCGGTTTGACCTTGCCGGCGCGCTCCTGCTTCAAGAGCTCGGCGATCAGGAAGGCCATGTCGATCGACTGTTCGGCGTTGAGGCGGGGATCGCAGACCGTGTGGTAGCGGTCGTTGAGGTCCTCATCGGTGATGGCGCGCGCGCCGCCGATGCATTCGGTGACGTCCTGTCCGGTCATCTCGAGGTGCACGCCGCCGGCATGGGTGCCTTCGGCGGCGTGGATCTGGAAGAACGACCTCACCTCCGACAGCACGCGGTCGAACGGCCGCGTCTTGTAGCCCGAGGTCGAGGTGATGGTGTTGCCATGCATCGGATCGCACGACCACACCACCTTGCGCCCTTCCCGCTGCACGGCGCGGATCAGGCCCGGCAGATGGTCGCCGACCTTGTCGGCGCCGAACCGGTTGATCAGGGTCAGGCGCCCCGGCTCATCGTCGGGATTGAGGATATCGATCAGCTTCAACAGCTCGTCCGGCTTCAGCGACGGGCCGCATTTCAGGCCGATCGGATTCTTGATGCCGCGGAAATATTCGACATGGCCGTGATCGAGCTGACGGGTGCGGTCGCCGATCCAGATCATGTGGCCGGAGGTCGCGTACCAGTCGCCGGTGGTGGAATCGACCCGCGTCATCGCCTGCTCGTAGCCGAGCAGCAGTGCCTCGTGGCTGGTGTAGAAATCGGTGGCGCGCAGCTCGGGATGGCTCTCGAGGTCGAGGCCGCAGGCGCGCATGAAGTTCAGCGCATCCGAGATGCGGTCGGCCAGCTCCTTGTAGCGGCGTGACTGCGGCGAATCCTTCAGGAAGCCGAGCATCCACTGATGCACGCTGCCGAGATTGGCGAAGCCGCCGGTCGCAAACGCGCGCAGCAGGTTCAGCGTCGCGGCGGATTGGCGATAAGCCATCAGCTGGCGCTGCGGATCGGGAATGCGCGCTTCCGGCGTGAAGGCGATGTCGTTGACGATGTCGCCGCGATAGCTCGGCAGCTCGACATCGCCCTGCTTCTCGGTCGGCGACGAGCGCGGTTTTGCGAACTGGCCGGCGATGCGGCCGACCTTCACCACCGGCAGCGCGCCGGCATAGGTCAGCACGACCGCCATCTGCAGCAGGACGCGGAAGAAGTCACGGATGTTGTTGGCGCCGTGCTCGGCAAAGCTCTCGGCGCAGTCGCCGCCCTGCAGCAAGAAGGCCTCGCCGGCGGCGACCCGCCCCAGCGCCTTCTTCAGGCTGCGCGCCTCGCCCGCAAACACCAGCGGCGGAAAGGTCGCCAGCTGGGCCTCGACATCCGCCAATGCCTTGGCATCGGGATAATCGGGCACCTGCAGCACCTTCTTGGCGCGCCAGCTATCGGGTGTCCACCGCTCGGACATGAGGTCAACTCCTGAGCAAAAACCGCAACTTAATCACGGCACGACGAAAGCCCGGCTTATACACAGGCCCCCGCTTTCCCGCTAGAAGGATTCCTGCAATCTGGTCAAGCCCTTGCAGGGAAATCCGAATTCGCATTTGGTAGAGCATAGCATGAATGCCGGGGAAATCGCCGTGGCCTCCGCCGCGCTGGACGACGTTTTTAGCGACGACATCGTCGTGCCGGCCGCAGATGGCTATCCGCTCGCCGCGACGCTGTTCCTGCCGCGCGGCACGCGGCGCCACGCCGTCCTGATCAACTCGGCGACCGCCGTGCCCCGCAAGGTCTATCGCGGCTTTGCCGGCTACCTCGCCCGCCGCGGCGCGGCGGTGCTGACCTACGACTACCGCGGCACCGGCGATAGCCGCCCGATGGCGGCGACCGGCCTCAACAAGCCGAAATCGCTCGCCGGCTTCAAGGCCACGATGGCGGACTGGGCCGCGCTCGACGCCACCGCGGCGGTGAACTGGATGCGCGAGCGCTACCGCAACCTCCCCTTCGCCTATGTCGGGCACTCCTTCGGCGGCCAAGCGCTCGGGCTCCTCGCCAACAATGCCGAGATCCCGCGCGCGCTCCTGATCGCCTCGCAGGCTGCCTATTGGAAGCTGATGGCCTCGCCCGAGCGCTACCGCGTCGTCGCCTTCCTGAACGGCGTCGGCCTGCCGCTGGCGCGCACGCTCGGCTACCTCCCCGCCTGGGCCGGCCTCGGCATGGACCTGCCGAGGGGGGCGTTCGAGCAATGGCGGAGCTGGGTGATGCGGGAGCGCTATCTGCTCGATGATGCCACGCTGACGGCGCGCGAAAATTTTCCGAAGTTCAAGGGCAAGCTCCGCGCGCTTGTCATGACCGACGACACCTGGGCAACGCGGCCAGCGGTCGAATTGCTGTGTTCCGCCTTCACGTCGATCACGCCCGAGATCATCTCGATCCGTCCCGCCGACGCCGGCGCAAAAGCGATCGGCCATCTCGGCTTCTTCCGCAGCGAACACCGCGATGCGCTGTGGCGCTGCGCTGCGGAGTGGATTGAGGCGGAGGGGTAGACGCAACACTCTCCGGCGTCGTCCCTGCGAAAGCAGGGACCCATACGCCGCGGCCTTTGTTGTCGTCGGGACTCGTCGTTCCAGCGCCGCGCAACAATTGAGATTTGGGGTAATGGCTCCTGGCCTTCGCCAGGACGACGATGAGGATGGTTCTCGCGCGATGCGATGCACCGCTGATGCGCAGCTCATCTCGCTGTCATCGCCCGGCTCGACCGGGCGATCCAGTATTCCAGAGACGCTGGTGCTTGAACCGAGAAGCCGCGGCGTACTGGATCATCCGCATGCGCGGGCGATGACACCAAAGAGAATGAGAGCTCGCTGCTCATTCCACACGTCGTCCCTGCGAAAGCAGGGACCCATAACCACAGGGCTGCGTTGTTGAAACAGGCTGTGGCTCCAGCGCAGCAAGCCAGCTGACGTCGGCGGCTATGGGTCCCTGCTCTCGCAGGGACGACACCGCATGTATTGCGCTGCCGGTGAGTCATACTTTCGCATTCGCGCGACATGGATCGCCCGAGCCTTGCTCTTCAACTCGGGGCCGCGGTCAAAATGATGGGCATCGCTTCGCTCCACCCATCCTGCCAGTTTCACACCACTTTCCTTGCCGCCGCCGTCGCCGCATCACCTGTGTTCGGCGTCCCGGTCGGCTCGATCAGCAGCAGATGGACCTCCTCCCGTGCGACCGGACGATGCTCGACACCTTTCGGCACGATGTAGATCTGGCCGGGAGTTAAAGCGGGATGGGTTTAGGTTGAATCGATTTGGGATTCCCAAATCAGTGTGTTTCTGATTCACCATGCTGGCTGGA